>NZ_JBLRWA010000006.1:0-341859 GCF_048159585.1 Kitasatospora sp. SC0581 | reverse complement strand
GGGGGCCATTGGCGACCGACGACAACGCGGCGAGGTGCGTGCCCCGGCGTCGCCCCGCAGACGCGAGTTTGAAGACAGGCCCTAGCGCCGCACCGCACCGCCGAGGGCCTGTCCGCTCCGCCGGACAGGCCCTTCGCGTACCCGACCGGGTGGGTGCGGCCCACCCGGTCTCGTCGCCGGGTGCGCCCGGGCGTACCGTGAGGAGGCCGCGCGGCCAGGCGCGCGGGTGCGCGACGAGGGCGGTAGGACACATGGGCAAGAGCGCCGACGACGGGCAGGTCTTCCGGATCACGGGGGCGCGCAGCAGCCTCACCGAGGACGTCCGGGGACGCCAGCGCCGCTACGTCATCTCGATGCTGCTCCGCACGGTCTGCGTGCTGCTCGCGGTGGTGCTGTGGGACGTCCAGCGCTGGCTGGCGTTCGCGGCGCTGGCGGGCGCCGTCCTGCTGCCGTACTTCGCGGTGCTGATCGCCAACGCGGGCCGGGAGCGGGCCCCGGGGCTGCCGAGCACCTTCGACATCCCGCTGGACACCCCGCTGATGCTCGGCCCCGGTGGGACGGGTGGGGCTGGTGCGAAGGCTGGTACAGGAGAGGCAAAGGCCGTTCCCACCGATCCTTCACAGGACGTGGACTGACCGTCCGTTTCATGCCGCTTCACCCCCGTCCGGCTCAGCGAAAGCTCAAAAGAAGCTCAGATTAATCATGCAAGACCTCCCCATCCGAGGGTCTTGGCGTGACATACTGCGTACGCGCTCCGCATCCCCCGTCGGAGCGACGGACCGACGCCGGGCGGCTCCCCCCGTGGCTGCCCGGCGTCGCCATGCCCGGATCCGGTCGGCCCGGACGGGCGTGACAGACTGGCGGTGCAGACCCACCCGCCAATCGCTGAGGACGGCCCGATGGACACCCCGCAGACGCCGATCTGCTCCGCCAAGGGCTGCCGGACGGACGCCGGCTGGGTGCTGGTGTGGAACAACCCCAAGCTGCACACCCCGGACCGCCGCAAGACCTGGCTCGCCTGCGACGGGCACCGCGAGCACCTGTCCCAGTTCCTCTCGGTGCGCGGCTTCCTCAAGGAGGTCGTCGCCTTCGCCGACTGGACCCCCGAGCCCGCCGAGGGCTCCGGGAAGCCGGCCTAGCGCCTGCCCGACCGGCTCAACCGGCCCAACCCGCTCGGCCCGCTCAGCCGCCGATCGCGGACATCGGCCGCTCGGGCTGGAGGAACTCCGGGTCGTCGATCCCGGCCCCGGCCTTCTTGCCCCACATCGCCGCCCGCCACAGCGCGGCCAGTTCGGCGTCGTCCGCGCCGGAGCGCAGCGCGGTGCGCAGGTCGGTCTCGCCGGTCGCGAACAGGCAGTTGCGCACCTGGCCGTCGGCGGTCAGCCGGGTGCGGTCGCAGGCCCGGCAGAACGGCCGGGTGACCGAGGCGATCACGCCCACCCAGCCCGGGCCGCCGTCCACCAGCCAGCGCTCGGCGGGTGCCGCGCCCCGGCTCGCGGACGGCTCCGGGGTGAGCGTGAAGCGGGTGCGCAGCAGGTCCAGGATCTCCGTCGCGGTGACCATCGACGTACGGTCCCAGCCGTGCTGGGCGTCCAGCGGCATCTGCTCGATGAAGCGCAGCTCGTAGCCCCGCTCCAGGCACCAGGCCAGCAGGTCGGCCGCCTCGTGGTCGTTGACCCCGCGCATCAGCACCGCGTTCAGCTTCACCGGTGCCAGCCCGGCGGCCTCGGCGGCGGCCAGCCCGTCCAGGACGTCCTGGTGGCGGTGGCGGCGGGTGAGGGTGTGGAACACCTCGGGGTCGAGGGTGTCCAGCGAGACGTTGACCCGGTCGAGGCCGGCCTCGCGCAGCGCCGTCGCGGTGCGGGCCAGTCCGATGCCGTTGGTGGTCAGCGAGAGCTCCGGGCGCGGCTCCAGCTCCGAGCAGGCGGCGACGACGGCGACCAGTCCGGGACGCAGCAGCGGCTCGCCGCCGGTGAAGCGGACCTCGCGCACGCCCAGGTCGCGCACGGCCACGGTGACCAGCCGGACGATCTCCTCGTCGGTCAGCAGCTCGGGCTTGGCCAGCCACCGCAGGCCCTCCTCGGGCATGCAGTAGGTGCAGCGCAGGTTGCAGCGGTCCGTGAGGGAGACCCTCAGGTCGACGGCCTGGCGTCCGAAGGTGTCGAGCAGCACGTTCGTCCTTCCCCGAGATGCGGCCGGCCCGGCCACCGTCACGGCGGGCCGGGCCAGCATAGTCATCGCGGGACGATCAGTGGGCGCCCAGCCCGGTCAGCGAGCGGACCTCCAGTTCAGCGTACTTCGCCGCGTCGGGGCGTTCCCTGGACAGCAGCGTGCCGAGCCAGCCGGCCAGGAAGCCGACCGGGATGGAGACCAGGCCGGGGTTCTCCAGCGGGAACCAGTGGAAGTCGGAGTGCGGGAAGAGCGAGGTCTTCGCGCCGGAGACCACCGGGGAGAAGACCACCAGCGTCACCGAGGTGAGCAGTCCGGCGTAGACCGAGCTGACCGCGCCGACGGTGGTGAAGCGCTTCCAGAACAGCGAGTAGAGCAGGGTGGGCAGGTTCGCCGAGGCGGCGACGGCGAAGGCCAGCGCGACCAGGGCGGCGGTGTTGAGCTTGTCCGCGAAGAGGCTGAGCACGATCGCCACCGCCCCGATCGCGACCGCGGCCCACTTCGCCGACCGCACCTCCTCCCTCTCGCTCGCCTTCCCGCGCCGGATCACGTTGGCGTAGAGGTCGTGGGCGAAGGAGGCCGAGGAGGCGAGCGTGAGCCCGGCGACCACGGCCAGGATGGTGGCGAAGGCGACCGCCGAGATCACCGCGAGCAGGATCGCGCCGCCGGTGCTCCCGGCGCCCCCGCCGAGCGCCTCGGCCAGCTGCGGGGCCGCGGTGTTGCCCGCCGCGTTCGCCGCCTTGATCGCCTTGGAGCCGACCAGCGCGGCCGCGCCGAAGCCGAGCGCCAGGGTCATCAGGTAGAAGACGCCGATGATGCCGATCGCCCAGAGCACCGACTTCCGGGCCGCCTTGGCGGTGGGCACGGTGTAGAAGCGGACCAGGATGTGCGGCAGGCCGGCGGTGCCGAGCACCAGCGCGATGCCGAGGCTGATGAAGTCGAGCTTGGCGGTGCCGCTGCCGTACTTCTGCCCCGGTTGGAGGAAGGCCTCGCCCTTGCCGCTCGCGCTCGCCGCCGCGCCGAGCAGTTCGGAGGGGTTGAAGTGGTACTTGGCCAGCACCAGGACGGTCATCAGCGCGGCGCCGGCGATCAGCAGCACCGCCTTGACGATCTGCACCCAGGTGGTGCCCTTCATCCCTCCTATCACCACGTAGACGATCATCAGCGCGCCGACCCCGACGATGGTCCAGCGCTTGGCGGCGCCCCCCTCGGCCCCCAGCAGCAGGGCCACCAGGGTGCCGGCGCCGACCATCTGGGCGAGCAGGTAGAAGATCGACACCACGATGGTGGAGACGCCCGCCGCGGTGCGCACCGGGCGCTGGCGCATCCGGAACGCGAGCACGTCCGCCATCGTGAAGCGGCCGGAGTTGCGCAGCGGTTCGGCGATCAGCAGCAGGGCGACCAGCCAGGCGACCAGGAAGCCGATCGAGTAGAGGAAGCCGTCGTAGCCGCTGAGCGCGATGGTCCCGGCGATGCCGAGGAAGGAGGCGGCGGACATGTAGTCGCCGGAGATGGCCAGGCCGTTCTGGAAGCCGGTGAAGCCGCGGCCGCCGGCGTAGAAGTCGGAGGCGCTCCTGGTCTGCCGCCCGGCCCAGACGGTGATGCCGAGGGTGGCGAGGACGAACACGCCGAACAGGGCCATCGTCAGGCCGCGGTGCTCGGTGGCGGAGCTGGCGAGCAGGCTCATTCGGCGGACTCCCGGGGAGCGTGGACGACGGCGCCGTGCGCCTCGCGGATCGCCGCGGCTGGCGGGTCGATCCGCCGGTCCGCGTAGCGGGCGTACCAGGCGGCGATGGCGAAGGTGGTCACGAACTGCAGCAGCCCGAGGACCAGGGCCACGTTGACGTGCCCGAGGACCTTGGTGCGCATCAGTCCCGGGGCGTAGCAGGAGAGCAGGACGTAGAACAGGTACCAGAGCACGAAGCCGATGGTGACCGGGAAGGCGAAGCTCCGGAACGAGCGCCGCAGCGTACGGAACTCCTCGCTGTCGTCGATGAGTTGGGCTTCCGTGGCGGCGGTGGTGGTGAGCGGCGGCGAATCCACGCTGTCTCACTCCTTCGGCGTATTTGTCACACGGGGGGAACGATCGAACGTGAGGGGCGTCACATGTCTGGTGTGCGCCGCGCAATGCTAGGAGCGTCCTGCCCGCCCCGGAAGGGGTTGACCGCGATCAGTCGACCGTTCACCCCCTCGCACCATCCGATTGGCCGAAAAACAGCCCATCCCAGCGACCGCACCGCCCACGATCGGCCCCCGGAACCTCCTCGGAGAACGGCTCCGGCCCGTGCCGCACCCCGAACGGGGCGGCACGGGCCGGAGCCGGGAGGCCGACGCCTCAGAAGGCGATCCGCACCTTCAGGGCCGAGCGGTCGTCCATCGCGCGGTAGCCGTCCGGCACGCCGTCCAGGCCGACGGTCCGGTCGAAGACCAGGCCCGGCTCGATGGCGCCCGAGAGGACGTCCGGCAGCAGCTCGGGGATGTACGCGCGGGCCGGGGCGACGCCGCCGTTCAGCGAAACGTTCCGGCCGAACATCTGACCGATGTCGACGCCCGCGCTGCCGCCGTGCGGCACCCCGACGTAGCCCACCGCGCCGCCGTCCCGGGCTATCGAGACGGCCGTCCGCATCGACTCCTCGGTGCCGACCGCCTCCAGCACCGCGTGCGCGCCCTGCCCGCCGGTCAGCTCCTTCACCGCCTCGACCGCGGCCTCGCCGCGCTCCGCCACCACGTCCGTCGCACCGAAGCGGCGGGCCAGCTCGGTGCGGGCCGTGTGCCGGCCCAGCGCGATGATCCGGCCCGCGCCCAGCCGGTGCGCCGCCAGGACGCCGCACAGGCCCACCGCGCCGTCGCCGACCACCGCGACCGTCGCCCCGGGCCGTACCCGCGCCGAGACCGCCGCGTGGTGCCCGGTGGACATCACGTCGGACAGCGCCAGCAGCCCGGGCAGCAGCTTCTCGTCGCCCGCCGCCTCCTTCGGCAGCTTCACCAGCGTCCCGTCCGCGAACGGCACCCGCACCGCCTCGCCCTGGCCGCCGTCCGAACCGACCTGCCCCCAGAACCCGCCGTGCGGGCAGGAGGTCTGGAGGCCTTCGAGACAGAAGTCACACACGCCGTCCGACCAGACGAACGGCGCCACCACGAAGTCGCCCTTGGCGAAGCCGCGCACCTCGGCGCCGACCTCCTCGACCACGCCGAGGAACTCGTGCCCGATCCGCTGCCCGGCCACCCGCTGCGCGACCCCGCGGTACGCCCACAGGTCGCTGCCGCAGATACAGGCGTTCACCACCCGGAGCACCACGTCCGTCGGGTACTGGATCACCGGGTCCGGGACTTCTTCGATCCGGATGTCGTTGGGGCCGTGAATCACGGTGGCACGCATGCGCTGTTCCTTAGCTGAACGGTCTCGACCAGGTGTACGACACCCCCGCTGACCACTCTATTCCGGCCGGTCGGTCGGAACATTCCGGCCGGAGCCCCCCGCCCGGCCCCTTATCCTGTTGGACCATGCAACCGATCCAGCCCGAGACGTACGGAGCGCCGCGGACCGCCCCGGTCCCCGCGCAGCGCTCCGCCGCCCCCGCCGGGGGCTTCGCGGTCGTCGACGTCGAGACCACCGGTCTCGGCCGCTCGGACCGCGTCATCTCGGCGGGCGTCTACCAGCTGGACCCGGACGGCGAGGTCGTCGACCACTGGTACACCCTGGTCAACCCCGAGCGGGACCCCGGCCCGGTCTGGATCCACGGCCTCACCGCCGAGCTGCTCGCCACCGCCCCGACCTTCCCGCAGATCGCCGAGGAGTTCGCCGCGCGCCTGCACGACCGCGTCCTGGTCGCGCACAACGCGCTCTTCGACTGGAACATGATCTCCCGCGAGTTCTCCCGGGCCGGCCTGCGCGCCCCGGTCGAGCAGCGGCTGTGCACCATGGTCCTCTCCCGCGACCTGCGCCTGCCGCTGCCCAACGGCAAGCTGTCCTCGCTCGCCGCCCACTTCGGCGTCCGGCAGCGCCACGCCCACAACGCCCTGGACGACGCCCGGGTGCTCGCCGAGGCCTTCCGCCCCAGCCTGCACCTCGCCCGCGACGGCGGCGTGCCGCTGCCGCTGCAGAACTGCGTCGCGGTCACCGACCTCGGCGAGGAGGAGCCCGCCGCCCCCGGCCGCGGCAACTGGACCGGCGCCTCGTACCGCCAGGCCAAGAAGCGCCCGCCCTGCCCGTACCCCAACCCGGGGCGCTGGCAGGACGGCAAGCCGCTGGTCCAGGGCATGCGGGTGGCCATCACCGGCGACACCGCCACCGACCGCGAGGTCCTGGAGGACCGCGCGGTCGAGGCCGGCCTGCACATCGCCACCTCGGTGAGCCGCCTCACCAGCCTGCTGGTCACCAACGAGCCGGACAGCTGGAGCGGCAAGGCCCGCAAGGCCCGCGAGGTCGGCACCCCCGTCGTCGGCGAGGACGCCTTCCTCCAACTGCTGCGCGAGGTCGCCCCGCACCCCGGTGCGTGAGCCCGTTGTGAGGTCGGCGTACCGTTCCCATGTGTACCGTTTTCTGCTGACCCGACAGTGGCTGATCACCATGCTGGTCGCGCTGCTGCTGATCCCCGCGACGATCAAGCTGGGCTTCTGGCAGCTTCACCGCCACGAGGCACGGGTGGCCCGGAACGAGCTGATCGGCCAGGCCCTCACGGCCGCGCCGGTCCCCTTCGACACCCTGTCGCCGACCCCCGGCTTCGCGGTCCCCAAGGACCTCACCTGGCGCACGGTGACCGCCACCGGACAGTACGACCCGGCACACGAGTTCGTGGTCCGCAAGCGGACCGACTCCAGCGGGACCATCGGCTACTTCGTCGTGACCCCGTTCCGGCTCGCCGACGGCAAGGGCACCCTCCTGGTCAACCGCGGCTGGGTCGCCTCCGGCAACGGCGCCACCGAGTACCCGCCCGTCCCGGCCACCCCGGCCGGCGAGGTCGCCCTCACCGGCCGCCTGCGCGCCGAGGAGACCTACGGCGCCAGCGGCATCAAGGACCGCACCGGCCTGCCCGACCGCCAGTTCAACCTGATCAACACCGACGAGCAGGCCAAGCGGACCGGCGCCCCCCTCCTGGGCGGCTACCTCGAACTCGCCGGCACCACCCCGGCCCCGGCCGACCAGCCCCAGCTGGTCCCCGAGCCCAACCACTCCGACATCGGCCCGCACATGGCCTACGCCATCCAGTGGTGGCTGTTCACCGCGATGATCCCGGTCGGCGTCTGGGTCCTCGCCCGCCGCGAGGCCAAGGACCGCGCCAAGCAGGCCGCCGAGGCCGAGGTCGCGCTCGACGCCGTCCCCGCCTAGAGGACGTCCTCCAGCTCCCGCAGCAACCGCGCCTTCGCCCGCGCCCCCACCACCGACCGCACCGGCTGCCCGCCCCGGAACACCATCAGCGTCGGCATCGACAGCACCCCGTACGCCGCCTGGGTCCGCGGGTTGTGGTCCACGTCCAGGCTCACCACCCGCACCCGGTGCGCCTCCTCCCGCGCGATGTCCGCCAGCACCGGCGCCATCATCCGGCAGGGCGGGCACCAGTCCGCCGTGAAGTCCACCAGCACCGGCCCTTCGGCCGCCAGCACCTCCGCGGCGAACGTCTCGTCCGTCACCGCCGGCACACCCGCGATCTCCACCACCGTCTACTCCTTCGCCAGTTCACAATGGGGCGGTTCCTCGACGGCGGCCAGCTCGTCCCGCGCCCGTACGGCCCGGTCGAACTGCCCCGCCACCTGCGCCCTTACGTCCTGGAGCCGGGCGATGCACTCGTCCAGCTCCCCCAGCTTCCGCCGGTACACCTCCAGCGAGGCCGGACACGAGTCCCCCTCCGGGTGCCCCGCCCGCAGGCACTCCACGAACGGCCTGGTCTCCTCCAGCCCGAACCCGAAGTCCTGCAGCATCCGGATCTCGCGCAGCAGCCTGAGGTCCGCCTCGTCGTACGCCCGGTACCCGTTGCCCGCCCGCCGGGCCGGCAACAACCCCAACTGCTCGTAGTACCGCAACGCCCGCGTGGTCGTCCCCGCCCGCTCCGCCAACTCCCCGATCCGCATGCCGAACCACTCCTCCCGCACTTCCGACGACGACCGTAAACCTTCCCCCCGGCGTCAACGCCAGCCCCCTCGACCCGCTCCCCACCCTCCACACCGGGCACTATGTCCCCATGGATCTCGGACTGAAGGACAAGGCCTACATCGTCACCGGCGCCACCCGGGGCCTCGGCCTCGCGAGCGCCCGCGAACTCGTCGCCGACGGCGCCCGCGTGCTCGTCAGCGGCCGCACCCGGCAAGCCGTCGACACCGCCGTCGCCGGGCTCGAGACCCTCGGCACCGCCCACGGTCTCGTCGCCGACAACGCCGACCCCGACACCCCCGAGCGCCTCATCGCCGAGGCCCGGCACCGCTTCGGCCGGCTCGACGGCATCCTGATCAGCGTCGGCGGCCCCCAGGCCGGCCCCGTGGAGACCACCCCCGAGGAGGCCTGGCGGGACGCCTTCGAGTCCGTCTTCCTCGGCGCCCTGCGCCTCGCCCGCGCCACCGCCGCCGCGCTCCCCGACGGCGGGGTGATCGCCTTCGTGCTCTCCAGCTCGGTCCGCCAGCCGATCCCCGGCCTGGGCATCTCCAACGGTCTGCGCCCGGGTCTCGCCATGGCCGCCAAGGCCCTCGCCGACGAGCTCGGCCCCCGCGGCATCCGGGTGCTCGGCCTGCTCCCGGCCCGGATCGACACCGACCGGGTCCGCGAGCTCGACGGCCTCGCCGCCGACCCCGACGCGGCCCGCGCCCAGGCCACCGCCTCGATCCCGCTGGGCCGCTACGGCACCCCCGAGGAGTTCGGCAAGGTCGCCGCCTTCCTGCTCTCCCCCGCCGCCTCCTACCTGACCGGCATCATGGTCCCCGTCGACGGCGGCGCCCTCCGCGGCCTCTGAGCCCGACCCGCCTACTCCACCCGCGCCTGCCCGCGCCCCCGCCGACCGCGCCGCCCCCGCCCGGGCCGCGGCTCGGCGTGGGCCGCCTGGAGGACCCGGATCCGCAGGTCGGCCGGCAGCTCCGCCAGCCGCAGGCTCCCGCACGCGTCCGTCCGGGGCCCGTCCTCGAAGTGCTCCACCAGCGCGGCCGGATCCCCGCCCGGCCGCAGCCGCACCGCCCCGCGCAGCCTCGGGTGCCCCGGCGCCCGCACCAGCCGCACCCCGGCCCGTTCGACGTCCGGCAGCACCGCCGTCCCGTTCTCCAGCGCCTCCTCCAACGCCCGCGCGCCGACCCGCAGCCGCAGCCCGCTCACCCCCGGCGTCGGCACCGCGATGCTCGACAGCCCGCTGCGCCGCAGCTGCGCCACCAGCCACCACGCCATCCCCGCCACCAGGGCGGTCAGTCCGCCGATCACCGTCGGCCACCACCACGACGACGCCACCCACCGCCCCCGGGACCGCGCGCTCACCACCGGCTGGTCGGGTGAGGTGAGCGGCCACCACTGCGGCGGGTGGACGCCCAGCCGCCGGTACAGGTCGAGCCCGCCCGCCAGCACCAGCACCCCGGCCGCCAGCAGCACGGCCCCCACCACCCCCAGCACCACCCGGTTGACGACCGTCCTCCTCACCCGGCCGCCCCCTCGCCGCCGGCCGCCCCGGCCCCCGTCCCGGAACCGGTGGTCCCCGCCCCCGGGTCCTCCCCCACCACGCCCCCGGCCCCCCGCCCCGTCCGCACGTCCAGCCGCAGCGGCCGCCCCAGTCCCACCCGCTCCAGCTCGTCCCGCAACTGCCGCTGCACCAGCGCCGGGTCCGCCAGCCCCTCCAGCGAGATCCGGACCCGCCGCCGCCCGACCCGGATCCGCAGGCGGTCGATCCCGTCCAGGCCCGCCGCCCGGTCCGCCAGCAGGTGTCCGACCCCGGCCCGGTCGACGGCCGCGGTCGTCCCCCCGTAGGGCCGCAGCACGAGCCACCGTCGCAGCCCGGGCGCGACGGCGAGCCACAGCAGCCACCCGCCGAGCGCGGTCGCCGCTCCGGCCCCCACCAGCACCGCCAGGTCGTCGAGGTGGCGGGTCGCCAGCTCGTCCGCGATCTGCGCCCGCCACCGCCGCGCCGGCTGCCCCACCCGTACGGCGACCACGTCGTACAGCAGCGCCCCCGCCACCACCAGCACCGCCGTCGCCACCAGGGCCGCCGCGGCCGTACGGGGCGCCCGCAGCCGCCTGACCTTCTCCGGCCGGGCCCCCGGCACCGCCTCCGGCCCGGGCACCTCCTCGGTCACGAGGCGCCCCCCGTCACCAACTTCTCGACCACGACGACGACTTCCGACACCCTCGTCCCGGTCAGCCCCACCACCCGCTCCGCGATCCGCGTCCGAACGGCGCCGGCCAGCGCCGCGATGTCCGAGGGGAACGGCAGCTCGACCGCCACCCGGACCGTCACCGTGCTCCCCGGTACGGTCACCGAGACGTGCGGCGGCGCCCCCTTCGCCCGCCCGGCGGGCCAGGCCTCGGTCAGCACCTCCCGGACGGCCCGGGCCGCGATCCGCGCGTACACCCGGTCGGCGACCCGGAGCCGCCCCCGGCGCCCCGGCACGGAACCGGAACCAGAACCGGAACCCGGGCCGGGGCCCGGTACGGAACCCGACCCGGAGAGCGCGGCCGGAGCCGACGCGGGGCCCGCCATCAGCGGCGCCGGTCGCGGCCGCGGAGCAGGTCCCCGAGTTCGCCCAGCTCGATGTCGCCCTCCAGCAGGCGCCCGAGCACGAATCCGACCAGCCCGAGCGCGGCCACCAGCAGGAAGGCCGCGAACCCGCCGAAGTACCCGGCGAAGCCGAGGGCCATGCCCACCACCAGGCCGACGATGGCCAGGTTCATCCGCTACTCCCTCGTGTCCCGCTGCCTCGTCGGGTCCGCCGTCGGCCCGCCGCCGAACGCGCTACTTGAGCTTCGGCCGCTGCCCGGAGGGCGCCACCGGCTCCTCTTCCTCCTCGAACTCCGGTTCGTCCGGGAGGTGGACGTCGTTGACCGCGATGTTGACCTCGACGACCTCCAGGCCGGTCATCCGTTCCACCGCGTTGATGATGTTCTCCCGCACCTGGCGGGCGAGTTCGGGAATGACCACGCCGTACTCCACCACCAGGGCGATGTCGATCGCGGTCTGCTTCTCGCCGACCTCCGCCTTGATGCCCCGCCCGACGCTGGGCTTGCCGCCGGGCACCCGGTCCCGCATCGCGCCGAAGGTGCGGGCGAGCCCGGAGCCGAGCGCGTGGATCCCGGCGACCTCGCGGGCCGCCATCCCGGCGATCTTCTCCACCACGCCGACGGCCAGCGCGGTGCGGCCACGCTCCCCCACCGGCTTGGCACCGCCGCCGGCCCCCGGCGGACCGGGGTTCGGGGCGCTGCCGCTGCCGGTGTGCTTGGGCATGGTCGCGGGCGTCGGAGTGTCAGGCATGGGTGCTTCTCCCGTCGTACGGCACCAGCTATATCGCAAACCTCCCCAACTCTGGCATTTCGCCACGATCCCCGCCCGGCGAGCACCGGCGGCCCTCCCCCGGCACGGGAAAGGGCCCGGCCCGGGGGAATCCCCCCGGGCCGGGCCCCGCGTCATCACCGTGCGGTCAGTCGCCGATCCCGGCGAGCTCCCGCAGCCGACGGGCCTGCGCCGCCCGTTCGGCCGAACGCTGCTCGTCGAAGGAGCGCCCGGCGGCGCCCTGCAGCAGCGCCTTGGTCTCGATCACCGCGCCGCGCGGAGCGGCCAGCAGCGCCGCCGCGAGGTCCCGGGCGGCGGCGTCCAGCTCCTCGCCCGGCACCACCAGGTTGGCCAGTCCGATCGCGGCGGCCTCCTCGGCCCCCACCCAGCGGCCGGTCGCGCAGATCTCCAGCGCCCGCGCGTAGCCGACGAGTTCGGTGAGCGGCTTGGTGCCGGCCAGGTCCGGGACGAGGCCCAGCGAGGTCTCCTTCATCGCGAACCGGACGTCCTCGGCGACCACCCGCAGGTCGCAGCCGAGGGCCAGCTGGAAGCCCGCGCCGACGGCGTGGCCCTGGACCGTCGCGATGGAGACCAGGTCCGGACGGCGCCACCAGGTGAAGGCCTCCTGGTACGAGGCGATGGCGGCGTCCAGCTCCTGGTCGGAGGAGGCGGCGAGCTGGAGGAAGGTGGGCTCGCCCGGGATGCCCTCGGGGGTGAACATGGCCCGGTCCAGCCCGGCGGAGAAGGAGACCCCCTCCGCGCGCAGCAGCACCACCCGGACGCTGCCGGGAAGGTCGCACCCGGCGGCGGCGAGGGCGCGCCAGAGCGCCGGCGACTGGGCGTTGCGCCGCTTGGGTCGGCACAGGGTCACGACGGCGAGTTCACCGTGGATCTCCAGGCGGACGCCGTCCCGCTCCCAGCTCGGGGCCTGCGGGTCGGTGGCGGGAGCGGTCATGCGGGGAACCTCCGGTGGCGAGGGACGTGGCTACCGGAGAGTAACAAACCTCGACGCGCAAGGGCAGGGGCCCCGACCGGGAAGGATCGACGGGGCCCGGGGCACTCGGCGGGGGAACGAAGACGACGGTCCCGGGAGAAATGAACGGACTTCGGAAAACGGGGGACGGACGACACCCCGGACATGACGATCGGCGGCCGGTCCACACGACCCGAGGGCGGACGCCCGGCTGAATGGTCAACCGTCGTCTCCTCGGTCGGCGTCCTGCCGCCGCGTCATCCAGCCAATGGCTGACGAACCGTCAGGAACTGGCCCCGGCAGTCGCTTTGTTCTTGCCCCGCGTGGCACCGCCGCGGCCCCGGAGAATGACTCCGGATTCGCTCAGCATCCGGTGCACGAAGCCGTACGAACGACCGGTCTCCTCCGCGAGAGCGCGAATGCTCGCCCCGGAGTCGTACTTCTTCTTGAGATCGGCCGCGAGCTTCTCACGCGCGGCACCGGTCACCCGGCTGCCCTTTTTCAGAGTCTCGGCCACCCGTGCCTCCTCGTAGCGTTGCTCGGTCAGATTCCCATGATCACCCATCCACCGCGTCCTGGCCACCCATTCGACAAGGTCGATGTCGGAATTGCGTGGTCCACCGGTGGTGATCCGAGCGCAGCAGGGCGCTCACACAGAGTGCGCGCCCCCGGACTGATGCCGCCGTTTGCCGAAAAAGAGCTGATCAGCAGCGTCGGCCCGACCACGATCGAGTGGCGGGCCGACGGAAAGTCCTTAAACGGAATCCAGGTCTACTTCATTCCCGGACACGCCGAAAGGACTAGATATTCTCATCCAAAAAGCGGATCTCGCGTCTACTTCCGGTCAGGCCAGCGAGACCAGATCGGCGTAGCCCGGGTTCCACAGGTCCTCCACGCCGTCCGGCAGCAGGATGATCCGCTCCGGGTCGAGCGCCTCGACCGCGCCCTCGTCGTGGGTGACCAGCACGACGGCGCCGGAGAACTCGCGCAGCGCGCCCAGGATCTCCTCGCGGCTGGCCGGGTCGAGGTTGTTGGTGGGCTCGTCGAGCAGCAGCACGTTGGCGGAGGAGACCACCAGGGTGGCCAGCGCCAGACGGGTCTTCTCACCACCGGAGAGCACCCCGGCCGGCTTGTCCACGTCGTCCCCGGAGAACAGGAAGGAGCCGAGGATCTTGCGGATCTGCACCAGGTCCGTGTCCGGCGCGGCCGAGCGCATGTTCTCCAGGACGCTGCGGTCCGGGTCGAGCGTCTCGTGCTCCTGGGCGTAGTAGCCGATCTTCAGGCCGTGGCCCGGGATCACCTCGCCGGTGTCCGGCGCCTCCACCCCGGCCAGCATCCGCAGCAGGGTGGTCTTGCCGGCACCGTTGAAGCCCAGCACGACGACCCGGGAGCCCCGGTCGATCGCCAGGTCGACGTCGGTGAAGATCTCCAGCGAGCCGTAGGACTTGGACAGGCCGCTGGCGGTCAGCGGGGTCTTGCCGCAGGGGGCCGGGTCGGGGAAGCGCAGCTTGGCGACCTTGTCGTTCACCCGGACCTGCTCCAGGCCGGAGAGCAGCTTGTCGGCGCGGCGGGCCATGTTCTGCGCGGCCACCGTCTTGGTCGCCTTGGCGCGCATCTTGTCGGCCTGCGCGTTCAGGGTCGCGGCCTTCTTCTCGGCGTTGGCCCGCTCGCGCTTGCGGCGCTTCTCGTCGTCCTCGCGCTGCTGCTGGTACTGCTTCCAGCCCATGTTGTAGACGTCGATGGCGGAGCGGTTGGCGTCCAGGTAGAAGACCTTGTTGACGACCGTCTCGACCAGGTCGACGTCGTGCGAGATGACGATGAAGCCGCCCTTGTACGTCTTCAGGAAGTCCCGCAGCCAGACGATCGAGTCCGCGTCCAGGTGGTTGGTGGGCTCGTCGAGCAGCAGCACGTCGGAGTCCGAGAAGAGGATCCGGGCGAGCTCGACGCGGCGGCGCTGACCACCGGAGAGGGTGTGCAGCGGCTGGGCTAGGATGCGGTCCGGCAGGCCCAGCGCGGCGGCGATGGTGGCGGCCTCGGCCTCGGCGGCGTACCCGCCCTTGGTGAGGAACTCGGTCTCCAGCCGGGCGTACTTCTTCATCGCGTTGTCCCGGGTGGCGCCCTGGCCGTTGGCCATCCGGTCCTCGTTCTCGCGCATCTTCTTCAGCACGGTGTCGAGGCCGCGGGCGGACAGGATGCGGTCCTTGGCGAGGACGTCCAGGTCGCCGGTGCGCGGGTCCTGCGGGAGGTAGCCGACCTCGCCCGAACGGGTGACGGTTCCGGCGGCCGGCAGGCCCTCGCCGGCCAGCACCTTGGTGAGCGTCGTCTTGCCGGCGCCGTTGCGGCCGACCAGGCCGATCCGGTCACCGGCGGCGACCTTGAAGCTCGCGGACTCGATCAGGATCCGGGCACCGGCACGCAGTTCGAGGGCGTTGGCGGAAATCATGGCTGGGGACTACTCCTGGGACGTGGGCGGGCGGCCGGGTGCGACGGACCCGGGGCCGGGTTGGCATGAGGGGGGCTTCATCGGCGGTCGGCGCGGCCCTCGCGGCGCCGCCGCCCGCTATTGCCCGGAGAAGATAGCCATGACGGCAAGTCTACCGGGCCCCGTACCGCCCCCGGGGAAGTACCGCCCAGGGGTATCCACCGGCCGGCCGGCCCACCGACCGGGGGCCGTCCCGGCTACTGGGGCTGCCCGGCCGGCTGGTCTCCAGCGGGGGCTCCGGCGGCCGCCGGAGCGTCCGGGGTCGGGTTCCCGGCCGGGTCCTGGCCGGCGGCCGGGTCCGCCGCGCAGCCGCCCTGCGGCCGGACCGCCGCGAACGGCGCCCCCACACTGCCGCAGGCCGTCTCGGGCGCGGCCGCCTTGGTGTCGAACACCCGGGGCGGGACGACCGGGCCGTCGGTGATCTCCACCCGGCTGCGGTCCAGCACCTTGACCGTGGCCGTCGGGCCGGTGCTCGTCGACCAGCCGTTGCTGTCCAGCCGGTAGCCGGTGATGCCGCCGGAGACGGCCTGCCCGCCGCCGTTGGTGCAGGTACGCGGGATCAGCACGGCGTAGTCGGTGTGGACGGCGCGCAGCGGGTCGTAGACGCAGCCGCCGGAGGGCTTGTCGTTGTAGCGCAGGTCGCCGTCGGCGTCGCGCAGGCCCATGGTGAGGTTCGGGGTGACCAGGGCCAGCCAGGGCGAGCCGTCCCGCTGGACGGTGTGCAGCGCGGCCGCGGCCCGCTGCTTGGCGAGCGCCTTGCGCTGGGCGTCGGTCCGCTTGTCGGCGCCGGGCTCGCCGTCGCCGTGCAGCCAGTCGGCCAGGCCGGGCACCACCCGGTGCCAGCGCACCTCGTGGTCGCCGGGGCGCACCGAGGTGACCATGCCGTCGTCCCAGACCACGATCGCGTTGTCGCCGGCCATGGCCAGGTAGAGCGCCTCGACGCCCTCGCGGCGGTAGGACCAGGCCTGCTCGCCGGTCTGCTGGTGGAAGGCCTCCAGGCCCGGGCCCACCCGCAGGTCGAGGTCGGCCGAGCCGAGCGACTCGGAGTTCACCGGCGTCGCCCCCGCGTCGCCCGGTCCCGCGACCCGGTCGCCGAACGGCACCGGCTTGTTCGCGTGCGCCGCCGCCCCGGCCGCAAGGACCAGCACCACCGCCGAGGCAGGCAGGATCGAGCGGGGGGTCAGTACACGCAGAGGCTTCCAGGACACGGCCGGAGCGTACCTTTCACCGGGTACGCGAGTCAGCCCGGTTCCGCCGCCGCCGGGCCCCGCCGGGCGTCCGCCGGGCCCCGCGCGCCCTCCCCACGCGCCCGCCCGCCCACCTGCGCCGTCGGGGCCGTGGCCGCTCCGCCGGGTCCGCCGGAGCGGGCCGGACGGGCCCGGCCGGACCGTTACAGATCTGATACCTGAGCACCGGCCGCCGGCCGTTGCGGCAGACGGCGTTCGAATGGCGCCCACTTTAGGGTGACATTCGGCTTTTTCGTCCCCCTTCGGGCCTACTGTCGGCCAGCGGGGCGTCACGGTCCGTCCACGCCGAGACCGTGCGCCCCGCCCACGCGACGTCCGGAGGAGAGCACCATGCGAATCGGCCGCCTGACGCTGGCCGCCGCCACCCTGCTGCTGATGGCCACGGCCAGCGTCCCGGCGGGGACGCCGTTCAGCCAGACCGAACGGCACACCCTCTCCTCGGACGCCGTCGAGCCGCGCGGCGCGGCCCCCCGCCCTCCGGTCCAGCGGCCGAACCACGAGCCGCCGTTCGGCGCCTTCGTCGGCTCCTGGGACAACCACATCCCGCAGATCCGCCAGTACGCGCAGTGGCTCGGCGACGCGAACATGCAGGTCGGCCACACCTATCTGGCGGGCAACGACTGGAGCGACATCGAGGGCGAGGCGATGGTGCTCGGCCTCTGGTCGCAGTGGCGGCAGGCCGACCCGTCCCGGCTGCTGGTGCTCGGCGTGCCGATGCTGGTGCCCAACGAGGCGAACGTGCCGGACGGCGAGGTCGCCAGGCTGCTCGCCCAGGGGGAGCGCGGGGACTTCGACGCGCACTTCCTCAAGCTCGCGCGCCGGCTGGTCGCGCTGGGCGGCGCGGACACCGTGCTCACGCTCGGCTGGGAGATGAACGGCACCACCTACACCCACCGCTGCAAGCCCGACCCGTCCGCGTGGAAGGCGTACTGGCGGCGGATCGTCGGGGTGATGCGCTCGGTGCCCGGCCAGCGCTTCCGCTTCGACTTCGCCCCCAGCCGGGGCCTGGACGCCGTCCCGTGGACCAAGTGCTACCCCGGCGACGACGTGGTCGACATCATCGGCATGGACAGCTACGACCAGCCCGCCGGCGGCACCTTCGACGACTACGTGCGCGAGCCGTACGGCCTCCAGGACCAGGTGGAGTTCGCCGCCAAGCGCGGCAAGCCGGTCTCCTACCCGGAGTGGGGGCTGTTCCGCAACGGCGACAACCCCGAGTACGTGCGCCGGATGGTCGACTGGATCCGCACCCACGACACCGCCTACCAGACCGTCACCGACTACTGTCCGCACGGCTTCTTCGAGTGCGACCGCAATCCCCGCTCGGCGACGACGTTCAAGCAGCTGATGTCCGGTTCGAAGGGGGCCCCGGTGCCGGAAGGGGTGGCGGCGCCGCCCACCGCCCCGGCACCGGCTCCGGAGGACCCGCCGGACGCGCCCGCCGTACCCGCCGCCCCCGCCGTACCCGGGGGTGGCGCCACCCCGAGCCGGGCGGCGAGCCCGTCGACCCGTCCGACGGCCCCCAAGCCGACGCACAAGCCGACGGGCGGCGCGCGGCACGCCCGGCACTGAGCGGTCAGCTGCGGCGGCGGGCCAGCAGCGCCTCCTTGAGGCGGGGGAAGCGGGTGCGCAGCTGGTGCGCCGCCGCCTGCCGGGCGCGCACCGCCCCGGCCCGGACGGCGGCCGCCGGTGCCGCCCCCGCCGGGCCGAGCAGCAGCCGCTGGTTGGCCAGCTGGTCCGGCCGCCAGCGCTGCTTGTACGGCTCCTGGCCGCGCAGCAGGCCGAGCAGCGGGACGCTGGCGCCGACCGTCTCGTCCAGCGCCGCGCTGAACAGCAGGCCGGCGATGTCCAGCCGCTCGCGAAGCACCGGGTGCGCACCGTACATGTACAGCCCGCCGAAGGACGGGCAGAGCAGCAGCAGGTTGACCGCGACCAGCTGGCCGTCCAGGTGGAACTGGTGGACGGCGGCCCGGCCGGCGGCGACCAGTCCGGTGCTGGACTCGGCCAGGTGCCGGGCGAACCGCTCGGTGCGGTGCTCGGGCGTGACGCCGCGCGCCTGCCACTGCAGGAAGTGCAGCCGCAGCATCGCGTCCAGCGCCTGCGGCACCTCCGCCACCGGGGTCGAGCGGACCTCCACCCCGGCCTCGGCGATCTTGCGGAGCTTCACCCGGCTGCGCTGGGCGGTCTTGCCGGGCACCCGCTTGAGCAGCCGGTCCATCGGGACGGCCGGCAGGTACTGGCAGAGCGAGTCCTGGTAGCGGCGGCGGCTGCCGCGCCAGTGCCCGTACACCCGGTGCACCGCCGCCTCGGGGTGCACCTCGCGCAGCTCCAGCCAGTGCCAGGGGCGGGTGAGCGGGAGCGCGGCGGCGAACTCGGCGGCGGCCCGGTCGGCGCACTCGTCGTCGAGCAGGACGTCGGTGTAGTCGACCAACCCGCCGCCGAGGCCGGTCAGGCCGCCGAGCGGCCCGCCGCGGCGCACGAAGGCGCCCGCGCCGACCAGCCGGCCGTCCCGGCGGACCAGCACCACGAGCAGGCCGCCGGGGCGGCCGTAGTGGCGCCACCAGGAGCGCTGCCAGTCGGCGGCCTGGAAGAAGGTGGCGGTCCGGCAGCGGGCGGCCAGGTCGTCCCACTCCTCGGCGAGGGCGTCCAGGGCGTCGTCCTCGCAGCGCAGCTCGGTGGTCCAGGCCGGCGCCGTCGCCTGGGCGGGCAGGCCGCCTCTGCGGGTCTCGGTGCTCATCGACCGCCCCCGACCGGGGCCTGCTCAGTGGTGGCCGGGGCCAGCGCCTCGGCCGGGGGCTGCTCCGCCGCCGGGGGCTCGGCGGCGGCCTGCGTGTCGGCCTTCGCGGCGGGCTTCCCGGCGGGCTTCTTCTCGGCCTTCTCCGGGGCCTTCACCGGGGCCTTCACGCTCTTGGTCCCGGCCTTGGGCTCGGCCTTGGGCTCGGCCTCGGTCTTGGGCGCGGCCTTGGGGCCGGCGTCGGGCTTGGGCTCGGTCCCGGCCCCGGCCGGCTCCTCGCGGCGCGGGCGCGGGGTCGCCGGGACGGCCACCGGCGCGGACGCGGTGGGGGCCTGCGGCACCCGCGCGGCCCGCGGCACCTGCGGCTCCTGCGGCGTCGCGGGGCTCTCGACGGCCTCCGGCGCCGCCGGGGCACCCCGGCGCCGGGTCATCATCACCAGCGCGCCCAGCAGCAGCCCGGTCGCGCCGCCGACCGCGACGTCCAGCTTCCCGGACGGCGTGGTCGGCCTGTCCGGCGCGGCGGCCGGGGAGAGCGTCACCAGCCGGACGTTGGTGTCCTTGCTGCTGGTGTTGGCGAAGGCGACCAGCGAGCGGGCCACCGCGTCGGCCGTCCGGGCGGCCTCCTGGGGGCGCTCCCCGGTCCCGGTGATCTCGATCATCGGGGCGTCCGGGGAGGTCGTCCCGTGCACCAGGGACTCCAGCTCGGACCGGGTGTGGCCGGTCTCGGCGGCTGCCACCCCGAGCACCTGCGGCTGCCCGGCCAGCCGGCCGTACGCCTGGGCGAAGTTGGTCGCGATCGCGGCCTCCCCGGGGTTCTGCGCGACCACGAGGACGTAGGCGTTCGCGGCGTACGACGGGGACGCGGCGACGGCGTACCCGGCGCCGACCGCGGCGCCCAGCGGAACCGCGAGCACCACCGGCCACCAGCGGCGGACCAGGCGGCGGGCGCTTCGGCGCGGTGTGGTCATGGGTGTTGCTCCTTGGGTCTGGTACGGCGGTTCCGGCGGTGGCGGGCGGTCAGACGCGGGCCAGCCGGTCGTAGAGGGCGCCCAGGTCGGCGGCGACCCGGACGATGTCGTAGTGGCCGACGGCCGGGGGGTGCGGCAGCGGGTCGGCGGTGTGCCCGCTGAGCGGCCGCAGGTCGCGCAGCGCGGCGGCGTAGGCGGCGGGCTCGGAGGGGACGCGGCGGGCCTGCGGGGCGGCCCTGGGCGGCAGTTCGTCGAGCGCCGGGCAGGCGCTGTAGCGCACCGGCAGCCCGGCCGCGAGGCCCTCCAGGACGCCGAGGCCGAAGGTCTCCGCGGTGGAGGGGGCGGCCAGCACGTCCAGGGCGGCCAGCAGTTCGGGGACGTCGTCGCGCTCCCCGGTGAGCACCAGCCGGTCCCGCACGCCGAGTTCGTCGGCCCGGCGCTCCAGCGCGGCGCGCTCCGGACCCTCGCCGACCAGCACCAGCCGGGTGGCCGGGTCGAGCTCGGCGAGCGCCTCGACCAGCACCTCGAAGCGCTTGCCGGGTACCAGCCGGCCCACCCCGCCGACCACCCAGCCCCCGTACGGCAGCCCGAGCTCGGCCCGCAGCCGGCGGCGGACGGCGGCCCGTTCGGCGGGCGGGAGGCGGTAGCGGGAGGTGTCGATGCCGTTCGGGATCAGCTCGATCCGGGCCGGTGGGACGCCCCAGGAGCGCAGCGTCTGGGCGACCTGGCGGGAGACCGCGACGGTGGTGCTGCCGAGCCGTTCGGCCGCCAGGTAGAGGCCCTTGACGCCCCGGGTGACCGGGCGGCCCTCGATCACCCCGGCGTGCAGCGAGTGCTCGGTGGAGACCACCGCGCGCACCCCGGCCAGCCGGGCGGCCGTCCGGCCGTACAGCTGGGCCCGGTACAGGTGGGTGTGCACCAGGTCGTAGCGGCCGGCCCGGACCAGCCGGACCAGCCGGGGCAGCGCGCCGAGGTCCCGGTTGCCGCGCATGCCGAGGTGGTGGACGGTGACGCCGTCGGCGCGCAGCGCCTCGGCGACCGTGCCGGGGTTGGTCAGGGCGAGCACCTCGCACTGCTGGTGCGCCGGCAGGTGCCGCAGCAGCAGGTGCAGTTGGCGCTCGGCGCCGCCGGCGGCCAGGCCGGTGACGATGTGCAGCACCCTCATGGCCGGGGCTCCCGGCGGGCGTGGCGCAGCCCGGTGACGGCGTCCCGCAACCGGTGCCGGCCCTGCTTGGCGCGCAGCCGCCAGGCGCCGTCGCGGTCGCCGACGTAGCAGCGGGGCAGGGCGAAGCGGCCGGTGAGCGGGGAGTGCGCGATGGCGCAGGCGTGGTCGTACCCGGCGTCGCGCACGGCCAGGGCGGCGGGCAGGTCGACGGCGCCGTACGGGTAGCAGAATCCGGTGACCGGGCCGCCGACGGCCTCCTCCAGCAGGCGCCGGCTCTCCCGGGCCTGGACGGCGAGGGCCTCGGGCGGCAGGCCGGGCAGCGCCCGGTGGCCGAGGCCGTGCGAGCCGATCTCCCAGCCGGCGCCGGCGAGCCCGGTGACCTCCTGGACGGTGAGCAGCCGCTTGCGCGGGCCCTCGGTGTCCCAGCCGTTGTCCCGGCCGAGCAGGTCGGCGACCACGTACGCGGTGGCGGTGAAGCCGTACGCCTGGAGGGTCGGCACCGCGTACCGGGCGATGTCGGCGTAGCCGTCGTCGAAGGTCAGGCCGACCAGCCTGTCGTCCCGGCCGAGGGCGTGGGCCCGCATCAGCTCGCGGACGGAGACGCCGCGCCGGCCGCTCCGGTACAGCCAGCCGATCTGTTCGGCGAACCGCTCGGGGCTGACGGTGAGCCGGTAGGGGTCCTCCTGCTCGACCGCCACCGAGTGGTACATCAGGATCCACGGCGAGGCGGAGCCGGGGACCGGCGGTGCGCCGAGCGGGTGGCGGCTCCTGGGCGGTCGTGCCCGGTCCGGCGGTGCGCTCTGGAGGCCCGCCCGGGCCGAACGGACGGTTCCCCGTTCATTGTCCATCGGGACGCTTCCCTTCTTCGGCGGCGGTTGGCGGGTTCCGGACGGGCCCCAGGGCCCGGGCGAGGGCGAGGACCGGGCCGCGCACCTCGCGGGCGCCGAGCCCGGTGCCGAGGGCCGCGAAGGCCAGCGCCACGGTGAGGCCCCCGAGGAGGGTCGACAGCAGGGGGTCGGCGGCCAGCCCGGCGGCGGCGGTGCCGAGCACGGTGGCCCCGGCGGCGGCGGCCACCAGCCGGCCGTGGCCGCCGAGCACCCGGTGCAGCCGCAGCGGGATGCCGCGCAGCACCAGGCCGTGCAGCAGCAGTGCGGCGGCGGCGGTGATCCCGGCCGCGTTGCCGGCGGCCAGCCCCAGGGCGCCGAAGCGGGGCGTGGCGAGCAGGCCGGTGGCGACGGTGACGCCGAGGCCGAGCACCATCGCGGCGGCCGGGTACCAGTCCAGCAGTCGGCGGCCGTCCTCGGCGCCCGGGTCGTCGGCCCGACGGACCACCGGGCGCAGCGAGAAGTACGGACGGACCATCACGCCGATCAGCGCCTGGGCGGGCAGGCCGAAGCTGTACACCCGGATGACGTCGGCGGTGGCGGCGGTGTCGTGCGGGCCGAAGGCGCCGCGCTCGAACAGCAGCGAGACCACCGAGGGGGCGCAGGCCATCAGGAAGGCGGTGCCGAACAGGACGACGGCCGCCGCCTGGCCAAGGTCCTTCTCCACCCGGTCGCGGGCGGCGGTGAGGTCCCCGGCGGCCAGCGCCCGGGCGACCAGCGGGAAGGTGACGGTGCAGATCAGCAGGCCCGCCGTCATGGCGAGCTGGGAGACCTTGGCGGCGTAGTTGAGGTGCGAGATGGTGCCGGGCGGCAGGGCCGAGCCGAGGTAGCGCTCGACGAAGACCTGGGACTGCCGGGTGAGCGTGAAGGCGGCCACCGGCAGCAGGGCGAGCGGCATCAGCACCAGGGCCCGGCGCGAGCGGCGGCCCCGGCCGGTGCCGGGCGGGCCCTGGCGCAGCCGGCGCAGGAACGGGCCGACCAGCAGACCGGCCATCAGCAGGCTGCCGCCCGCGACGCCGAGGGCGGCGGAGCGCACGCCGAGGTAGGAGTGGAGGCAGAGCAGGACGGCGAGGATGCCGAGGTTGTAGGCGACGTAGATGCCGGCCGGGGCGGTGAAGCGGTGGTGGGCGCGCAGCGCGGCGGCCAGGTAGCCGGCCACCCCGAAGGGCAGCACGGTGACCGCGGTGATCCGGGTGCAGGTGACGGCCAGGCCGGGGTCGGTGAGGCCGGGGGCGAGCAGGTCGACCAGTTCCGGGGCGCCCAGGGCGACGGCCAGGGCGAGGCCGCTGAGCGCGAGCAGCAGCCAGGGCAGGGTGGCGCGGACCAGTTGGCGGACCGGGTCGGGGGCGTCCGGGTCCTCCTCGCGCAGCACCAGGGCGAGGGCGAACGCGGGCACCATGAGGAAGGACATGGCGTCCTCGATCAGCAGCGGCGCGGCGGTCTCGGGGACGGTCCAGGCGACCAGGAAGGCGTCGGTGCCCTGGTTGGCGCCGAAGTAGCGGGCCAGCAGGAGGTCGCGCAGCAGGCCGAGGCCGGAGCCGGCGGCGCTGAGCACGGCGGTGATGCCGAAGGCCTTGGCGAGGAAGCCGCGCCGGGGGGCCGGGTGGGGCCCGGCGGACGGGTCCCCGCCGGGGGCGCCGCGGGGGGCGGGGAGGGGGGAGGCGACGGCGGCGGGCCGGTCGGTGGTCACCGGGCCGCTCCGGTGGTCGCCGGACCGGCGGCGGGGTGCCCGGGGTGCTGTGCGGCCGCGCGGGCGGCGAGGCCGAGGACGACGGAGGTCAGCACGGTGGTGGTGCCGCCGATGTCGGAGTACAGGAAGTCGACGAGGACCCAGGTGAGCAGGGCGAGGGCGGCGAGCCCGGGGCCGCGGCGGTGGCGCAGGCAGCCGATCAGCAGGGCGAGGAAGAGCGCGGCGTAGGCGGTGATGCCGATCAGGCCCTGCTCGCTGAGCACCAGGAAGTACATGTTGTGCGGGGAGAGCAGGGGTTCGCGCTGGAAGCCGATGGTGGCGTCGGCGGCGTCGCTGCCGGAGGACAGCCGCAGCGGGGCGTGGCTGTCGCGCAGTTGCTGGAAGGCCTTGGGGCCGGCGCCGTGCACGGGGTGGTCCTGCCAGATCCGTCCGGCGGTGGACCACAGGTCGTACCGGTCGGAGACGGACTGGTCGGGGGCGGCGGAGACGGAGCCGATCGAGCTGAGCCGCTTGGTGACGCCGGAGCCGCCGAGGCCGAGGCCGCCGACCAGGACGACCGCGGCGGCCAGGCCGAGGACGGCGCCGCGCAGCAGCAGCCGGGCGTCGACGCGCAGCAGCAGCACGGTGGCGGCGAGGCCGGTGGCGATCCAGCTGCCGCGGCTGAAGGAGACGGCCAGCGGGAAGGCGAGGAAGGCGGCGGCGGCGAACATCGCGCGGCGCAGCCGGGCGTTTCCCCCGGATCCCCGCTCCCTGAGGGCCAGGGCGAGGGCGGCGAGCAGGCCGAAGCTGACCACGCTGGACATCGCCATGATGTCGAGCGCGCCGAAGGTGCCGACGGCCCGGATCGGCTGGCCGGTGTAGGAGGCGCCGGTGTGGGTGAGGTACTGCTTCGCGCCGACCACGCCCTGGACCAGCGCGGCGAGGACGAAGGAGCCGAGCACCAGGCGCTGGTCGGTGCGGTCGCGCAGGGCGCAGAGGACGGCGGCGGGGACCAGGACGAACACCTGGGCGAGCCGGACGAAGCCGGTGACGCTGGCGGCCGGGTCGGTCGAGCCGAGGGTGGCGACGGCGGCGGCGACCACGATCCCGCCGAACAGCGCGCAGGTGGTGCGGCTGACCGCGGGCAGCCGCCCGCGCAGCAGGTTGAGCGCGGTGAGGGCGACCAGGGCCAGCGAGGCGAGGTCGGCGGCGGTGACGTGGACGGCGGCGGCGACGTCCTTCTCCCCGGTGGGCACGCAGACCAGCAGGACGGTGGCGGCGGCCAGCGGGCTGGTGCGCTCGGTGAGCGCGGGTAGGGCCGCCCGTAAGGCCGGGCGGGGGAAGGCGGAGAGGGTCAGGGCCACGAAGGGGTCAGCTCCCGTCCGGGTGGAGCATCAGGGCCGCGGTGCGGCACAGGATCTTGACGTCCTGCCAGAGGCTCCAGCTCTCGATGTAGCGGTTGTCGAAGCGGGCCCGGTCCTCGATGGAGGTGTCCCCGCGCAGGCCGTTGACCTGGGCCAGGCCGGTGAGGCCGACCGGGACGCGGTGGCGGTCCGCGTACTCGGGGTAGGCCTGGCCGAACCGCATGACGAAGTACGGCCGTTCGGGGCGGGGGCCGACCAGGCTCATGTCGCCGCGCAGGACGTTCCACAGCTGGGGCAGCTCGTCCAGCGAGCTCTTGCGCAGCAGCCGGCCGACGGCGCCCATCCGGTGGTCCTGGGAGATGTTCCAGCGGGTGGCGGACTCGTGCTCGTTGCTCGGGCGCAGGGTGCGGAACTTGAGGACGGTGAAGACCCGGCCGTCCAGGCCGGTGCGCTGCTGGCGGAAGAGCACGCCGGGGCCGGTGTCGAAGCGGACGGCGAGGGCGCAGAGCACCAGGACGGGGGCGAGCAGCAGCAGGCCGATCGCGGCGGCGGTGACGTCCAGGGCGCGCTTGGCGGCCCAGCCGGGGCGGCGCATCGCGGGGCTGCCGAGCCGCAGGCAGGGGAAGCCCCACAGGTGGTCGCCGCCGGTGATCGGGGCGGCGGGCAGCGAGCCGTACTCGCGTAGCGCGGGCACCAGCCAGACCTGGCAGCCGAGCCGGGCGGCGTCGCGCAGGGTGGCGGCGGTCTCGGCCTCGTCGGCGGCGCCGGCGGTGGCGATCACGTGCTGGACGCCGTGCCGGCGCACCTCGCGCTCCAGTGCCTCGCGGCCGCCGAGCACGGGCAGGTCGGTGTCGCCGGGCAGCAGCGGCGGGTCGGCGTCGAGGAAGCCGACCGGGCGCATCCCGTACTCGCCGTGCGCGCGGAGGGCGGCGGCGACCCGGCGGCCGAGCCGGCCGGCGCCGAGCACCAGGACGGGGCTGGGGCGGCTGCGGCGGATCCGCCGGACCAGGTGGTAGAGGACGGCGCGGCCGACAGCCACGATCAGCAGCTGGGCGCCGAGCAGGACGGTGAGCCGGGCCGGGCTGGCCGGGCCGCAGTCGGGCCAGTGGCCGCCGAGGCCGCCGGACAGGGTGACGGCGAAGGCGGTGGCGACCACGGCCCGGGCGGACAGCGCGGGCAGTTCGTCCAGGACGGACAGGGTGAGCCGGGGGCGGTAGAGGCCGCCGGCCAGGTTGAGCAGGAGCAGCAGGGGCAGGACGGCGGGGACGCCGAGCAGCGGGTCGAGCGGGGCGGCCGGGTCGAAGGCGCGGTTGGCGATGCCGCCGGCGGAGCACAGCGCGATGACGTCGGCCTGGACCAGGGCGAGTGACAGGGCCAGCCGGGAGCGGACCGTCCCACGGGACCGGTGCTGCGGCGGGACCGTCCGGAGGTGCGCCGCCCCCGCCGGCCGGTCGAGCAGCCCGGTGCCGGGCCGGCGGGGGCCGGACAGGGGTCCGCTCGATCGCGGCACACTCTCGTGGTCAATGGTCATCAGCGCACGATCTCCCCTGCTGTGTGCCCGGGGTGACGGTGCCCCGGCACCGGTTGGCGCGGGGCGGCCGTCCCGGCCCGGTGGGCGCGGTCCTGACAGCACCTGCTGCCGCTCGCGGCTTCCGGATGTCCGGCGGCGGGGCCGATCGCAAAGGAACTGGTCACGAAGAAGTCGGTCGCGAGGGGCCCAGCCGTGAATTCCCGACATGAAATCCGAACGAAGCAGGCAAAATCCGACAATACAGAACCGGGCGGTACAGGCCGGAAGTTGACTTGCCGATTCATTCCAGCCGCCCATTAATAGGTATTTCGGATTTGACGCCTCGCCTCCCTATCCGGCCGAGGGTGCGAATACGACAACGCCGGAAACGGCGGGCATTCACGGCATGTGAAACGATCAGATCCGCTCTGGGACACGGGCCCGGCGCCGCCCCGCCGCCGGTCCCGCGCCCAGCAGGTGGCGGTAGAGGACGTCAACCTGTTCGACCACGGTGCGCACGTCGTGCCGGCCCACCACGTGCTCGCGCAACCGGGCACCGCGCCGCTCGCATTCGATCGGATCTGACAGCGCGTCCCCCATACGGGTGGCGAGGGCCCGCGCGTCCTCGGGCGGAACCACCGCGTGCGCCAGCTCGGACGGCGGCAGGCACTCCCGGGCACCGGGCACGTCGGTCAGCAGCACCGGACGGGCGGCCGCCATCGCCTCCAGCGGGGCCAGCGCCATGCCCTCCCAACGCGAGGGCAGCACCACCAGGTCGGCCGCCGCCAGCCACGGGCGCGGGTCCGGCACGTCCCCGACCAGCCGGATCCGGGCGGGCTCGGCGGTCTGCCGGACCAGCTCCGCGACCCGCTGCTCCTCCGGCCCGCCGCCGACCAGGGCCAGCCGGGCCCTCGGCACCCGGCGCAGCACCTCCGGCCAGGCGGACAGCAGCACGTCCTGGCCCTTCTGCCGGCACAGCCGCCCGACGCACACCGCGAGCGGGGCCTCCAGGTCCAGGCCGAGCGCGATCCGGGCGGCGCGGCGGTCGGCGGGCGCGTAGTGGCGCACGTCCACGCCGTTGGGCACCACCGCCCAGTCTGCGTGCAGCCCGGCCGCCACGCCGTCGGCCCGCTCCTGGACGCTGACGCACAGCAGCCGGTGCGACCAGCGGGTGGCGAAGCGCTCCCAGCGCAGCGTGGCGGCGGCCAGCGCGCCGTCGACGGCGGCGAAGGACCAGGCGTGCGGCTGGAAGACGGTCGGCACCGTGCCGTGCACCGCGAGCCGCCCGGCCAACCCGGCCTTGGCGCTATGCAGGTGGACCACGTCGGGGGCGGCCGCCCGGACGATCCGGCGCAGCCGCCAGGCCTCGGCGGGGGTGCCCGGGCCGGGCGGGCGCCGGGCGGGCCAGTCCTGGACCAGCGCGCCCACCGCGGCGGCCTCCGCGGCCAGCCGCCCGCCGCGCGGGCAGGCGACCAGCACCCGGTGGCCGGCCTCCCGCTGGCCCCGGACCAGATCGGCGACGACGCGGGCGACCCCGCCGTCCACCGGTTGGGAAATGTGAAGGATCGTCATATGCACGGCGGCGAGCCTAGGGTGGCCCACCGGTGCCGGGCGGCCCCCGTCACCCGCAGGTGGCGGTTCGGCCACCCGTACGGCTTTCGGCTCGTACGGGAGACCGAACCGCTCGAATCCCCGGGCGATTCGAGCGGTTCGATGGATCTACGCGCGCGAATCGCGCGGTTGGCGAATCCGCGGGGCCGGCGGACCGTGGTGGTCCCGGTGGACCCACGTGGACCTCGGTGGGCCTCAGCGGACCTCGGCGGCCAGGTTGGCCAGCACCTGGTCGTGGATCCGGTTCAGGCCCTTCGGGGCGAAGGTGCGCTCGAAGAAGCCGCCGATGCCGGTGGCGCCCTGCCAGGTGGCGGTCACGGTGACCTTGGCGCGGCCCTCGCCGACGGCCGAGACGGTCCAGGTGATCACCATGCTGGAGTTGGCGTCCTTCTCGACCAGCTGGTCGGGCTCGGGCGCGGAGACGGTGAAGAGGCAGTCGCGCACCCGCTTCTCGGTGGCCTGGAGCTTCCAGTGCACCTGGGTGCCGGCACCGGTGCCGCCGACCCGCACCTCGTACTCGCTGTACTGCGCGGGCAGCAGCTTCGGGCGGGTCACCTGGTAGTCGGCCAGCGCCTCGTACACCCGCTCGGGCGCGGCGTCGTAGACCCGCTCGGTGGTGGCCTGCACCTGTCCCATGACCTTGCTCTCCTCATGTGGTGGGAACCGCTCTGTCCGGCAAGCCAATCACAGGGTCCCGCCCGCGACGCGGCGGGATAGGGTGGCCGGTGTGCTCGATCTGGTGACTGCTGTGCGCTACGTCGACCCGCTGCGGGCCGGCGGCTCCGTTCCGGGCGTGGTGGAGACCGACGACCTAGGCACGTACGTGGTCAAGTTCACCGGGGCCGCGCAGGGCCGCAAGGCTCTGATCGCCGAGGTCGTCGTCGGTGAACTGGCCCGGCGGCTGGGCCTGCGGGTGCCGGAGCTGCGGCTGGTGGACTTCGACCCGGCCGTCGCCGCGGACGAACCGGACGCCGAGATCCAGGACATGCTCAAGGCCAGCGCCGGGGTCAACCTCGGGATGGACCTGCTGCCCGGCGCGCGGGACTTCCGGCCGGGGATGATCACCGTGGACTCGGCCGAGGCCGGCCGGGTGGTCTGGCTGGACGCCCTGACCGGCAACGTCGACCGCACCGTGCACAACCCCAACCTGGTGGTCTGGCACGGGCGGCTCTGGCTGATCGACAACGGCGCCGCGCTGATCTTCCACCACCGCTGGGCGGGGGCCGAGGCCTCGGTCGGCAAGCGGTACGACCTCAGCGCCCACGCGCTCGGCGGCTCGGCCCCGGACGTCCGGCTGGCCGACGAGGAGCTCGGGCCGCTGGTCACCGTGCCGCTGCTGGAGGAGGTGGCGGCGCTCGTCCCGGACGAGTGGCTGGCCGGCGAGCCCGGCTTCGACTCGGTGGACGCCGTCCGGCACGCCTACGTCGCCCACCTCGCCGCCCGGGTGGTGCTCTCCGAGGAGTGGCTGCCGGAGGGCTTCGCCACGCCCGAGCAGCTGCGCGAGGCGGAGCGGCGGCGGGCGGCCCGGACCAGGGCCGGGCGGCCGGCCTGGCTGCGGGACGTACCGGACCTGCACGGCAAGCCGTCGGTGGAGACGGCCTGGGAGCAGTACGCCGACGAGGGCTAGCCGGGTTCGGGCCCGACGCGGCCGGAACGCCGACGGGTGGGAACGCGACCGGGGAGCGGACCCTGTGGGCCCGCTCCCCGGTTCTACTGTTCAGTGCTGTCCGCGGTCAGCGCGTCAGCGCCACCACTGGACCGCCTTCTCGGCGTTGACCAGGCCCGCGCCGTAGAAGCCGTTGTCGTTCGTGGTGCCCTCGCAGGTGGCCTTCCAGGCACCGGCGCCGCCCGGGTTGAACTCGCCCTTCGGGCACGGGACGGACTCGGCGTGGCTGGTCAGCATCTCGGTCAGCTCGTCCGGGCTGGCCCACGGGAAGGTGCTGGCGAGCAGCGCGACCACGCCGGCGACGTGCGGGGTGGCCATCGAGGTGCCCTGCATGTAGCCGTACTTGCCACCGGGGATGGTGGACAGGATGCGGCCGTCCTTGTCGGGGGTGTCCGGGAGCTGGAAGCGGCGGTCGCCACCGGGCGCGGTGACGGAGACGACGCCCTTGCCGTAGCTGGAGTAGTACGCCTTGACACCCTCGGAGCCCACCGCGGAGACGGCGACGACGCCGGGCAGCTCGGTCGGCAGCGACAGGCAGTCGTTGGTGACCGGGCGGGAGGCGGGGGTGGTGTCGTCCGGGCTGGCCACGTCGACGGTCTTGTGCGCCAGGTCGAGGTTCTCGTTACCGGCGGCGGCGACGTTGAGGACGCCCTTGCGCTGCGAGAAGGCGACGGCCTTGCGGACGGCGTCCGAGATGGCGGCCTGGTCCTTGTCCGTCTTGCAGTTGAACATCCACGGGTCGACGAAGTAGCTGTTGTTGGTCACCTTGAAGCCGTGCTCGCCGGCCCAGACGAAGCCGCAGACCGCGTTCTCCGGGTAGATGAACCCGCCGTCGTCGACGACCTTGACGGCGGCCAGCTTGACGTTCGGCGCGACACCGACGATGCCCTTGCCGTTCTTGGCGGCGCCGATGGTGCCGGCCACGTGGGTGCCGTGGTCGCTGGTGGTCGGCTGCCAGGCCTTCCAGTCGGTGTTCGTCTTGCCGTCGATGCAGGAGACCGACTGCGAGGCGTCCACGTTGGCGGCCAGGTCCTCGTGGGTGGCGTCGATGCCGGAGTCCAGGACGCCGACGGTGACGTTGCGGCTGCCGAGCGAGATCTTGTGGGCCTTGTCGGCACCGATCTGACGCATGTCCCACTGGTAGGCGTCGTAGGGCTCCTGGCCCGGGGCGGCCGCGGCGGCCGGCTCGGCGGCGACGTCGGCCTTGCCCTGGTCGGAGGCCTGGATGCCCTTGGTGCGGCTGGCACCGACCGAGTCGACGCCCTTGGCCAGGCGCAGCTTCTCGGCGAACTTGGTGTCGTTCGAGCGGGCGACCACGACGCCGACCTGCTCGTACGACTGGACCACCGTGCCGCCGAGGCCGGTGATGGCCTTCTCGACCTTCTGCACCTGACCGTGGTTGGCCTTGGTGTTGACGACGTAGCTCATCACCGGACCGGTCGTCGGGTCGGCCGCGGGGGCCGCGACGGCGGTGCCGGCCGGCAGCGCGAGGGCGCCGGCAGTGGCGAGCACGACGCCCACTGCCGCGTACCGGGTACCGCTGATCCGAGGAACACGCATGAGGGTTGGCCTCCCGAGTCGTCAAGGCGGCAGCTGCGGTGGCAGGTGCGCTTGGGAATGACCGGGACGCTAATGAATATTTGCTTATAAGCGCAAGAGGTAGTCATCTAATCGTCACATCTGAACCAGAAACCGGGATGCGACCGTTCGGGGGTCAACAGGGAAACAGAGGTCAAGAGTGTTAAAAAGTGATGGTTCGCCGACGTGCGGCCGCACCCCTCGGAACCTCGGCCACCAGCGCGGATCGCGCCGCTACAACGCGTACAACCGACGCGCGTTGCCGCCCGCGACCAGGCCCGCCACCCGCTCGGCGTCGGCCGCGGAACAGGCGCCGTCGGCCTGCCAGTCCGCCAGCACCGCGCCCAGTCCGTACCGGAACTGACAGGTCCCCACCAGAAAGAGTTCGGGCAGCCCGTAGGCGTCGGTGGAGAACAGCAATTTTCCGAACGGGGCCAGCTCCAGCATCTCGCCCAGCACCGCGGCCACCCGCGGCCCGGTGTAGGAGGCCGTCAGCCCGAGGTCGGTGTACACCGTCGGGAAGGCCTGGGCCAGCCAGGCGGCCTGCCGGTGGTACGGGTAGCCGTGCAGCAGCACCAGCGGGACGCCACTGGGCTCGGCGGCCCGCACGAAGTCCGTCAGCAGCGACGGGTCGGCCCGGTGCAGGGTGAGGTCCGGATCGCCGAAGCCGGTGTGGAGTTGGAGCGGCAGGCCGAGCTCGGCGCAGACGTCCACGGCCGTCCAGAGCAGGTGGTGCAGCAGCACCGGATCCGTCAGCCGGCCCCGCCCGGAGCGCAGGTGGGCGCCGGCCGCGGCCACCACGGCCGCGGTGGCGGGGCGTTCGGCGGGGGCCGCCAGCCCGTGCCGGTAGGCGAGCACCGACTTGACCGCGACGGCCCCGGCGGCGGCCGACCCGAGCGCCTGCGCGACGGCCCCCGGCCAGTCCCCGGCGCCGGCCGTCACCGCCGCGGCGACCGACTCCAGCCGGACCACCTCGCGCACCGACGCCCCGGTGGCCCCGGCGAGTTCGGCCAACGGCAGCAGCTCGTGGCCCGCGGCAGTCGTCAGCCCGGTGTCCACCAGGCAGGCGTCCAGCCCGGCGGCCGCCAGCAGCCGCCCGGTGGCCCCGGCCGCGCCCAACTCCCGCCGCCGGGCCAGGTAGTCGGCGGCCGGGGCGTGCGCCGGCAGGCCGAGCACGGGCGGGCACCAGCGCCGCACCGCGAGGCCCAGCGCGCTGTCGAAGGGCGAACAGCCGGGCGCGGGCGGGCGGTCGGACTCGGTGAGCAGCCCGGCCAGGGCGTCGTCGGCGAGCTCGGCCGCCACCACGCTGTGGCAGTGGTGGTCGACCAGCGCGGGCCCCTCCGGCCGGGCCACCGCTCAGTACCGCCAGCGGGTGGCCGCGACCAACTCCTCGGGCGTGACGGCCGCGTACTGCTCCCGCTCCGCCCGGCGCACCGCCAGCACCGCCTGGTAGAGCGGCTCGCCGAGGGCCTCGCGCAGCACCGCCGAGCGCTCGTACGCGGCGATCGCCTCGGCCGGGGAAGCCGGCAGCCGGGGCACCGTGCCGGGCTCGGCGGCCGCCGGATCGCCGGTGGACTCCGGTGGCAGCGCGCGGCGTTGCTCCAGCCCGGCGAGGCCGGCCGCGATCACCCCGCCGACCGCCAGGTACGGGTTGGCGCTCGCGTCGAAGCACTTGACCTCGGCGTTGGCGGCGGCGGACCGCTCCCCGGTGGAGCCCGTCACCAGGCGCAGCGCGGCCTCCCGGTTCTCCAGGCCCCAGCACTGGTAGGCGCCCGCCCAGTGCGAGGGCACCAGCCGCAAGTACCCGGCCGGGCTGGAGCAGCCCAGCACCAGCAGTTCGGGCAGCGCGTCGAGCACCCCGGCGAGGAAGCCCTCGGCCTCGGCCGTCAGGCCGTGCGGGCCGGGGCCGCCGTGGCCGAGGTTGCGCCCGTCCCGCCAGAGGCTGACGTGCAGGTGCCCGCCGTTGCCGACGGCGCCGGCCTCCACCACCGGGGCGAAGGAGACCCGCAGGCCGTGCCGGGCGGAGACCGCCCGGACGGTGTGCCGGACCAGGACGGAGGTGTCGGCGGCGGCGACCGGGTCCTCGGGGGCGACCGAGACCTCGAACTGGCCCGGGGAGTACTCGGGGTGGATCTGGAGGACGCTCAGGCCCTGCCGGCCGAGGGCGCGCAGGACGTCCCGCAGGTAGTCGGAGAGGTCGGTGACCCGGTGCATCCCGTACGCCGGGCCGTGCGTCGGGTACTGCGGCCCCTCCCCCGGGGCGCCGGCCAGGGCGACCGTCCACTCGACCTCGATGCCCGCCTTGAGGCTCAGGCCGCGCGCGGCCGCCACCGCCCGGGCCCGGCGGGCGAACAGCCGCTGGCAGCCGGGGTGCGGGGCGCCGGCCTGGGTGTACCTGTCCCCCGGGGCCCAGGCCCAGCCGGGCTGGGCGGCCAGCGGGACGATCCGGTCGAGGTCCGGGTAGAGCCTGAGGTCCCCGGTGGGGCCGCCGATGATCGGGCTGGTGGTGATCGCGTCGTCGGCGAGGAAGACGTCGAAGCAGGGCGCGGTGCCGACGCCCCACTGCGCGGCGTGCAGCAGGCCGCCGAGCGGCACGGCCTTGACCCGGGTGATGCCCGCGTTGTCCACCCAGGTGACGGCCACCGCCTCGACGGCCTCGGTGCGCAGCCGGTCGACGGCCTGCGCCGCCCGGGCGGCCCGCTCCTCGCGCGGTGGCAGCGCGACGGCCGCCACCGCGGCGGCGGCGAGCCGTTCGGCGGTGACGGGCGGCTCGGCGGGCCCGGGCGCGGTGGGGTCGACGGCGGCGGTTCCGGTGGTCATGCCGTCATGCTGCCCCGCCGGTCGGGGTCGGGTAACTCCCCTATCGGGTGGTCCTGCGGGCGCCCCCGTTCACCCGTTCACCCGTTCGGGGCGAACCTGGCGGTCAACTCCCCCGCGGTGATCCGCTCCAGGGTGTCCGGGGCCGCGTCGGTCGGGCCCGGGTAGAGCCGGTAGAGCGTCCCGCGCAGCTCGGCCGGAGCGGGCACGTCGGCGTGCACCAGGGCGGCGAACGCCCGCGTGCCGCCGAGGCGTTCGGCGATCAGCCGGGCGGTGTCGTCCGGCGGCCGCTCGGTGCGCCGGTCGCTCTCGTGGCGGGCGCGCAGCCGCTCGGCGAAGGCGCTCACCGGCTCGTCCGCGCCCCGGCGGTAGACGTCGAGCCCGCGGCCGGTCCGGTCGCGGACCAGCACCTCGTCGCTGCCCGCCGCGGCGGTGGCGCAGGCGAGGTCCCACAGGGTGGCCCGGGTGCCGGGCGCGAAGTGGGTCAGGACGTCGGCGGCCAGCGAACCGACCGCGGCGTGGTGCCGGTCGAGGTTGTGGAACCCGGTGCCGGAGCCCACGTTGAGGTCGGTCCAGGTGTAGGCGCGGGACCGGAGGTCGACGATCATCGGCACGCAGATCCTGGCGTCCCCGGCGAGGTCGAGGCGCTGGCGGACGTCCTTCGGGCGGAAGGCCCCCCTGTGCCGCTTGGCGCCCTGGGCGGGGTCGAGGGCCATGAACCCGGCGAAGGCGTCGGTGAGGTCCTCGAAGGGGACGTCGTTGTAACTGAACACCACGACCACGGCGTACCGGGCCCCGGCCCCGCCCAGCGCGGGCAGGTCGAGGTCGACGAACTCGGTGGCGCCGTGCGGCGGCGGGGCGCTGGTGTAGTCGCCGGAGTGGACGGCGGCGCGCGGCCCGGCGACCAGCCGGGTGTAGTCGCACAGACCGGTGAACTGCCAGTCCTCGTCGTAGAAGGCGACCGACAGGTCGAGGTCCACCCGCTGGTGCGGACGCTGCATCCAGTGCACGAACAGCCGCAGCCGCTGCCCCTCCGGGAGGGGTTGCACGCTGCCGCGCGGCACCGCGACCAGGGTCCTGGCGCTGGCGCGCTCGGCGAAGGGCACCACCAGGTCGGCCAGCGCGGCGTCCAGCACGGCCACCTCGCAACGCTCCCGGCCCTGGACCGACTGCCCGGCCCTGCGCAGCAGTTCGGCTTCGATCAGGGCGCAGACGGGCGCGCTGAGCCCGGCCGGGACGGGCGTGCCCCGGTCGGCGCGGGCGTGCGCCGAGGCGACCCGGCCGCGCGGGAAGTACAGCCGCCGCTCGCCGTACTCGCGCGGCGCGCGCAGCCGTCCGTACGCGCCGAGCAGCGGGCCGGGGGCGACGGCGCGCAGGGCGACGGGCAGCGCCTCGGCGAGTTCGGCGGGCAGCGGTTCGCCGGGGAGCCAGGCGGCGTGCACCCGCAGCAGGTGGTGCAGCCGGCGCACCAGTTCGCCCGGACGGCGGGCCAGCAGCTGGACGGCGGCGGGCAGGTCGCCCTGTTCGAGGGCGTGCTCGACCCGGGCGGCGAAGGTCTCCACGGTCAGCCGGCCGTGTCCGCCGGGTGTCTCGCGCACCCGCAGCGGGGCGGGCGCCTCGCGCAGCAGCGGGCCGAGGCCGTGCAGGTCGAGGTCGCTCTGCCGGAGGACCGCGAACGCGGCCGCCGCGTGAGGGAAGCGGGCGTGGTGCTCGTACGGGTGCAGCAGTTCGCCGACCCGCAGCCAGGGCTCGCGGTGGCGGCGCAGGTCCTCGGCGAGGGTGCCGGCCGGGAACGCGTCCAGGACGGCGAGCAGGTCGCGGCGCAGCGGGCGGGGCAGGTTGCGCAGGCGCAGCGTGCTGGCGGTCTCCGGCAGCAGGTCGGGTTCGGCGCCGGACCACGCCCAGATCAGCCGCAGGACGTCGGTGGCGGTGGTGAGGTGGGCGGCGAGCAGCGGTCGGGCGGCCTCCCGGTCGCGGTGCAGCAGGGCGGCCAGCACGGTGGCGCGGGTCTCCCGGACGGGGATCTCGGCGGGCAGCCAGCCGGCCGGGTCGGCGGGGGCGTGGTGGAGCAGCAGGGCGAGGTCCTCGCGGTCCTGCGGGCTCAGCGGGGTCTGCCGGGCGAGCAGCGCGGCCAGTGCGGTGGCGGCGAGGCCGTCCACGTCCTCGGGGTCGGCCAGGCGCAGCGGCTTGAGCTGCTGTCCGGACCGCAGTTCGCGGGCGGCGTTGCGGGCGGCCCTGGTGTCGGTGGACAGCCGGCGCTTGCGCTCCAGCCGGGTGTGGCAGAGCGGGCAGCGGTGGTCGCCGCCGGCCTCGACCAGTTCCAGGTAGCAGTCGCCGCACAGCAGGTGGGCGCAGGGGGCGAGGGCGCCGATGCCGGCCTCCAGGCTGGTCCGCTCGCAGAGCAGGCAGACCTGGCTCGCCTGGCAGAGCAGGTAGCCGCGGATGATCGCGGAGTAGTCGGCGTGGGCGTGCGAGGGCACGCCCTCGGGGAAGCGGCGGAACAGCGGGGTGTGGCTGCGGTCGGCGCCGAGCATCGCGTCGATGCCGCGCAGCAGCCGGGTGCCGGCCGCGGCGAGGTCGAGCGGGCGCAGTCGGCCGAGGGCGGCCCGCAGCGGTGCGGTGAGCACGTAGCCGCGCCGGGCGAGGTCGGCCTCCAGGACGACCAGCCCCTGGGCCGTCCAGGGCTGGGGTTCGCCGGGGACGGCTCCGGGCTCGCCCAGGACCGTTCCGTGGCGGCGCAGCAGGTAGGCGTCCAGACCGGCCCGCGGCGCGGTGGTGCTCGGATTCTTCACAGCTCTTCCCCCGTGGGAACGACGAAGCGGGGGCGGAGAGTGGGCGCACTCGGGTTCATTTTGCAGATGAGTGAGAAGGAAGCACGCCGCGGAGCCGCCCCCGCGTCGATCACCCTAGCGAACGCCCGCCCGCGGCCCTGAACGGTTTTCCGGTCCCGCCCTCTTCCTACTCGCGAGTAGCTTCGCTACAGTGGCCGGGCACGCACCACCGCCGGGCTTCGGGAGCCGCACCGGCGGCAGGCCGCGGTCGCCGCTTCTCCGGCGCCCGCGCGGTGCGCCTTCACCTTCACCGGCCGGTGCCGCGGACCGCGGCGGGCCGGGTTCCTCCTCGTATCAGGGCCGTCTCCTTCACCTTCGAGCGCCTGAGCACCACGGCACACCCGCGATCGGGCCGGAGCGGACCGGCCCCCGCCCCGGTGTGCCAGACACCCCGTCATCTCCCCAGCCCTCGCGCGTGGACCCTCCTCCGGGGGCGGCCGCCCCCGGCGTACGGGCGCGGCGGCGTGCCCGCCGGAGCACGCGCGGGCCCTTCATGACTAGGAGTACAGGACAGATGGAGCGTCCCTTCCCCACTGTCGCCGTCGTCGGCCTCGGCACGATGGGTGCCGGCGTCGCGGTGGCCGTCGCCAAGAGCGGCCGCCGGGTGATCGGCATCGAGGCCACCGAGGACTCGGCCGCCCGGGCGCTGGCCCGGATCGAGGAGGCCACCGCGCACGCGGTCGGCCGGGAGCGGCTCACCGCCGAGGAGCGCACCGGGCTGCTGGCCCGGATCTCGGTCGGCCACGAGCTCGCGGCCGCCGCCGGGGCGGACCTGGTGATCGAGGAGGTCCCCGAGCAGCTGGAGCTGAAGCGGGAGGTCTTCGCCGAGCTGGACCGGATCTGCCCGGAGGGCACCGTCCTGGCCACCGGCACCACCGCGCTGTCGGTGACCCGGATCGCCGCCGCGACCGCCCGTCCGGAGCGGGTGCTCGGCCTGCACTTCTTCAACCCGGTGCACGGCATGAAGCTGGTCGAGGTGGTCCGCACGGTGCTGACCTCCCCGCGGACCGCCGAGGACGCCGCCGCCTTCGCCCGCGACCTCGGCAAGGAGCCGGTGGCGGCCGGCGACCGGGCCGGCTTCGTGGTGAACGGCCTGCTGTTCGCCTACCTGAACCAGGCCGCCGCGATGTTCGAGTCCAAGTACGCCTCGCGGGAGGACATCGACGCCGCGATGCGGCTCGGCTGCGGCCTGCCGATGGGCCCGCTGGCGCTGCTCGACCTGATCGGCGTCGACACCGCGCGCACCGTGCTGGAGGCGATGTACGAGCAGTCCCGGGACCGCCTGCACGCACCGGCCCCGATCCTCGGCCAGCTGGTCGCGGCCGGGCTGCTGGGCCGCAAGACCGGCCGCGGCTTCTACACCTACGAGGCGCCGGGCTCGTCCCGCGCCGTGGACGCGGCGACCGGGCCGGCCCTGCCGAAGGTGCCGGGCCGGGAGGTGCGCACCGTCGGCGTCTGCGGCTCCGGGACGATGGCCACCGGCATCGCCGAGGTGTTCGCCAAGGCCGGGCACCCGGTGCTGCTGGCCGCCCGCAGCCAGGAGAAGGCCGATGCGGCCAAGGCGCAGCTGGCGAGGTCGCTGGAGCGCTCGGTGGCCAAGGGCCGGCTGTCCGCGCAGGCGCGGGACGCCGCGCTGGCGCTGGTCACCCCGGTCGGCCAGTACACCGAGCTGGCCGAGGTGGACCTGGTGGTCGAGGCGGTCGCCGAGGACCTGGCGGTCAAGCGCGAGCTGTTCGCCACCCTGGACAAGATCGTCCGGCCGGGCGCGGTGCTCGCCACCACCACCTCCTCGCTGCCGGTGATCAGCTGCGCGACCGCCACCTCGCGGCCGCAGGACGTGATCGGCATGCACTTCTTCAACCCGGCCCCGGCGATGAAGCTGGTCGAGGTGGTCTCCACCGTGCTGACCGCGCCGGACGTCACCGCGACGGTGCTGGAGCTGACCGCGAAGGTCCGCAAGCACCCGGTGGAGTGCGGCGACCGGGCCGGCTTCATCGTCAACGCGCTGCTCTTCCCCTACCTGAACGACGCGGTGCGGATGCTCCAGGAGCACTACGCGACGGTGGACGACATCGACACCGCGATGAAGCTCGGCTGCGGCTACCCGATGGGCCCGTTCGAGCTGCTGGACGTGGTCGGCCTGGACGTCTCGCTGACGATCGAGCGGGTGCTGCACCAGGAGTTCCGCGAGCCCGGTCTGGCGGCCGCGCCGCTGCTGGAGCACCTGGTCGCGGCGGGCTGCCTGGGCCGCAAGACCGGCCGCGGCTTCCGCGACCACGCGCGCCGGTGACCACCCCGCAGGCCGGGGGCGGCCCGTACGAGCTGCCGTACGAGCCGCCCCCGGCCGGACCGCACGCCGCGCCGCCACCGGGCTCCGCGGCCTCCCCGCGCCCCGCCTGGAGCCCCGGGACGGCGACCTCCCGCTGGCCCCGCCCGGCCGTGACCGGACCGGTGGTGCCGGTGCGGCGGGGAAGGGCCGCGGGCGCGCCGTCCGGGCCGTGTAGCGTTCCGGACATGGATCGGGTTCAGTCAACCTCCCCGCAGCACCCCGCCGGGCCGCACGGCGGCGCCGACCGGACCAGCCCCTCGACCGGGGGCACCGGGCCGGAGGGCGGGCCGGGCAGCCGCCGGGCGGCGGCGCAGCGCCAGCAGATGCGCCAGGACCTGGCCACGGCCGCGATGGAGCTGTTCGCCTCGCAGGGCTACGAGGAGACCACGGTCGACCAGATCGCGGCCGCCGCCGGGGTGGCCCGGCGCACCTTCTTCCGGTACTTCCGGTCCAAGGAGGAGGCGATCTTCCCGGACCACGACGACACCCTGGTGCGGGTGGCCGACCTGCTGGCCAGCGCGGAGCCGGAGGAGCACCCGCTGGACGTGGTCTGCCGCGGCATCAAGGAGGTGCTGCGGATGTACGCCTCCACCCCGGGGGTGTCGGTGGCGCGGTACCAGCTGATCCGTCAGGTCCCGGCGCTGCGCGAGCGGGAGATCGCTGTGGTGGCCCGCTACGAGCGGCTGTTCACCCGCTACCTGCTGGGCCGTTTCGACACCGGCGAGTCCATCCCGTCCGGCTGGCAGCGCGGCGGCGAGGACGACTCGATGCTGGCCGAGGTCTCGGCGGCGGCGGTGGTCGCGGCGCACAACCACGTGCTGCGGCGCTGGCTGCGGGCCGGCGGCCGGGGCGACGTGGAGGCGCAGCTGGACCACTCCTTCGAGGTGATCCGGCGGACCTTCTGGGCCTCCAGTGCCCCGGGTGCCAGGAGGCGGGGATCGGTGGTGGCACCGGGTGCCAACGGGACCCCGGGGGACGCCGGGGTCGAGAGCGCACTGAGTGCCAGTCCCGGAGGTGAGGTGCTCATCACAGTCGCCCGGACGGACGCTCCGCTGGACGTCGTGGTGGACAGCATCCGGGCCGCGCTGAGTGGCGCCCGGGAGTCGTAGACCCAGTATTCACGCAGGTCAGAGCGATATCGAGGGCCCGCGCCGGGATGTCGGCGCGGGCCTTTCGCATGCCCGCGCAACGCGCGTCACGCGGCCTCCGAACCGGCTGGAATTCCTGGCACCCGGTGTCTTTACGAGTGGCACAGGGTGCCACTACCTTGTTACTCACCAGTCGCGGCGCCGCGGCTCCCCACCTCGGCGCGCCGTCGTCCGGCGTTCCCACACCCCGGGAGCAGAGAGCCAGAACGGCCCGGTCCACCCCGGGTGCCCCGTCTGACCCGCCCACCACCCACCTCAGCGAAGCCGGTGTCCGCTCCCGGCTCCCCCAGACGCCCTGTGACCCTCGCACAGGTACGCCTTCGGAGGCAGCCATGCAGGAAATCCTCGACGCGATCCTCAGCACCGACAGCACGTCGGCGGACTTCGCGGCGATCAAGCTCCCCGAGTCCTACCGGGCGGTGACGCTCCACAAGGACGACGAGCAGATGTTCGCGGGCCTCGCCAGCCGCGACAAGGACCCCCGCAAGTCCCTTCACCTCGACGAGGTCGCCCTGCCCGAGCTGGGCCCGGGCGAGGCCCTGGTCGCCGTCATGGCCAGCGCGGTGAACTACAACACCGTCTGGAGCTCGATCTTCGAGCCGGTCTCCACCTTCGGCTTCCTGGAGCGGTACGGCCGGCTGTCGCCGCTGACCAAGCGCCACGACCTGCCGTACCACGTGGTCGGCTCCGACCTGGCCGGCGTGGTGCTGCGCACCGGCGCCGGGGTCAACGCCTGGAAGCCCGGCGACGAGGTCGTCGCGCACTGCCTCTCGGTCGAGCTGGAGTCCGCGGACGGCCACAACGACACGATGATGGACCCGGAGCAGCGCATCTGGGGCTTCGAGACCAACTTCGGCGGCCTGGCGCAGCTGGCCCTGGTGAAGACCAACCAGCTGCTGCCCAAGCCCCGGCACCTCACCTGGGAGGAGGCCGCCTCCCCCGGCCTGGTCAACTCCACCGCGTACCGCCAGCTGGTCTCGCGCAACGGCGCCGGCATGAAGCAGGGCGACAACGTGCTGATCTGGGGCGCCAGCGGCGGCCTCGGCTCGTACGCCACCCAGTACGCGCTGGCCGGCGGCGCCACCCCGATCTGCGTGGTCTCCAGCGACCAGAAGGCCGAGATCTGCCGCGCCATGGGCGCCGAGGCGATCATCGACCGCTCCGCCGAGGGCTACCGGTTCTGGAAGGACGAGAACAACCAGGACCCGCGCGAGTGGAAGCGCCTGGGCGCGAAGATCCGCGAGTTCACCGGCGGCGAGGACGTGGACATCGTCTTCGAGCACCCGGGCCGGGAGACCTTCGGCGCCTCGGTGTACGTCACCCGCAAGGGCGGCACCATCGTCACCTGCGCCTCCACCTCCGGCTACATGCACCAGTACGACAACCGGTACCTGTGGATGTCGCTCAAGCGGATCGTCGGCTCGCACTTCGCCAACTACCGCGAGGCCTTCGAGGCCAACCGCCTGATCGCCAAGGGGAAGATCCACCCGACCCTCTCCAAGGTCTACTCCCTGGAGGAGACCGGCCAGGCCGCCCTGGACGTGCACCACAACAGGCACCAGGGCAAGGTCGGCGTGCTCTGCCTGGCCCCCGAGGAGGGCCTGGGCGTGCACGACGCGGAGTTCCGCGCCAAGCACCTCGACGCCATCAACCGTTTCAGGAACATCTGATGACCGAGCCCCGGAAGCGCGACCGCCCCTGGCTGATGCGCACCTACGCCGGCCACTCCACCGCGAGCGACTCCAACGCGCTCTACCGGCGGAACCTGGCGAAGGGCCAGACCGGCCTGTCCGTCGCCTTCGACCTGCCGACCCAGACCGGCTACGACTCCGACCACGTCCTCGCCCGCGGCGAGGTCGGCCGGGTCGGCGTCCCGGTCGGGCACGTCGGCGACATGCGCACCCTGTTCGACGGCATCCCGCTCGAACGGACCAACACCTCCATGACGATCAACGCCACCGCGATGTGGCTGCTGGCGCTCTACCAGGTGGTCGCCGAGGAGCAGGGCGCGGACATCGCCACGCTCACCGGCACCACCCAGAACGACATCGTCAAGGAGTACCTGTCGCGCGGGACGCACGTCTTCCCGCCCGGCCCGTCGGTGCGGCTGATCACCGACATGATCGCCTACACGGTCGGCAGCATCCCCAAGTGGAACCCGATCAACATCTGCAGCTACCACCTGCAGGAGGCCGGGGCGACGCCCGTCCAGGAGATCGCCTACGCGATGTGCACCGCCATCTCGGTGCTCGACGCCGTGCGCGACTCCGGCCAGGTGCCGGCCGAACGGATGGGCGAGGTGGTCGCCCGGATCTCCTTCTTCGTGAACGCCGGCGTGCGCTTCGTCGAGGAGATGTGCAAGATGCGCGCCTTCGCCCGGCTGTGGGAGAAGGTCACCCTGGAGCGCTACGGCGTCACCGACCCCAAGCAGCGCCGCTTCCGCTACGGCGTCCAGGTCAACTCGCTCGGCCTGACCGAGGCCCAGCCGGAGAACAACGTCCAGCGGATCGTCCTGGAGATGCTGGCCGTCACCCTCTCCAAGGACGCCCGGGCGCGGGCCGTCCAGCTGCCCGCCTGGAACGAGGCGCTCGGCCTGCCCCGGCCCTGGGACCAGCAGTGGTCGCTGCGCATCCAGCAGGTGCTGGCGTACGAGTCGGACCTGCTGGAGTACGGCGACATCTTCAACGGCTCCCAGGTGATCGAGGCCAAGACCGAGGAGCTGCTGGCCGGCGCCGAGGCGGAGATCGCCAAGGTGCTGGAGATGGGCGGGGTGATCCCGGCCGTCGAGTCCGGCTACCTGAAGTCCAACCTGGTCGCCTCGCACGCCGCCCGCCGGGCCCGGATCGAGTCCGGCGAGGACAAGATCATCGGGGTCAACTGCTTCGACACCACCGAGCCGAGCCCGCTCACCGCCGACCTCGACACCGCGATCATGGTCGTCGACCCGGCCTCCGAGCAGTCCGTGCTCGCCGCCCTGGAGGCCTGGCGCGCCGAGCGCGACGAGGCCGCCGTCCAGTCGTCGCTGGCCGAGCTCAAGGCCGTCGCCGCCACCGAGGCCAACCTGATGCCGGCCACGCTCGCCTGCGCCCGGGCCGGCGTCACCACCGGCGAGTGGGCCTTCGCCCTGCGCGAGGTCTTCGGCGAGTACCGGGCGCCCACCGGCGTCGGCGGCGCCCCCGTCGCGGTGGCCGCCGAGCCCGGCGGCGAGCTGGAGCAGGTCCGCGCCGCGGTCGCCGCGACCGCCGCGGAGCTGGGTGCCGGCAAGCTGCGCCTGCTGGTCGGCAAGCCCGGCCTGGACGGGCACTCCAACGGCGCCGAGCAGATCGCCGTCCGGGCCCGCGACGCCGGGTTCGAGGTGGTCTACCAGGGCATCCGGCTGACCCCGGAGCAGATCGTCTCCGCCGCCGTCGCGGAGGACGTCCACTGCGTGGGCCTGTCCATCCTCTCCGGCGCGCACAGCGAGCTGGTGCCCGACGTCCTGAAGCGGCTGCGCCGCGCCGGGGTGGAGGATGTCCCGGTGATCGTGGGTGGCATCATCCCGGCAGCGGACGGCGAGGCCCTCAAGGCCGCCGGCGTCGCCGCCGTGTTCACCCCGAAGGACTTCGGCATCACCACCATCATCGGCCGGATCGTGGACGAGATCCGGCTGGCCAACAAGCTCCAGCCGTGGACGTCCGCACCGACCGCGGCCACGAACTGACCAGCTGACCAGCTGACCACTGGGAAGGAACCCTCGATTCTGATGACTGCTGTCAACCGACTGCGCCCGCGCCGCTCCTGCCTCGCCGTACCGGGCAGCAACCCGCGCTTCCTGGAGAAGGCCCAGGGCCTGCCGGCCGACCAGGTCTTCCTCGACCTGGAGGACGCCTGCGCCCCGCTGGTCAAGGAGAGCGCCCGCCACAACATCGTCGACGCCCTCAACAACGGCGACTGGGGCGGCAAGACCCGCGTCGTGCGCGTCAACGACTGGACCACCCACTGGACCTACCGCGACGTGATCACCGTGGTCGAGGGCGCCGGCCCCAACCTCGACTGCATCATGCTGCCGAAGGTGCAGGACGCCGAGCAGGTCAAGGCGCTCGACCTGCTGCTCACCCAGATCGAGAAGACCATGGGCTTCGAGGTCGGCCGGATCGGCATCGAGGCGCAGATCGAGAACGCCAAGGGCCTGATCAACGTCGACGCCATCGCCGAGGCCTCGCCCCGGCTGGAGACCATCATCTTCGGCCCCGCCGACTTCATGGCCTCCATCAACATGAAGTCGCTGGTGGTCGGCGAGCAGCCGCCCGGCTACGGCGCCGACGCCTACCACTACATCCTGATGCGCATCCTGATGGCCGCCCGCGCCAACGACCTCCAGGCGATCGACGGCCCCTACCTCCAGATCCGCAACCAGGAGGGCTACCGCGAGGTCGCCCGCCGCTCGGCCGCCCTCGGCTTCGACGGCAAGTGGGTGCTCCACCCGGACCAGGTCGCCGCCGCGAACGAAATCTACTCGCCCTCGCAGGAGGACTACGACCACGCCGAGCTGATCCTCGACGCGTACGACTACTGCACCTCCGAGGCGGGCGGCGCCAAGGGCTCCGCGATGCTCGGCGACGAGATGATCGACGAGGCCAGCCGCAAGATGGCGCTGGTCGTCGCCGGCAAGGGCCGGGCCGCGGGCCTTCAGCGCACCACCAAGTTCGAGATCCCGGAGGCCTGAGCAGCCATGCAGTTCGGACGCACCTACGAGGAGTTCGAGGTCGGCGCGGTCTACAAGCACTGGCCCGGCAAGACGGTCACCGAGTACGACGACCACCTCTTCTGCCTGCTCACCATGAACCACCACCCGCTCCACCTGGACACCAACTACGCCGGGAAGACGACCGACTTCGGCAGGAACGTCGTGGTGGGCAACTACGTCTACTCGCTGCTGCTCGGCATGTCCGTCCCGGACGTCTCCGGCAAGGCGATCGCCAACCTGGAGATCGAGTCGCTGCGCCACATCGCGCCGACCTTCCACGGCGACACGATCTACGGCGAGACCACCGTGCTCGACAAGTGGCCGTCCAAGTCCAAGGACGACCGCGGCATCGTGTACGTCGAGACCAAGGGGTACAAGCAGGACGGCACGGTCGTCTGCGTCTTCCGCCGCAAGGTGATGGTGCCGACCGCGACGTACACCGAGGAGCGCGGCGGCGAGCAGCCCGGCCGCCCGACCCCGCTCTCCTGAGCCCCTCCCCTCTATAGGGGCCCGCTTTTCACCGCGGGCCCCTCGAGAGACCCCGGACGGGCAGGCCGCCGTCATCGGCCGCGCCCCACCCGGCCCGGGGGCCCTGCTGCCGCAGCCACGCCGGCAGGGCCCCCGCAATCCCCCCCCCCCCCGGGGATTCCCCGACTTTTCCGCAGACCCTCAGACCTTTCGGAGCCGCACGATGGGACGCCTCGCACAGACCGACGGCCTCACCGAGATCCAGCGGGACATCCTCGCCACCGTGCGGGATTTCGTCGACAAGGAGATCATTCCGGTCGCGACCGAGCTGGAGCACAAGGACGAGTACCCGACCGCCATCGTCGAGGGGATGAAGCAGCTCGGCCTGTTCGGCCTCACCATCCCCGAGGAGTACGGCGGCCTCGGCGAGTCGCTGCTCACCTACGCCCTGGTGGTCGAGGAGATCGCCCGCGGCTGGATGTCGGTCTCCGGCATCGTGAACACCCACTTCATCGTGGCGCACATGATCAACGCCCACGGCACCCAGGAGCAGAAGGACCACTTCCTGCCGAGGATGGCGGCCGGCGAGATCCGCGGCGCCTTCTCGATGTCCGAGCCGGGCCTCGGCTCCGACGTTTCGGCCATCTCCACCAAGGGCGTCAAGGACGGCGAGTTCTACGTCCTCAACGGCCAGAAGATGTGGCTCACCAACGGCGGCACCTCCACCCTGGTCGCGGTCCTCTGCAAGACCGACGAGGGCGGCAGCAGCCCGTACAAGAACATGACCACCTTCCTGATCGAGAAGGAGGCCGGTTTCGGCCCGAACCCCTCGGTTCCCGGCCTGACCGTGCCCGGCAAGATCGAGAAGATGGGCTACAAGGGCGTCGACACCACCGAGCTGGTCCTCCAGGACGTCCGCGTCCCGGCGAACCGCGTCCTCGGCGGCGTCCCGGGCCGCGGCTTCTACCAGATGATGGACGGCGTCGAGGTCGGCCGCGTCAACGTCGCCGCCCGCGGCTGCGGCGTCGCCCGCCGCGCCTTCGAGCTCGGCATCGCCTACGCCCAGCAGCGCTCCACCTTCGGCAAGAAGATCGCCGAGCACCAGGCGATCCAGTTCAAGCTCGCCGAGATGGCCACCAAGGTCGAGGCCGCCCACCAGATGATGGTCATGGCCGCCCGCAAGAAGGACGGCGGCGAGCGCAACGACCTCGAGGCCGGCATGGCCAAGTACCTCGCCTCCGAGTACTGCAAGGAGGTCGTCGAGGACGCCTTCCGCATCCACGGCGGCTACGGCTTCTCGAAGGAGTACGAGATCGAGCGCCTCTACCGCGAGGCCCCGATGCTGCTCATCGGTGAAGGTACTGCGGAGATCCAGAAGATGATCGTCGGGCGCCGGCTCCTCGAGGAGTACCGGATCGCCGACTGACCCCCGGGCCGCCCGCCGACGCACCCCGTCGCCGGGCGGCCCCCTCGAACCGCCGGTCGACGGGCGTGCGGGCCCGTCCCGGCGCGGGGCCGTGCCCCGTCACGGGCCCGGCCTGGTCCGCCTGGGTCCGGCACGGCCCGCCGGAAGCGGCCGCAGGGCGTACAGCTGCAACGACGCGCCCTGCGGCCGCTTCCGCACACCCGCTTCCGGCCGCTACGGCCGTTTCGTCCGCCGGGTTCCGTCCGCGCACCCGTTGAGACAAGAGTCACCAGCCCTGTCGGGTCCCTTGGGAACCGGACCGGGCCGAGCTACGGTCGTAGGAGTGGACGCGCACACGCGCCGCCACCGGACACGTGAACGAGCAGGCGGGTTGCCCACCCACCGTCTGCTCCCGATAGCATCCACCGGGACAGCAAGCCGTCCCTCTATTACCGATTCCGCGGTGGCCCCCGTCCAGCGGCCATGATCCCCCGCGACAAAGGTCTTCGATGCCCATCAGCCCGTCCCCTCACACCTCCGTCACGGACCGCGATGCCCTCGCAGCCCCGACGGCCGGTCGGCGACCCCGCGTGACCATCGCGCGCGGAGCCACCCCCTGGTTCGTCCCCACCCTCGCCACGGCCGCCGTGACCACCGCCCTCACCCGGCGCAGCGGCAAGTGGGCCCTGGCTGCGGTACCCGCCTGTGCCCTCGGCGCGGGCATGCTGTGGTTCTTCCGCGACCCCGAGCGTGAGATCGGCACGGGCAGAGTGATCTCCCCCGCCGACGGCGTGGTGCAGAGCATCGACGCCTGGCCGGACGGCCGCACCCGGGTCGCGATCTTCATGAGCCCGCTGAACGTCCACGTCAACCGCGCGCCCCTGCCGGGCACCGTGACGTCGGTCGAGCACGTCGCGGGCGGCTTCGTCCCCGCGTTCAACAAGGACAGCGACCAGAACGAGCGGGTCGTCTGGCACTTCGACACCGAGCTCGGCGACATCGAGATGGTCCAGATCGCGGGGGCCGTGGCCCGCCGCATCGTGCCGTACGTGGACGCCGGAACCAAGGTCGAGCAGGGCGACCGGATCGGTCTGATCCGGTTCGGGTCCCGCGTCGACACCTACCTGCCGGCCGGCGTCGAGGTCGGCGTCGAGGTCGGCCAGAAGACCACAGCCGGGGTGACGCGCCTTGACCGTGACTGATCCTGAGACAATCGTCGGCCTGGACGACGAGGAGACGGCCCTGCGCCGCCGCCGCTGGGCACGGGACCGCGAGCTGCGTGCCCCGCGCTCTCCCCAGCACCTGTCCACGGCCGACTTCCTGACCCTGGGGAACGCCGTCTGCGGCTTCCTGGCGATCTACTCGATCACCACCGGGGTCCTGGTCCCGCACATCACCAACCCGGACGCCGCTCCGGACCGGCACAGCGCCGCCACCGCGGTCACGCTGCTGCTGATCGGCTCGATGTGCGACCTCTTCGACGGGCTGGTGGCGCGCAAGCTGCGCTCCTCCGCCCTCGGAGCGGAACTGGACAACCTCGCGGACCTGATCAGCTTCGGCATCGCGCCGGCCTACTTCGTCGCGGTCTGGGGCATGGTCTCCCCGGGTTCCAACAGCAAGCTGTCGGCGCTGATCGCGCTGACCGTACTGCTCGCGGTGGTCCTGCGGCTGGCCCGCTTCTCGGCCGTCAAGATGCGGCCCGGGGTGTTCCAGGGCATGCCCTGCCCGATGGGCGCGATGACGGTGATCGCCATCGTGCTGCTCGACCCGCCGTTCCTGCCCGGTCTGCTCGCCATCTTCGGCGCCGCGTACCTGATGGTCAGCCGGATCGAGTACCCGAAGCCGCAGGGGCTGCTGGCCACCGCCACGCTCTGCTGGGTCGTCGTCGCGATCGGCTGCCTGGCCGCCTGGGCGACCGGGCTGCCCGGCGGCGACAGCCTGATGCACGTCGGCGCGTTCGCCCAGATCACGCTCGCCGCGATGGCGCCGCTGCTGGTCATCCGCCGCAAGGTGGGGCAGAAGGTCGGCGACGTCCGCGCCCGGCGGGCGGAGTCGCGGCTCGGCTGAGCCGTCCCACGACCGACATGGGGAAGGGCCCGGAACCTGATGGTTCCGGGCCCTTTCCGTGTTCCCGTGTTCCTGTGCGCCCGTGTTCCCGTGCGCCCGTGCGGCTCAGGCGCCGCCGGTGTGCACGCTGAACGCCGAGCGGCGGGCCGCCCGGGCCACGCCCGGGTCCGGGTGCACGCTCGAGACCGCCGTCAGCACCGAGGCCGCCCGCGGGTGGCCGGACTGCCGGGCCCGGGCGAACAGCCGGACCGGGTCGCCCGCCGCGGCGCCCTCGACGTGGCCCACCAGCAGCTCGGTCTCGCCGTGGTCGAGCACCGCGGCCGCGGTGTCCACCCAGAGCCAGGCCGCGTCCTCCGCGCCCAGCACGTCCGCCGGGGCGACGCCCTCGTCCGCGCGCTCCGCCAGCCACAGCAGCGCGTACGGGCGCAGCACCGGCTCGTCCACCGCCGCGCGCACCGCCTGCTCGGCCGGTCCGCCGGCCACCCGCAGCGCCTCGAAGGCCAGCCCGCGCACCAGCGCGTCGTCGCCCTGGGCGGCGTCCAGCAGCTCGCCCACCGCCCGGTCGGCCGGCCGGGCCGCGACCCAGGCCCGGAACTCGGCGCGGGCCGGGCCCGGCGAGTAGTCCGCGCAGGCGTTCAGCAGCTCGAAGGCGCTCTGCTCGATGTGCCCGGCCGCGGTCTGCGCGACCGTGCAGATCTCCTCCAGCTTCGCCCGCACCGCCCAGTGGCCGAGCGGCGACAGCTCCGCGGCGTCGTTCCTGCGCACCAGGGCGCCGACGGCCGCCAGGCCGTCCAGCATCCAGTCCAGGACGGCGGCCACGTCCGAGGGCGCGGCCGGGGTGTCGATCTGCGGCGCGCGGCAGGTGCCGCGGACGGCGGAGACGGCCGAGGCCGCGTGCGGCACCGGCGACAGGCCGGGTCCGCCGAGGCCGGTGCCGACCCGGCGCTCGTCCAGGCCGCGGCGCAGCAGCTCCAGCAGCTCGCTCTCGGCGACCGGGCCGTCCACCAGGTGCAGGAAGGAGAGCAGCTGCGGGGCCTGGTCCACGGCCTGCCCGGCCAGGACGGCGAAGACGCCGCGCAGCGCCGCGGGCGGCACCGGGGCGAGCAGGGTCCAGGCATCGAACAGCGCCGACCAGCCGCGCACCACGGCCTCGTCGTCGTGCTCCCAGGCGTGCAGGCGCCAGCCGGGGCCGGCTCCGCCGTCCCGGGCCTCCACCAGGCCCACCAGCAGCGCCTGCCCCCACGCCTTGGCGGCGGCACCGACCGTCATGGCCAGGGCCCGGCCCGCCGCGCGGGCGTCGTCCGGGAGCAGCTCGCCGCGCTTGTCGACCTCGGCCAGCTCACCGGCCCAGCGGGCGACCCGGACGGCGTCCACCAGCATCCGGCGGGCCAGCGGCGCCAGCTCGGAGGGTGCCGGAAAGCCCTCCGGCACGGGAACCCTGCCCCGCCCGGGAGCCGGAGCGGGCCCTCGTCGCCGGGGTACTGCGTTACGGGGGACTCCCGCCCCGCCCGGCCTGCCACCGGCGGGCCGTTGGGCCGTTCCGGGGAGACGGGTCACCGTCGCACCGGTACCGATCGTCGGCGGGAGCGGGGCATCACGGTCGCGCGGGTTCCGAGACGTCACGTCGAGCAGTCTTCCCCTTGTACCGGCCTTCTGTCACATCCGGTTGTCCGTACGACCGGGCGACCGCCGGTGGCACCTCCGCAAGATCGGGCAACAACGGCAAACCGCCTGGCCGGAAACGTGTGACCTGCCCATGCCACAGGGGGCGGGCCGGTTGCCGGGAATGCTCGGGCGGTCACCGTGCGTACGGGTGGGGGGTAAGGGGCCGGGCCAAATATTGCTCCTGACAGCCGAGGGGCCCGTACGGGGGCGTTTCGGCCCGGCGACGCCCGGCGGGACTGTCCAGCCCGAATCCGGACGGATGGCGGGCGCGGTGATCGGGATCGAGCCGCACCGGAAGTCGGCCGGGCCGACTTTTCACGCGGGCCCGGAGGAATGGGAGGAACGTTCATTCTCGGACGGGGGGAATCGCACCGGGAAAAGCGGCGGGGACCAGCCGAAAACGCCCTCGCGCACAGGGGGGGTGGTTGAGGGGCCAGGGCCGGTCTTCGGACTCGCCTCTGCGGGGCGAACGACGGGAGTCCGAAGACAGGCCCTAGAGCAGCGGGGTGAGCCAGCGGCGGAGGAGTTCGGTGTAGCGGTCGGGGGCGGTGTTCCAGAGGGTGGCGTGGTCGGCGCCGGGGAAGGGCTGGAGGCTCACCACGTCGCGGCGGGCGGCGGCCAGCTTCTCGGCGGCGCCGAAGGGCGCGATCCTGTCCTCGGGGCTGTGCAGGAGGAGGGTCGGCACCCGCAGGTCGGTGCCGTCGGCGATGCGGCCGAAGTCGGCGAGGTCGACCCCGGTGCGGCCCTCGGCGGCGAGGGCGCCGAGCTCGGCGGCGACGCCCTGGAAGCCGGCCCGGGCGGCGTCCCGGCGGGCGGAGGCGGGCAGGTCGAGCACGGGCGAGTCGAGGATCAGGCCGCGGACGGCGTGCGACCAGGCGGAGCGGGCCACGGTCTGCAGCACGATGGTCGCGCCGACGGACCAGCCGTACAGGATCACCTTGCCCGCGCCGCTGTCGAGCGCCAGCCGTACCGCCGCCTCGATGTCGCGCCACTCGGTCTCGCCGAAGTGGCTGAGCCCGTCCGGGGAGGCGGGGGCGCCCCGGTCGCCGCGGTAGGTGACGGCGAGGGCGGGCAGGCCGAGCCGGTCGAGGACGGGGAGCACCGGGAGGGTCTGCCGGCGGTCGTCGCCGGGGCCGTGCACCAGGATCACCCAGGTGCCGCGCTTGCCGTCGAGCCGCCAGGCGGGGAGGGCGCCGAGCTCGCCGTCGGCGGTGGTGTCGGCGAAGGCCAGGCCGAGCGCCTCGGTGGGGTCGCCGAGGTGGACCCGCGGGGTGAAGCGGACCTCGGTGCCGGGGACGAGGGTGCCCCGGTCGGCGCGGACCAGTCGGCGGGTGACGCCCTGTTCGTCGGCGTGCAGCACCTCCTCGACGACCGCGTGCCCGCCGTCCGCCCACTCCACCGCCCAGCGGCCGGGGCGCAGGCTCGCGGGGCCGCGGGTGAAGGTGACCCGGCCGGCGGCGAGGGCGCGGACCTGGACCGGCCCGGACTCCTGGACGGCGGTCACCGGACGGACCATCCGCTCGGAGGCCCGGCGGCCGACCACCAGCACGGCGGCCCCCACCGCGGCGGCCGCCACGACGGCGGCGGTTCCCCAACGCATCTCGCTCCCCGCTCTGTTGTTCACGGACGTTGTTCACGGACGTTGTTCACGGACGTTCTTCACGGACCGGACGGTGTTCGAGCCCCAGTTCACCGGCGCTCCGCCCGACCGGCCACCGGGCTGGGCCGTCCGGGTCACCCGGCGGGCGCTCCCGGGGTGCTCAGGGCGGTGCTCAGGGCGGTACTCAGGGGGTGCCGGTGGCGGGGGTCGGGGCGGGGCCGCGCCGGGCGATCCGACCGGGCGTCAGCGGCGTCCCCGTGTGACCAACCCCTCCGTGACCTCGGTTGACTCCCGGTTCGGGCCCGTGATGGGATCCTGGGGCCAAACGGAGGCATGGAGAGGAAGCCGGTGGAAGTCCGGCGCGGTCCCGCCACTGTCACCGGGGAGCACGCTCGGAACATCGCCACGGCGGGCCGTCGACGGCCGCTGGAAGGCTCCGGGGGTGCGTTCGACCCGGAAGCCAGGAGACTCTCGCCGCCGTCACGTCGATCCAGGGCGCGGACCCTGAGTGAGGACACGCACGCGATGCAGGCTGCCCCGCCCGGCCGGACTCCGAGCTGCCCTCCGCCGTGCGGCCGATGACCCCGCGCGCGCCTTCCCCCGCTCCGCGCCCGCTGACCCGAGCCTCGCGCCCGCTGGCCCGCGCCGCCGTGTTCGCGCTCGGCGCCGCCGCGGGCTACGCCGCCGACGCCCGCTTCGCCGACCCCCGCCGGGGCCACCCGGTGGCCTTCTTCGGCAGCGCCGCGACCCGGCTGGAGCGGCGGCTGTGGCGCGACGACCGCGCCGCCGGGGCCGGGTACACCGCGCTGTGCGTGGGCGCGGTCGCGGCGGGCGCGGTCGCCCTGGACCGTACGGTGGGCCGGCGCCCGCTGGGCCGGGCGGCGCTGGCGGCGGCCGCGACCTGGACGGTGCTCGGCGGCACCTCGCTGACCCGGGAGGCCCGCACCATCGGCCGCTCGCTGGCCGCCGGCGACCTCGCCGCCGCCCGGGAGCGGCTGCCGCACCTGTGCGGGCGGGACCCGAGCGCGCTGGACGGGCAGCAGATCGCCCGGGCGGTGGTCGAGTCGGTGGCCGAGAACACCGCCGACGCCGTGGTGAACGCGCTGACCTGGGGCGCCCTGGCCGGCACCCCCGGCCTGCTGGCCTTCCGCGCCGTGAACACCCTGGACGCCATGGTCGGCCACCGCTCGCCCCGCTACGCCCGGTTCGGCTGGGCCTCGGCCCGGCTGGACGACGTGGCGGGCTGGCCGGGTGCCCGGCTGACGGCCCTGCTGACGGTGGCCGCCGCCCCCGAGCCCCGGACCGCCTGGCGGGTCTGGCGGCGCGACGGCTCCGCGCACCCGAGCCCGAACGCGGGCCAGGCCGAATCGGCGTTCGCCGGCGCGGTGGGCGTCCGACTGGGCGGCACGCTGCGGTACGGCGAGCGGGTGGAGCACCGGCCCGTCCTGGGCGCGGAGCTGCGGCCGGTGACGGTGGACGACATCGAGCGGGCCTGCGCGCTCTCCCGGCGGGTGGGCGCACTGGCGCTGGGTACGACGGTCGCGGGGCACGTCCTGCTGCGGGCACTGCTGAAGAAGAGGGGACGGGCATGAGCAACGCACTGCTGGTCGCGGGGACGACCTCGGACGCGGGCAAGAGCGTGGTGACGGCCGGGATCTGCCGGTGGCTCGCCCGCCAGGGCGTACGGGTCGCGCCGTTCAAGGCGCAGAACATGTCGCTCAACTCCTTCGTCACCGCCGACGGCGCCGAGATCGGCCGCGCCCAGGCGATGCAGGCGCAGGCCGCCCGGGTGGAGCCGGAGGCGGCGATGAACCCGGTGCTGCTCAAGCCGGGCGCGGACGGCCGCAGCCAGGTGGTGCTGCTCGGCCGGCCGGTGGCCGAGGTCGGCGCGCTGGACTACCGCGAGCGCAAGCCCGTCCTGCTGGAGCGCGCCCTGGAGTGCCTGGCCGACCTGCGCGGCCGCTACGACGTGGTGGTCTGCGAGGGCGCGGGATCGCCCGCCGAGATCAACCTGCGCGACCGCGACATCGCCAACATGGGCCTGGCCACGGCCGCCGCCCTGCCGGTGGTGGTGGTCGGGGACATCGACCGCGGCGGGGTCTTCGCGGCGATGTACGGGACGCTGGCGCTGCTGTCGGCGGAGGACCAGCGGCACGTGGCGGGCTGGTTCGTCAACAAGTTCCGCGGCGACGCGCGGCTGCTGGCGCCCGGGCTGGAGATGCTGCACGAGCTGACCGGCCGTCCGGTGCTGGGCACGCTGCCGATGCTGCCCGGGCTCTGGCTGGACGCCGAGGACTCGCTGGACCTGTCCACCGTGGCGGACCGGGCGGACGGGCCCGGGCCGCTCGGCGCGGACGTGCTGCGGGTGGCCGTGGTGCGCTTCCCCCGGCTGTCCAACTTCACCGACATGGACGCGCTCGCGCAGGAGCCGGGCGTGCTGGTCCGCTGGGCGACCAGGCCGGAGGAGCTGGCCGACGCCGACCTGGTGGTGCTGCCCGGCACCCGGGCCACCGTCGCGGACCTCGCCTGGCTGCGCGAGCGCGGCCTGGAGCCGGCCCTGAAGGCGCGGGTGGCAGCCGGACTGCCGGTCCTCGGGGTCTGCGGCGGCTACCAGATGCTGGCGCACTCGATCGTGGACGAGGTCGAGTCGAAGGCGGGCGCCGTCGACGGTCTCGGGCTGCTGCCGACGCGGGTGCGGTTCGGCGTCGAGAAGGTGCTGGCGCGGCCGGTCGGCGAGGCGTTCGGGCAGCGGGTCGAGGGCTACGAGATCCACCACGGGGTGGTGACCGTGGAGGGGGGCAGTCCCTTCCTGGACGGCTGCCGGGTCGGCCCGGTCTGGGGCACCACCTGGCACGGCGCGCTGGAGAACGACGGGTTCCGCCGCGAACTCCTGCGCGAGGTCGCCGAGTTGTCCGGCCGGGCGTTCGTCCCGGCGCCGGACACCTCCTTCGCCGCGGCGCGCGAGGCCCGGCTGGACCGGCTGGGCGACCTGATCGAGGAGCACGCGGACACCGACGCGCTGTGGAAGCTGATCGAGGGCGGGGTGCCGGCGGCCGGATCGCTGCCGTTCCTCCCGCCCGGGGCCCCTGGGAGTGACGCATGAGCCGGACACGGGCACAGGGCTGGGCAGGACCGCCGAACCGGGCGGGGCGGCAGGGCCGGGCACGATCACAGAGTCAGGCACGACAGGACTGGGGTACGGCATGAGTGACGTCCGCTATCCGTTCACCGCGATCGTCGGCATGGCCGACCTGCGGCTCGGACTGCTGCTGAACGCGGTCTCCCCGGCCGTGGGCGGCGTGCTGGTGCGCGGCGAGAAGGGCACCGCGAAGTCGACCATGGTGCGCGCGCTGGCCGGCCTGCTGCCGTCCATCGCCACCGTGGACGACTGCCGCTTCGCCTGCGACCCGGCCGCGCCCGACCCGCAGTGCCCGGACGGGCCGCACGACTCCCCGTCCTCCTCCGAACGGCCCTCCCAGCTGGTGGAGTTGCCGGTCGGCGTGGCCGAGGACCGGATCGTCGGCTCGCTCGACCTGGAGCGGGCGCTGGCCGAGGGCGTCAAGGCCTACGAGCCCGGACTGCTCGCCCGGGCGCACCGCGGCGTGCTCTACATCGACGAGGTGAACCTGCTCCAGGACCACGTGGTGGACCTGCTGCTGGACGCCGCCGCGATGGGCCGCTCGTACGTCGAGCGCGAGGGCGTGTCGGTGCGGCACGCGGCCCGGTTCCTGCTGGTCGGCACCATGAACCCGGAGGAGGGCGAGCTGCGGCCGCAGCTGCTCGACCGGTTCGGCCTGACCGTCGAGATCGCCGCCACCCGGGACCCGGCCGAGCGCGCCGAGGTGGTCCGCCGCCGGCTCGGGTACGACGCGGACCCGGCCGGCTTCGCCGCGCGGTTCGCCGAGGAGGAGCGGGCGCTCGCCGAACGCATCACCGCGGCACGGGAGTTGCTGCCCAAGGTCGAGCTGACCGATGTGGCGCTGCGTCAGATCACCGCCGTGTGCGCCGCGTTCGAGGTGGACGGCCTGCGGGCGGACATCGTGATGGCCCGCACCGCCGTCGCGCTGGCCGCCTGGGACGGGCGCACCGAGGTGCTGGAGGAGGACGTCCGCAAGGCCGCCCAGCTGGCCCTGCCGCACCGCCGCCGCCGCAACCCCTTCGACGCGCCCGGGCTGGACGAGGAGCAGCTGGACCGGACCCTGGAGGAGCACGCCCAGCAGGAGGAGCCGGAGCCCGAGGACGACGGGCCCGGCCCGGACGGCGACGGTGGCGGCAGCGACGACGGAGACGGGCCGGAGGGCGGCCCGGACGGGGGCGGCCCCGACGGCGGCGGCGCGCCCGAGCCGTCCGACGGCGGCCCCGAGGCGCCCGAGGCGCCCGAGGCGCCCTCCCCCGAGGACCCCGCCTCCGATGGCCCCGAGGCACCCGCACAGCCGCCCGTACCGGCCCAACACCCGGCCCCCGCGCGGGAGTCGGCGCCGGTCGCGGCCGGCGACCCGTACCGGACGCGGCTGTTCACCGTGAAGGGCACCGGGCACGGCGCCCAGGGCCGCCGCTCCCCCGCCGAGACCACCGGCGGGCACACCATCCGCGCCCGCCGCCCGCAGGGCGCGCTCGCCCGGCTGCACCTGACCGCGACCCTCCAGGCCGCCGCGCCGCACCAGGCCGCGCGCGGGCGCAGCGGGCGGGCACTGGTGGTGCACAAGGACGACTTCCGCGAACAGGTGCGCCAGGGACGGGAGTCCAACCTGGTGCTGTTCGTGGTGGACGCCTCCGGCTCGATGGCCGCCCGGCAGCGGATGACCGCCGTCAAGGGCGCGGTGCTGTCGCTGCTGATGGACGCCTACCAGCGCCGCGACAAGATCGGCATGATCACCTTCCGGGGCTCGGGCGCCGAGCTGGCACTGCCGCCCACCTCCTCGGTGGAGGTCGGCGCGGCCCGGCTGGAGTCGCTGCCCACCGGCGGGCGGACCCCGCTGGCCGCCGGCCTGCTGCGCGCCCACGAGGTGCTGCGGGTGGAGCGGCTGCGCGACCCGAGCCGGCGCCCGCTGCTGGTCGTGGTGACCGACGGCCGGGCCACCGGCGGGCGGGACGCGCTCGCCCAGTCGCGCCGCGCGGCCGCGCTGTTCGCGGCGCAGGGCACGGCCAGCGTGGTGCTGGACTGCGAGTCCGGCCCGGTCCGCCTGGGCCTGGCCCGCACCCTGGCCGGGCTGCTCGGCGGTGCCGCCGTCAGCCTGGACGAGCTGCGCGCCGAGGGCGTGGCCTCGCTCGTCCGCGAGAACCGCGCCGCGGACCGCTCCGCGAACCGTTCGACCACTTCGATGCGAAAGGCGGCCTGAGCCGACATGCCCAAGGGAGTCCCCGAGAGCGTCCCCGACGACGGCCTGACGACTCGTCAGCGCCGCACGCTGCCGATCACCGCCGTGCACACCGGCCCCGGCAAGGGCAAGTCCACGGCCGCGTTCGGCATGGCGCTGCGGGCCTGGAACCAGGGCTGGCCGGTCGGGGTGTTCCAGTTCGTGAAGTCCGCCAAGTGGAAGGTCGGCGAGGAGAACGCGCTGCGCGTGCTCGGCGCCTCCGGCGAGGGCGGCACCGTCGACTGGCACAAGATGGGCTCCGGCTGGTCCTGGATCCAGCGCTCCGCCGAGCAGGAGATGTCCAGCGAGGAGGCGGCCAAGGAGGGCTGGGAGCAGGTCAAGCGCGACCTCGCGGCCGAGACCTACCGCTTCTACGTGCTCGACGAGTTCACCTACCCGATGCACTGGGGGTGGGTCGACCCGGACGAGGTGGTCGCCGTGCTCAAGGACCGCCCGGGCAGCCAGCACGTCGTCATCACCGGCCGGTACGCGCCCGAGGCGCTGACCGGCTTCGCCGACCTGGTCACCGAGATGACCAAGGTCAAGCACCCCATGGACGCCGGCCGCAAGGGCCAGCGCGGTATCGAGTGGTAGACCGTTGAGCAACATCCCCCGCCTCGTCGTCGCCGCGCCCTCCTCGGGCGCCGGCAAGACCACCGTCGCCACCGGCCTGATCGCGGCGCTCGCCGCGCGCGGGCTGGCGGTGTCGCCGCACAAGGTCGGCCCCGACTACATCGACCCGGGCTACCACGCGCTCGCCGCCGGGCGCCCGGGCCGCAACCTGGACGCCTTCATGTGCGGGCCGGAGCGGATCGCGCCGCTGTTCCTGCACGGCGCGGCGGGGGCGGACGTCGCCGTCGTCGAGGGGGTCATGGGCCTGTTCGACGGGGCCTCCGGGCGCGGCGAACTGGCCTCCACGGCGCACGTCGCCAAGCTGCTGCGGGCGCCGGTGGTACTGGTCGTGGACGGCTCCTCGCAGTCCCGCTCGGTGGCCGCGCTGGTGCACGGCTTCGCCTCCTGGGACCCGCAGGTGCGGCTCGCCGGGGTGATCCTCAACCGGGTCGCCTCCGACCGGCACGAGCACCTGCTGCGCGAGGCCCTGGAGGAGGGCTCCGGCGTGCCGGTGCTGGGCGCGCTGCGCCGCTCGGCGGCGGTCGCCACACCCTCCCGCCACCTCGGACTGATCCCGGCGGTGGAACGCTCGGCGGAGGCCCTCCGGGCGGTCGCCGACATGGGTGAACTGGTCGCCTCCTCGGTCGACTTGGACGCCCTGCTCGAACTCGCCCGGACGGCACCGGAGTTGGACGCCGAACCCTGGGACCCGTCGGCCGAGGTCACCCCGGTGGCCGGCCGGCCCCGGATCGCGGTGGCGGGCGGCGCGGCCTTCTCCTTCTCGTACGCCGAGAACGCCGAACTGCTCGGCGCGGCGGGCGCGGAGGTGGTCCCGTTCGACCCGCTGCACGCCTCCTCGCTGCCCGCCGGAACGGCCGGCCTGGTCATCGGCGGCGGCTTCCCCGAGCTGTACGTCCGCGAGCTGAGCGGCAACGCCCCGCTGCGCGCCGCCATCGCCGCGTTCGCCGCCGCGGGCGGGCCGGTCGCCGCCGAGTGCGCCGGACTGCTCTACCTGGGACGGGAGTTGGACGGCCTGCCGATGTGCGGCGTACTGCCCACCGACGCCCGGATGACCGAACGCCTCACCCTCGGCTACCGGGAGGCGGTCGCCCTGCACGACTCCCCGCTGGCCCCGGCCGGCACCAGGCTGCGCGGCCACGAGTTCCACCGCACGGTCTGCGAGCCCGGCGCGGGCGAACTCCCCGCCTGGGGCTGGCGCCTGCCGACCGGCCCCCGCACCGAGGGCTTCGCGAGCGGCAACGTGCACGCCTCCTACCTGCACCTGCACTGGGCGGGCGCACCGGCGGTGGCCGCCTCCTTCACCGCCGCGGCGGCGGCCTTCGCGGCGGGGGTGGCGTAGTCCGGGGCTTCGGCGGTGGGGAGCGGCGTTGATGGGGGCGGCGTTGATGGGGGCGGTCGGGGCCGTGCGGTCCATGGCCGCACCCCTGTGGCACCCCCGGGATAACGCCGCGACGACGCGGGGTGCGCGGCCGTAGGCTCCGCGCATGCATGTGATCGTTCTCAACGGCGGCTCCAGCTCCGGCAAGTCGAGCATCGCCCTGCGCCTGCAGGAGCTGCTGCCGGACCCCTGGCTGCACCTCGGCGCGGACACCATGGTCGAGGCGCTGCCGCCGTCGCTGCGCACCAGCGGCGAGGGCATCGGCGGGCTGGAGGACGGGGACGGGACGGTCGAGGTCGGCCCGGTCTTCGCCACCCTGGACGCCGCCTGGACGCTCGGGGTCGCGGCGATGGCCCGGGCCGGGGCCCGGATCGTGGTGGACGAGGTGTTCCTCGGCGGCGCCGCCTCGCAGGCCCGGTGGCGGTCGGCGCTGGAGGGCCTGGACGTGCTCTGGGTCGGGGTGCGCTGCGATCCGGCGGTGGCCGCGAAGCGGGAGGCCGCCCGCGGCGACCGGGCGGCCGGGATGGCCACCGCGCAGGCCTCGCTGGTGCACGAGGGCGTCACGTACGACCTGGTCGTCGACACCTCGCGGGCCTCGGTGGACGACTGCGCCCGGCTCGTCGCCGGGCGGGTAACCTCCGACGGCTGAGGCCGCACCCTCGCTTCCGGAGCCACCGGGGCCGGACCCGTCGCCGCCGCTACAGCGCGAGGGTCTGCCAGCCCCGGGTGATCTGGTCGTGGACGGCCGCCGGGTCCGGCGCCGTCGGCTGGGCCGCCGCCAGCGCCGCCAGCAGGGCCGTGCCGTCCGCCGGGCGCTGCTCGGGGGCCATGGCCAGCGCGCGGGTGACGACGGCGGCGAGCGCCGGGTCGAGGGCCTGGACCGCCGCCAGCGCCGCGGGTTCGGGCCCGGTCTCCACGATCCGGCGGATCACCGCTCCCGTGTTGGTCGCCGCGAACGGGCTGGCGCCGTGCGCCGCGCACACAACGCAGCACGCCCAGGCCCACACGTCGGCCGCCGTACCGACCCGCTCCTCGCCGAACTGCTCCGGCGCCATGTACGTCAGGGTGCCCGGCCCGCCGCCGGTGGCGGTCAGCCGGGTGCCGTCCACGATCGCCGCGATGCCGAAGTCCAGCAGGCGCGGACCGGCCGTGGTCAGCATGATGTTGGCGGGCTTGAGGTCCCGGTGGACGAGCCCCAGGCGGTGCACCCCGGACAGCGCCACGGCCAGCGCCAGCGCGAGGGCGCGCAGCGCCTCGGCGGAGCGGATCGGCCCCTGCTCGCGCAGGTGGGCGTCCAGCGGGCGGCCGTCCAGCAACTCCATGGCCAGGTACGGGCGTCCGGAGTCCACACCGGTGTCGAGCACCCGGGCGGTGTAGGCGCCGGGGACCATCGCCAGCACCTCGGACTCACGCTGGAAGCGGCGCAACAGGTCGGCGTCGTCGAGGAGTTCGAGGTTGATGGTCTTGAGCGCGACCTGGGTGGCGGAGCCCTGCCGCTGGGCGAGGTAGACCGTACCCATGCCGCCGGAGCCGATCCGGCCGAGGAGCTGGTAGCCGCCGATCGTACGGGGCTCGTGAGCACCGAGGGGGCTGCCGACGGGCGGCCTCGGCAGCACCGGCGGGGCGGCCGGGGCAGTCGGCACCGGAGGAGCGGGCTGCGCGAACTGCGTGGGGACGTACGGGGCCTGAGGCGGGGCGTACGGCGTCTGCGGCGGGACGTACGGCGCCCGCGCCGGCGCGGTGGGCACGTACGGGTTCGGCGACGCCGGGAACGCCTGGGCCGCTTGGGCCGCCTGGGCGGCCTGGGCCACTCGGGCCTCTTCGGCGCGCACCGCCTCCGCGCCGACCGGCCTGGCCCGGCGGCTCGCCGCCATCGCGACGGCCTGGAACACCAGCGCGGCGACGATCAGCCCGACCGGCAGGAGGAACACGGCGAGCACCGCGCGGAGGGCGAGCAGGCCGGCGATCTGGGCCCGGGTCCGACCGGCCCGCCACAGCCGAGGCGGCATGCCGACGGTCCACAGGTTGCGCTGGGTCAGGCACCAGAGCAGCAACCAGAGCAGCAGGCAGACGACGAAGGAGGTGATGTACCAGGTCCGCGCCGAGTGGAGGGGCAGGTGCGAGACGATCGTGAGGTACCGCGCGTTGTAGACGTCGAACGACCGCCCCAGCCCCTCGAAGAGGACGCTGCTCCAGGCGCGCAGGACGGCCAGCACTCCCACGGCGGTCAGCAGACCCACTGTCAGTTCGCCGATCGTCGCGCCGGTGCCGCCCCGCGCGCCTCCGGCCGGGTCCGCGCCGGCGGCCGCCAACGCCCGGCAGCGCGTTGCCGCTTGGGCACGGACCAGCACCGGCAGCGTCGCCAGCCGCACCAGCAGCGCCACCCCGACCACCACCAGTACCGCGACGTCGAGCGTGTTCAGCATTTCTTCCCCCTGCCTGATCGGGCAGAGGGAGTATAGGCGGGCACCCCCGGGCCCCGGCCCGACCGGGTCCCACCGGTCCTACCGGCTCCTACCGGTCGAGCAGCACGGCGAGGTAGCGGTCGATCTCCTCGCGCAGTTCCTCCGGCATCGGCACGTGCCAGTGCCCGCTGCCGGCCGTGGCGTTGAACAGCACGCCGTCGCACCAGCGGATCAACCGGCGGGCGTCCCCCGTGGGGTCGCCCGAGCCGGAGGCGGCGAGCAGCTCGGCGGCGCGCTGGGCGAAGCGCGCGCCCAGGCGGTCGTAGAGGGTGCGCAGTTCGGGCCTGCGGGTGGCCTCCAGGGCGAGTTCCAGGCGGGCCAGGGTGAGTCGGCGGCCCTCCGTGAGCGCCCGGAAGAGCACCTCGGCGCCGACCTCGGCCAGCAGGTCGCGCGGCGGGACGGCGGCCTGCGGCAGTTCGCCCTCGGCGAGGACCGGGAAGTCGGCGGTCTCCCGCTCGACGATCCGGGTGAGCACGAGCTCCAGCAGGGCGGCCCTGGTCCGGGCGAGGTTGGAGGTCGAGCCGGCGGGCAGGCCGGACGCGTCGTCCACGGCGCGGTGGGTGAGCCCGCGCAGGCCGGCGTCGGCGATCAGGTCGATGGCGGCGTCGGCGATCAGGGTCGGGCGCGGGGGTGTCATGGGTCCGATCATGGCCTTTCCAGTCGGGCTCCCCCAACTCACTACAGCCGTAGTTTACGGCTCACTACACATGTAGTAGCGTGCCGGACATCGGACACTACACCTGTAGTGACCGGGTCGCGCGAGAAGAGGAGCCCCCTCATGGGCCTGCACCAGGCGATCGTCATCGGCGGCGGCATCGGCGGCCTCACCGCCGCCCTCGCCCTCCACCGGCAGGGCATCCCCGTACGTGTCCACGAGCGCGCCGAATCCCTCGAACCCGTCGGCGCCGGGCTCGCCCTCGCCCCCAACGCCCTGCGCTCCCTCGACCGGCTCGGCGTCGGCGCGCGCCTGCGCGCCCTCGCCGCCCCGCACCCCGCCGTCGGCCTGCGCCACCCCTCCGGCCGCTGGCTCGCCCGCCTCGACACCACGGCCTTCGAGGCCCGCTTCGGCGACACCATCGCCGCCGTCGCCCGCGCCGACGTCATCGCCGCCCTGGTCGACGCGCTCCCGGAGGACACCGTCCGCACCGGCTCGCCCGCCGCCCTCGTCACCCCCGGCAGCGCCACCGAGCCCGCCGTCCTGCGCACCGCCGACGGGGAGGAGACCGCCGACCTGGTCGTCGCCGCCGACGGCATCCGCTCCGCGACCCGGGCCCTGCTCTTCCCCCGCCACCCCGGCCCCCGCTACAGCGGCTTCACCACCTGGCGCGCCGTCGTCACCCCCGACCGCCGCCCGGCCGCCGTCGGCGAGGTGTGGGGCCGCGGCCGGCTCGCCGGAGTCGTCCCGCTCGCCGACGGCCGGGTCTACGTCTACGGCGCCGCCCTCGCCCCGGCCGGCGAGCGGGCCGCCGACGGGGACGAGCGGGCCGAACTCCTGCGCCGGTTCGGCGACTGGTGCGCCCCCGTACCGCAGCTGTTCGCCCTGGCCGAGCCCGAACGCGTCCTGCGCCACGACGTCTGGGACCTCGCCGACCCGCTGCCCGCCCACCACCACGGCCGGGTCGCCCTCCTCGGCGACGCCGCCCACGCGATGTGCCCCTTCCAGGGCCAGGGCGCCTGCCAGGCCATCGAGGACGCCGTCGTCCTCGCCTCCCTGCTCACCCCCGCCGCCGACCCGGCCGCCGCCCTGCCCGCCTACACCGCCGCCCGGCTCCCCCGCACCACCGCCGTCGTCGCCGCCTCCCGCCGCATCGGCGACCTCGTCGCCCTCCGGCCCCCCGCCGCCACCCTCCTGCGCGACACCGCCCTCACCCTCACCGGCCTCCTCCCCGCCCGCACCCTGCTGAACCGCTCGGCCGCGACCTTCGACTGGCAGCCGCCGACCCTGGGCCGAGCGGGATGAGGGGATCTGCCGCCCCGACTGCGGGGCGGGCGCAGGCGACACACAGAGAGCCGTTGGCTCCGCCTGGAGCCAACGGTCCACAAGACCCCTGGGCGAATGACAGCTCGGGAGAGGCTGTCGAATTCGATCCGCAAGCGCCAACCTCCCACCCGCCCAACACAGTTGGCAAGCTCCCCGGGGTGTGGTGGGGTCAGCCGGTACGGTCGGCGGGTTCCGGCACCGTGCCACCTTGGGGCAGCTTCGGGCACTTCCCCGCAACGTACCCGGGCCCTGGTCTCGTGCCGCCGTTCGTCAGCGCTGGCGAGGAGGCTCCATGTTGGACACACTGGTGACGACGGCGGCCGGGGCGCTTTCAGCCACGGCAGGTGTACTGGTCGGCGGCATCGTCACGCGCCGCGCCCAGGACCGGCACTGGTCCCGGGACCAGCAGCTCGCCGCATACCGGGAACTACTGGGCCACTACGCCGGATTCACAATGGAACTCAGGCGCGCACACGGCGCACGGCGTGGCTGGGACTACGACTGGGGCGCATGGAGTGCAGCCCTGATGCACGCGAGCCTGATCGCACCCAGGGAAGTCGCCGCCGAGATCGACGAGTTCGGCCGTGCCGTCGAGACCTTCCTCGATCAGGTGGCTCGTAGCCGCGACCCACGAACCGATCCGCTGCCTCCGGACGAGTTCGAGCAGGCTCGGCGGTCGACGACTGCGGCACAGGTCAGGCTGGTCAACGTCATTCGGCGGTCGGTGAGCGGGGACCGGCACGGGATCCCCTTCCCCATCGGCGGGTAGCGGCCCGTGTCGGTGGCGGTTGCGATGATGCGCGCCATGGATGACTCCGGCCGCCGCGCCATTGCCGAGTACTGGGACGCGGCCGCCGCGGCCTTCGACGAGGAGCCCGACCACGGGTTGCGGGCGGGGCCGGTGCGGGCGGCGTGGCTTCGGCGGGTGCGGGGGTGGGTGCCGGGCGGGGCGGCGGACGTGCTGGACGTCGGGTGCGGCACCGGCTCGCTGTCGCTGCTGCTCGCGGCGGACGGGCGCCGGGTGACGGGCGTGGACCTGGCGCCGCGGATGGTCGGGCGGGCCAGGGCGAAGCTGGTCGCGGCGGGCCTGACGGCGCGGTTCCTGGTGGGTGACGCGGGCGCGCCGCCGCTCGGGGACGAGAGCTTCGACGTCCTGCTGTCACGGCACCTGGTCTGGACGCTCCCCGAGCCCGAGCGGGCGCTGCGCGCTTGGGTGCGGCTGCTGCGGCCGGGCGGCCGGCTGGTCCTGGTCGAGGGCCGGTGGCGGGAGACCGGGCAGGCCACCGTCTCGCCGTACCCGGCCGGGGCAGGGCCGCTGCCGTGGGGCGGCGGGGTCGGGGCGGAGGAACTCGCGGCGGCCGTACGGCCGTTGGTCTCCGAGCTGCGGGTCGAGCCGCTCGGCGGGGAGGCCGAGCTGTGGGGCGGGCCAGTGGACGACGAGCGGTACGCGCTGGTCGCACGCCGTTGAGCGGCCCGGTCGGGCGGCCCGATCGGACCTCCCGACCAGACGCCCCGGTCAGACGGGCTGGCCGAAGGTGCCGGTGAGCGGGTCGGAGTGGTGGCAGGCGGCGCAGCGCAGCCGGGTGTAGATCGCCACCGCGCCCATGAAGACGTCCTCGCGCCCGTCGGCCGGAGACGTGGAGGCGGCGGGTTCCCCGCAGTCCAGGCAGACCCGGCGGGGGCGGGCGGCGATCGAGCAGGCGCGGCAGATCAGGTGGGTCGGGTGTTCCGCGTGCACGACGACGGGCTGCGGCCCGCCGTACAGCAGGTGGTCGCACCAGGTGCAGGACTCGTCCCGCTGCGACGCCAGCATCCGGGCGCGGGTCTCCTGCTGCCATTTCGCCGCCTCCTGCAGCGGCACCTTGACCGGCGGCCCCCACCCGGAGGCGGTCAGCCACTGGGCACCCTCGGTGCCGGCGGCCCGCAGCTGGTCGCCGACGGCGATGTCCCTGGGCGTCTTCTCTTTCATCGGGGCCTCTCCTCCGGTGGGCTTCCGCAGGGGATAACGCCGCCGGGACACCGCTGGACACGCCGCCCGCGCCCGCCCTTGGAGGCACCGGCCCGGCTCAGAGGAGCGGCTCGGTGTCCCCGTGCGCGATGAGGAGCTTGCGCAGCAGGGCGTCGAGCCGGTTGCGCTCGTCCGCGTCGAGGGCCGAGAGGATGCGCTCCTCGTTGCGGACGTGACCGGCCAGGGCCCCGTCGATCAGTTCCTTGCCGGCCGGGGTGAGGCGGACCAGGACGGCCCGGCGGTCGGTCGGGCAGGGGTTGCGCTCGACCAGTCCCTTGGCGGACAGCCGGTCGACCCGGTTGGTGATGGCCCCGGAGGTGACCATCGCGGACTTGAGCAGCGCGCGGGCGTTGAGCTCGTACGGCTCGCCGGAGCGGCGCAGGGTGGCCAGCACGTCGAACTCGGAGGAGTCCAGGCCGCAGGCGGTGAAGTACTCGCGCAGGGCGTTGTCGACCCGGACGTTGAGCCGTCGCAGCCGGCCGATCAGAGCCATCGGCCCGGCGTCCAGCTCGGGGCGGGCCCGGGCCCACTGCTCGACGATGTCGTCCACGGTGTCGCGCTGCTGCATGCCCGCCGCCCTTCCGGAGCCGTCTGTCCGTAGCCGTCCGGTGTCCGCTGCCCACCCGACGTAGATATCTTAACATTCACATACTTGACGTTCGCGGATCCCCGGCGTAGAAATTATCTCAACGTTCAGATAATCAACGTTCAGGGGGACGTCATGGCCGTCATGGACCGCAAGCGCGCGGGGATCGCCGCCACCGCCGCACTCGCCCCGGCCGCGTGGGGCACCACCTACCTCGTCACCACCCAGCTGCTGCCCGACGGCCGCCCGCTGCTGCTCGCCGCGCTCCGCGCACTCCCGGCCGGACTGCTCCTGCTGCTGATCGGCCGCCGACTTCCCAAGGGGCGCTGGTGGGGGCGCGCAGCCGTGCTCGGGATGCTCAACATCGGGCTGTTCTTCCCGCTGATGTTCGTCGGCGCCTACCGCCTGCCCGGCGGCGTCGCCGCCACCATCGGGGCGATCCAGCCGCTGCTCGTCGCCGGGTTCTCGATCGGCGTGCTGCGGGTGCGACCCGGACGGCGGGCGGTGATCGCCGGACTGGTCGGGGTCGGCGGAGTGGCCCTGCTGGTGCTCAAGAGCGGCGCCCGGCTGGACGGCGTCGGCATCGCCTCGATGGTCGCCGGGATCTCGCTGATGGCCATGGGCACCGTCCTCACCCGCCGCTGGGGCCGCCCCGAGGGCGCCACCCTGCTCGACCTCACCGGCTGGCAGCTCCTGGCCGGCTCGGTCTTCCTCGTCCCGCTCGCCGCCCTGGTCGAGGGCGCACCGCCCGCCCTGAGCGCCGCCAACCTGGCCGGCTTCGCCTACCTCGGCCTGTTCGGCACCGCGCTCGCCTACTCCCTCTGGTTCCGCGGCATCGAGCACCTCGGCGCCGGCCCGGCCTCCTTCCTCGGCCTGATCAACCCGGTCGTCGCCACCCTCGGCGGCCTCCTCGTCCTCGGCCAGACCCTCACCCCCTGGCAGGTCCTCGGCCTCCTCCTCGCCCTCGCCGCCATGCTCGTCGGCCAGGCCCCCACCCGCCGCACCCCGACCCCGGCCCCGACCCCGACCATCACCCCCTCCACAGCCGCAACCGAGCCCCCCACCCCCCGCCCCGAACCGGCCACCGCCGCCCGCTGACCAGCCCCTCCCGAACGCCCGCGCCTGCGCCCCGCCGAGTCCCTCCTGGCGGGGCGCAGGCGCGTCCGGAGGCCGGCGCGGAGCGGCGGGTGAGCGTGGACGGCCAGGGTCAGCCGGTGGCGCGGATGTAGATGTCGGCGGCGCCGGGGAGGCCGCCGGAGATGGTGGCGACGTAGATGCGGCGGGCGGTGGGGGTGTGGGTGGGGAGGGCGGTGGGGCTGGGGGTGGGGGTCCAGGTGGGGCTCGGGGTGGGCTCGTCCGGGGCGGCGGGCTCGTCCGGGACCGGGTCCGGGGCGGGGGCGACCACGGGGGCCGGGTCGGCGGGGTCGGCGGGCTCGGCGAGGGGGTCGTCGGACTCCGGGGCGGGGGTGGCCTCCGGGGACGGGCTCTCGGCGGGAGCGGGGGTGGCCGAGGGGGAGGGGGTGGCGACGGGCGGCGGCGGGGAGTCGGGGAGTTCCGGAGCCTCGGCCGGCTCGTCGCCGCCGAGGGCGGCGAGCAGGTCGGCGGGCAGCGGGGCGACCGGGCCGGGCGCGGGGAGGTCGTAGGCGCTGAGGAAGTCGCCGAGGCCGGGGGCCCGGCCGCCGCCGAGGCGGTAGTGCAGGTAGGCGACCGGGGCGCCGTCGGAGGTGTGGGTGTAGACGGCGCCGACGGGGACGTAGAAGCGGCCGACGCCGGGGTGCTGGGAGGGGTGGAGCCCGGCCAGGCGTTCGGCGCGGTCGCGGTCGGTCTCGCGGCCGGTGCCGCCGGCGGTGAGCGCGTTGACGCCGCGCACCACGAGGGCGGCGGCGACGGACACGCACAGCACCAGCCCGACGGCGACGGTGCGCCGCAGGACCGGGCGGCCGTGCAGGGCAGGCCACGAGTCGGTCACCGTGCGCTCGGGTGGGATGCCGTCCACGGTTGTCTTGCTCCCCCGTTCGGTCAGAACGCTCGATCAGGACGTCTGATCAGGACATTTGTTCGAGGTGCCTGATCGGGACGTCACACTCTGCTCGACGTGGGACGGTAGCCGAGAGTTCCTCAGCCCAGGTAGGCGGGGGCGACCGCGGCCTTGGTGACCGGCTCCGCGCGGCCCGAACCGTCCGCCGGGACGGTCCACAGGTCGGCGCCGTAGTCGCCGGGCAGGGCGTAGACCAGGGTGCCGTCGCCGGACCAGAGCGCCTGGTCGTCGATGTTGCGCTGCTCGGCGGTGGCGGTCTCGGTCATGGTGGCGAGGTCGAGCACGTACAGCCGCCACGGGGCGTCGGCGGGCAGGCCGGGGACGCGCTTCTTGTACGCGACGCGGGTGCCGTCCGGGGAGAGCGAGGGGCACTCGACGTTGTCGTGCAGGGCGGTGAGGGTGCGGGCGGTGAGGTCGCCGCGGACGAGGTGGGTCTGCCCGGCGCTGGCGAGGGTGGCGTAGAAGGTGGTGTCGTCGGCGAAGGTGACGCCCCAGATGTTGATGTCGTGCGCCTGGTACGGGCGGCCGTCCAGGACGACCGCGAAGTCCTCCAGGTTCTCCCGCAGGTTCCAGTCCCGGACGTCCACGATCGAGGTGCGGGTGGAGAAGTCGCTGCCCGCGTACGAGTCGCCGCTGACGAAGACCGTCCAGGCGGCGAGGTGCCCGGACGGCGAGACCCGGGAGCGGGTGGGGATGCCGGCCGCCGGGAACGAGCGGAGCTCGCGCAGGTGGTCGTCCAGGACGACGGCGCGGTAGGTGTCCTCCAGCGCGCCGTGCTGGGCCTGGAGGCAGATGCCGGTGCCGGCGGCGGCGTGGAAGCGCAGGCACTGGACGCCCGAGGCGGTGCGCGGGCCGTCCGGGTGGTCGGCGGCGACGGTGGTGATCTCGTCCCGGTGCGGGCCCCAGGCCATGTTGCGGAACAACAGCTGTCGTCCGCCGGACTGCACCTGTAGTGACACCGGGCCGGACGCGACGGACGGCCCGCCGGGCTGGGCCTGGTCCCGGCGGGCGGTGCGGTCGGCGGCGTAGAGGACGGCCCCGGTGCCGACCGCGCCGAGCAGCACGACGGCGACCAGCAGGATGATCACCCTGGTCCGGTTCCGCAGGTTCATCGGTTCTTCTCCTCCGGGGGCTTCACGACGACGGGTTCGGACAGGTGCGGCACCGCCGCGGCGGAGGGCTCGGACCGGCGCAGCACCGCCGCCGCGCCGAGCACGCACAGCGCCAGCGCCCCCGCCGACCAGCCCAGCGCCGCCGAGCCGCCGACCGCGCCCCACAGCGCGCCGAACAGCAGCGAGCAGGCGAACCGGGCCAGCGCCTGCCCGGTGCCGACCAGGGCCAGCCCGGCGCCGCGCTGCTCGGCGGGTACGGCGTCGGCGGCCGCCGCGGCGAGCACGCCGTCGGTGGCCGCGTAGAAGGTGCCGTGCAGCGCCAGCACGCAGAGCACCGCCGGCAGCCCCCGCAGCGGCGAGAGCAGCAGCCCGTACGCGAGCAGCAGCACCCCGTGCCCGGCGAGGAAGAGCCGGTGGCGGCCGATCCGGTCGGCGAGCGCGCCGAGCGGGACGGCGAGCAGCAGGAAAGCCGCGGCGGTGCCCAGCGGCAGCAGCGGGAACAGGTCGACGGGCAGGTCCAGTCGGCGCTGGACCAGCAGGTAGAGGAAGGAGTCGCTGACGGTGGTGAGGCCGAGCAGGACGGCGCAGAGCGTCAGCCGGCGCAGCCCCGGCAGCCGCAGCAGGGTGAGGCTAGCGCGCAGCGAGGGGGCGGGCGCCGAGGCGTCGTCGCCCTGCTGCCGGTTCGGCACGAACAGCAGCAGGATCAGCACGCCGAGCGCCGCGACGCACGAGCTGACCGTGAACACCGCGTCGTAGCCGTGCCGTTCGCCGCCGTCGGCGAGCAGCGGGCCGCCGGCCAGCCGCAGCACCAGGAAGGCGGTGAGCGGGCCGAGCAGGGCCCCGGCCGTGTCCATCGCCCGGTGCACCCCGAACGCCCGGCCGCGGTGGGCGGGTTCGGTGGCGAGCGAGATCATCGCGTCCCGGGGCGCGGTGCGCAGGCCCTTGCCGGTGCGGTCGACGGCGATCACGGCGCCGATCAGCGGCACGGTGTGGACGAACAGCAGCAGCGGCCGGCACAGCGCGGACAGCCCGTACCCGACGGCCGCGACGGCCTTGTGGCGGGCGGCGCCGTCGCGGCCGCGGCGGTCCGAGAGGTGGCCGCCGACCAGCCGGACCAGCGCGCTGAAGCCGTTCTGGATGCCGTCGAGCAGGCCGAAGCCGAGCGGGGAGAGGCCGAGCCCGGTGAGCAGGTAGAGCGGGAGGACGGCGGTGACCATCTCGGAGGAGATGTCGGTGACCAGGCTGACCGTGCCGAGGGCGAGGACCGCCCCCGGCACGGCGCCCCGCCGCGCCCGACCGGCGGCCGGCGCGGGGGCCGCCCCGAGGGGGGCCGCGTCGGCGGCGGTCGGGGCGGCGGGGGCCTTCGAGCTGCGGGAGTCCGCGACGTACACGGGCGTCAGTTCCAGATTCCGGTGATGTCGGCGGCGCCGGCCGAGTTGCCCGCGTGGGCGTTGACCCCGGCCAGGTCCTCCAGGGTGTGCAGCACGTCGTAGTGGTTGTACGTGGTGGCGGTGCTGCTGCCGGGGGCGACGTGGGCGCCGTAGACGAGGGTCGGGATGCGGTTGCCGGACAGCTTGTTGTCCTCGTCGAAGGTGAGCAGGAGCAGGCTGTTGTGGCTCTTCGCCCACTGCGCGTACCCGTCGAGGTTGGCCTGGAGCCAGGAGTCGCCGGTGCCGACGGAGCAGTCGTGCATGTCGTCGCAGAGGTCCGGGACGACGAAGGAGACCTTCGGCAGGGTGCTGTAGTCGCTCGGGAACGCGTCCATGCCGTACGCGCTGGAGGTGGGCACGTTGCCGAAGCCGAACCACGGGTTGTGCTTCTGGGCGTAGTTGCCGCTGCTGCAATCGGTGGCGCCGGGGCCGGGCAGGCCCTCGTTGTAGCTGGCCCAGGTCTGGCCGGCGCCGATCAGCTCGGACGCGAGGTTGGGCTGCTGCAGGGCGCCGACGTCCACGCAGCCGTCGTCCACGATGCCCTGGGAGCTGCCGGAGAACAGCATGTAGTAGTTGGGCTGGCTGGGGTGGGTGAGCGCGTAGGACTGGGTCAGCGTCGCGCCGCCGGCCACCAGGGTGGTGTTGATGTACGGGGCCTTGGAGCTGCCGATCACCTGGGAGTAGGCGTGGTTCTCCAGGACGACGACGACCACGTGGTCGGGCGCGGGCAGGCCGGCGGCGGCGCCCGCGGCGGTGTCGGCGGCCGCGCTGCCGCCGGCGGCCCAGAGGCCGAGCGAGCCGGCGACCAGGCCGAGGCCGGCGGCCAGCGCGGTGAGCGGGCGGAGCGGGCGCGGCCGGCGGCGGCCGGGGCGCGGGAGGGGGGCGACGGCGGAAGAGGGGGTGCCGGGGGTGCGCAGTCGTGCGAAGGCCATGGGGTCCTCCGGATGTCGGGGCTTCCTGGCGGGAGCGCCGAGAACAGTAGGAGTGCCGCGGTGACGTGTACCGCACAAGACAAGTGAAGAACAGGCGAACAGCTGCCGCGCCCCGGCGGACCGGCGGCGTCGGGAAGAGCATCGGGAAGGACATCGGGAGGGGCGTCGGGAGCGGCGACGGCACCGGCGTCGGATCTCACACCCGCCGCGATTGACCCGTTCCGCCCGGGCGTGGTGGGATCACCGGAGTTTGGGACGAAAGGGTGCGGCACGTGAGCGGACTGGTCGCCGTCGTCCCCCGCACCCTGGTGGTCGGGATCGGCGCGAGCAGCGGCGCCGAGCGGACCGAGGTGCTGCGGCTGCTGACGGACACCCTCCGGGAGGCCGGGCTGGACCGCTCCGAGGTGGCCCGGCTGGCCACCGTGGCGGGCAAGGCGGACCACCCGGCGGTGCGCTGGGCAGCCGACCACCTCACCGGCGTACCCGTGGACGAGCACCCGCCCGAGGCGCTCGCGGGCGTGCCGGTGCCGAACCCCTCCGCCGCCGTCGGTACGGCCGTCGGCACCGCGAGCGTGGCCGAGGCCGCAGCGCTGGCGAGCGCGCCGGGGGGCCGGCTCGTGGTCACCAAGCGGAAGTCGGCGCGGGCCACGGTCGCGATCGCCCGGGCGGCGGCGCACGGACGGCTCGCACCGCTCGACCTCGGCGACGACCCGCGGCCCGCCGCACCACCCGGCCCGTAGAACCGCATCACGTCCACCACCAGTCGCGACCACCCGAACCAGCCGCACCACCCAGCGAGGAGACCCCGCGTGACCGCCCCCGAACCCGACCTGCGCCACCACGGCGACGCCGAGGTGCGCGCCGACGGGCTCGGCCTGGTCGACCTCGCCGTCAACGTCCGCACCGGCACTCCCCCCGCCTGGCTGCGCGAGCACCTCGCGGCCACCCTCGGCGACCTCGCCGCCTACCCCGACCAGAGCGCCGCACGCGCCGCCGTGGCCGCTCGGCACGCCCGCCCGGTCGAGGAGGTGCTGCTCACCTCGGGGGCGGCGGAGGCCTTCGTCCTGCTGGCGCGGGTACTGACGCCACGTCACATCGTCGTGGTGCACCCCCAGTTCACCGAGCCGGAGGCGGCCCTGCGGGACGCCGGGCACCGGGTGCACCGGGTACTGCTCTCCCCCGGGGACGGCTTCCGGCTGGGCGCCGTCCCCGAGGAGGCGGACCTGGTCGTCCTCGGCAACCCGACCAACCCGACCTCCGTGCTGCACCCCGCCGAGGCCGTCGCCGCACTGGCCCGGCCGGGGCGCACCCTGGTGGTGGACGAGGCGTTCATGGACACCGTCCCGGGCGAGCGGGAGTCCCTCGCCTCCGCCCGGGACCTGCCCGGCCGGGTCGTCGTGCTGCGCAGCCTCACCAAGACCTGGGGGCTGGCCGGACTGCGGATCGGCTACGCGCTCGGACCCGCACCGCTGATCGCCGACCTCGGCGCCGCCCAGCCGCTCTGGCCGGTCTCCACCCCGGCACTGGCCGCCGCCGAGGCGTGCAGCGGCCCGGCGGCGCTCGCCGAGGCGGAGCTGGCGGCGGCCGAACTGGCGCTCTGGCGCGAGCACTTGGTGAAGGGCCTGGCCGCCTTCCCGTCGGTGCGACTGTACGGCGAACCGGCCGCCTCCTTCGTCCTGGTACGGCTGCCCGACGCGGCGGCGGTCCGGCGGCGGCTGCGCGAGCACGGCTTCGCCGTCCGGCGCGGGGACACCTTCCCGGGGCTGGGCGAGGAGTGGCTGCGGATCGCCGTCCGGGACGAGGCGACCACCGACCGGTTCCTCAACGCCCTTGAGGCCGTGCTCGGTTCGGCCTGACCGGCGCAACAGCAGCCCACCCCCGGCCGCCGTCCGTCCACCCACCCGTCAGGACGGGCGGACGGGCAGGCGGACGGACGCACAACAGCCCACCCCCGGCCGACCCAGCGAGCGCTACTGGAGCCCGAGCGCCTCCGCCGCCAGGGCGGTGCCCTTCACGCGGGCCGCGATCTTGGCGAAGGCGGTGTCCCGCGAGGTGGAGGCGTCGTCTGCGAACGGTGAGAATCCACAGTCGTCGGTCGTGCCGAGCTGGTCGACCGGGATGTGCCGGGCTGCGGCCAGCACCCGGTCCCGCACCTCCTCCGGGGTCTCCACCCTGGGGTCGATCGGGTCGGTCACTCCGACGAACACCCGGATTCCGGGGCGGAGTTGATCCGCGATGACGGCGAGCACGCGGTCGGGGTCGGCCTCGCTCGCCAGCTGCACGTAGAAGTTGCCGACCCTGAGCCGGAAGAGCTTCGGCAACAGCTCGGCGTAGTCGACGTCCAGGCTGTGGGTGGAGTCCTGGTCCCCGCCCGGGCAGGTGTGCACGCCGAGGCGGGCCCGCTCCTCCTCGGCGAACCGGTCGAGCACCTGGTTGTTGAGGGCCACGAAGTCGTCCAGCAGACTGCCCGACGGGTCCAGCTTGAGCGACAACCGGGCCTCGGTGAAGTCGAGTTGGACGACGTGGGCGCCCGCGTCCAGGCAGCCGCGAATGTCGGCCTCGGCCTCGTCGGCCAGGTCCTCCAGGAAGTTCTCGCGCGAGTACCCGTCGATGCCGTCGGCGGGGTAGAGCAGGCTGAGCGCGGAGGGTGCGATGACGGCCTGCTTGACGGGCTGCGAGGTGTGCCGCAGGGCGTCGCGCAGATAGGTCTCGGCACGGACCCGGTACCGGAAGGGTCCGGCGGTCAGCCGCGGCAGCTGCCGGGTGTGTCCGTCGGCGAAGGGGATGACGGCGCCGTCCCCGGCGAGGGAGGTCAGCCCGGCGAGGGGGTACGTGACGAAGCTCGGCTTCGCCTGCTCGCCGTCCACCAGGACGGGGCAGCCGAGCTCCGCCAGCCTGGCCAGGGTGTCGGCGGTGGCCTCGTCCTGCAGCTTCTTCAGGTCGGCGTCGGACAGCCGCCCCTCGGCGTGTTCGGTCAGGGCGTTCAGCAGAGTGCTCGGCCGGGGGATGCTGCCGATGGGCTCCGTGAGAATGGTCATGACGGGACGGTAGAAAGGGCGGCGCCCCGAGCACAACGGGGCGCTCGGCGCACTCCGCTCGACCGTTCACACCTCGCGCGCCCCACTCTTCTCCGTTCACGCCCCTGGAACAGCACACCCCTCCGCCCAATCCCGTAGCGTGGCGAAGTCGTCGGCGAGCAGGCCGAGTCGGGGGTTGACGTGCAGGGCGAGCGCCGGGCCGGGGTGGTTCGCCTCGATCCACTCCTCGTCCCGCGGGCCGAGTTCGTCGTCGACCCAGACGAACGGGCGCCCGGCGGCCCAGGCGACCACGTCCCTGGTCTTCCAGTGCAGCCCGTCCCGCGCCTCGCCGAACAGGTCGGACCAGCTGATGTACGGGAGTTCGGGCAGGCCCAGGTGCGGGCCTATGTGGGTGTTCGCGTCGCCCATCCAGCCGGTGGCCCACACCAGTTCGTAGGGCAGTGCCAGCAGTTCCGCGCCGTGCGAGGGGTTGAGCCAGACCCGCAGCGGCTTGACCCGGACGGCGGGGGGCTTGGCGTGCCTGGCGCGGGTCGCCTGCCGGGCCTGGACCGCCGCCAGGTGCTCCTGCTTCGCCACCCACCAGGAGGGGCGCAGCCGGTGGGTGGCGTAGCCCTCGGGCCTCCGCTTCGGCGCGGCGTAGGGGTTGAGCGGTCCGTCCACGTCGAGGAGGAGCAGGGGCTGCTGGGTCATGCCATGAATTCTCGGTCCGGCGGGGGCGCTTGACCAGCGGTTTGCGGGTCGACGCGCGGAGCGGGCGCCCGCTACGGGCGGGACCACAGGTTGCGGGCGGCGAGCAGCGGGAGCACGCCCTCGCCGAACCAGTACGCCTCCTCCAGGTGCGGCATCCCGCTCAGCACGAACTCGTCGACGCCCAGCCCGTGGTACTCGCAGATCAGGTCCGCGACCTCCCGGTGGCTGCCCACCAGCGCCGTGCCGGCGCCGCCGCGCAGCAGCCCGATGCCGGCCCACAGTCCGGGGTACACCTCCAGCCGCTGCGCCGAGCCGCCGTGCAGCGCGAGCATCCGCCGCTGGCCCTCCGACTCGCTCCGGGCGAGCGCCCGCTGGGTCTCCCGCACCCGCTCCGGGTCCATCGCGGCGAGCAGCCGTTCGGTCTCCGCCCAGGCCTGGGCGGCGGTGTCCCGGGTGATCACGTGCAGCCGGATGCCGAACCGTACGGTCCGGCCCCGGGCGGCGGCCAGGCCGCGGATCCAGCGGATCTTCTCCCGGACCTGGGCGGGCGGTTCGCCCCAGGTCAGGTAGACGTCCGCGTGCTCGGCGGCGACGTCGCCGGCGGCCGGGGAGGAGCCGCCGAAGTACACCGCCGGGACCGGGTCCGGCAGCCGGTTCAGCCGCGCCCCCTCGACCCGCAGGTGCGGCCCGTGGTGGTCGACCGTCTCCCCCGCCCAGAGCCGCCGGGTGATGCCCAGGAACTCCCCGGTCCGCGCGTACCGGGCGTCCTTGTCCAGGAAGTCCCCGTAGGCGCGCTGCTCGGCGGACTCCCCGCCGGTCACCACGTTGAGCAGCAGCCGCCCGCCGGACTGCCGCTGGTAGGTGGCGGCCATCTGCGCGGCCAGCGTCGGGCTGATCTGCCCGGGCCGGAACGCCACCAGGTACTTCAGCCGCTCGGTCACCTGGCTGAGCATCGCGGTGGTCAGCCAGGCGTCCTCGCACCAGGCCCCGGTCGGCGTCAGCACCCCCTCGAAGCCCAACTGCTCGGCGCTGCGGGCGATCTGGCCGAGGTAGCCGACGCTCGGCGGCCGGTCCGAGCCGGCCGTGCCGGGCGTGGAGCCGTGCCCGCCGCCGACGATCAGCCGGCTGTCGCCGTTGGTGGGGAGGAACCAGTGGAAGGTGAGAGCCATGGACGGACACACTCCTGGGGCCGGTACTGCCTGCGGTCGGTTGACGGAACCCGCCGACCGCGACACCCGTCCGCCCACACCCGCCCCAGGTCCACGTGCAGACGGCGCACGAGGAGGGGGCGGTCCGGAGCAGTCATGGCCCGATTCTCCGGGACCGCCCCACCCCGATCAAGACCCGGCCGGAACCGGCTCGCTACCGCGCCGTCCAGCCGGTCCAGCTGCCGTTGGCGTCCCGGGCCCGGGACCAGGTCCGGCCGTCGGCGCCGGGCACGTCGATGCGGAAGGCGCCGCCCATGGTCGCCGCGGTGATCTCGACCTTGCCGGCCATGCTGCCGCCGAGGGACTTCCAGTCGGTCAGCTTGGTGGAGTTGGCGATGGTCGACCGCGTGTACACCGCGTGGTTGGTGCCGATCACCAGGATCAGGCGGGTGCCGTCCCGGAAGTCGAAGAAGGTCGCCCCGCTGCCGTAGCTGCCGCCGCAGTAGAACGTGCCGCCGAACAGTCGGTCGCTGCAGGTCGTGACACCCGGCACGGGGGTGCTCCCGGAACCGGCCGGCTCGACGGCGAGGCCCTGCGCCACACCCGGCCCGGCCGGCTTGCCCGGCGTGATCGGCACGCCCGGCCTGGGAGCGCCCGGCACCGTGGTCGGCGCACCCGGCGAGGGAACGCCCGGCACCGTGATCGGCACGCCCGGCGTGGTGGCGGTGGTCCCGCCGGCGGCCGAGGCGGGAGCCGCAGCCGCGGCCAGCCCGATGCCCGCGAGGGCGGCGGCGGAGACGAGGGCCGCCTGGATCTTCTTCATGAACGCTCCTGAGTGAACGGTTCGGGCCGCGGGCGGCGACCGGTCGGCGCGCGAGCGCTTCCCGGCGCCCGCCCGTCGGGCCCTCTCCGGTAGCAACGGGAGCCCCGCTCGGCCGAGTTCAACGGCTGGTCCGCCGATTTCGCGGAGCCGACCGGAACGCCGCCGGGCCTCCCCTCGCGTGGAGGGGAGGCCCGGCGGACTGCTCAGGAGACGCGGCGGATCAGACCTGGCCGGCCTTCTCCAGGGCCTCGCAGCAGGTGTTGATCAGGAGCCGGGTGACGACGTAGGGGTCGACGTTGGCGTTCGGGCGACGGTCCTCGATGTAGCCCTTCTTGTCCACCTCGACCTGCCACGGGATGCGCACCGAGGCGCCGCGGTCGGAGACGCCGTAGCTGTAGACGTTCCACGGGGCGGTCTCGTGCTTGCCCGTGAGGCGCGACTGGATGTCGTGGCCGTACTGGTTGACGTGCTCCAGCACCTTCTCCTGCGAGGTGCCGAGCGACTCGCAGGCGGTGATGATGGCGTCGTAGCCCTCGCGCATCGCCTTGGTGGAGAAGTTGGTGTGGGCGCCCGCACCGTTCCAGTCACCGCGGGCCGGCTTGGCGTCGAGGGTGGCGTCGATGCCGAACTCCTCGGCGGTGCGGTACAGCAGGTAGCGGGCGATCCACATGTCGTCCGAGACGGTCAGCGCGTCGACCGGGCCGATCTGGAACTCCCACTGGCCGGGCATGACCTCGGCGTTGATGCCGCAGATGGCCAGGCCGGCGTCGATGCAGCGGTCCAGGTGCAGCTCGACGATCTCGCGGCCGAAGACCTCCTCGGCGCCGACGCCGCAGTAGTAGCCGCCCTGCGGGGCCGGGAAGCCGCCCTCCGGGAAGCCGAGCGGGCGGGAGCCCTTGAAGAAGGTGTACTCCTGCTCGATGCCGAAGATCGACTCCTGCGAGGCGTACTTCTCGGCGACCTCGCGCAGCAGGGCGCGGGTGTTGGAGACGTGCGGGGTGCCGTCCGTCTCCAGGACCTCGCAGAGGACCAGGATGTTGTCGCCGCCGCGGATCGGGTCCGGCGTCACCCGCACCGGGTCCAGCACGCGGTCCGAGGCGTGGCCCTCGGCCTGGCTGGTCGAGGAACCGTCGAAGCCCCAGGTCGGGATCTTGTCGGCGTTGGGCAGGACGCGAGTCTTGGAACGGAGCTTCGCGGTCGGCTTGGTGCCGTCGATCCAGATGTACTCGGCCTTGATTGCCACTGCGTGTCCCTCGCATTGCTGGGTGGTGGGTGCCCGCGTAGCGTCGCAAGCCGCCGTTTCCCGGTTGTTCCTCTTGTGTAACGCGCAGGTGAACCAACCGTCCGCATTGGCACGGTCACGGTGCGGGAGTGCCGGGGGCGACACTCCCGCCATCCCGGGTGCCATGAGTGACGATGCCGGTACTTTCAGTGACGACGCATGATCAGCGCCACCCCGTGGTCAGCGGAGCCACACGGTCAGTACCGGCGGACGGTCAGTACCGGCGGGCGGTCAGTACCGCCGCCCGGTCAGTGCCGGCGGGCGTGCGCGGCGCGACGGCGCCGGGTGGCCCACAGCGCGGCCGCCCCGCCCGCGACCAGGGCGGCGGCCCCCGCGGCCAGCGGGCCGGTGGCGCTGCTGCCGCCGGTGGCGGCCAGCTTCTCCGACTTCTCCGGCTTCTCCACCGCGGCCTGCGGAACGGGGGTGCGCGAGGCGGTGGTGTCGGCGACCGGCTCGACGGCGGGCGCGCTGGTGGGCGCGGCGCTCTGGGTGGCCGGGCCGGACGGGGTGGCCGCCGGCCCGGAGGGCTTCTCACAGCTCACCGAGGCGACGGTGACCTTCCCGGTGACCTTTGCGACGTTCAGGTTGAGCGGGTTCACCTCCACCTGCACCTCCAGGGCGGAGGCGGCGGCGGTGGTCGTGGTGACGGTCTTCTTGGAGAACTCCACCGAGACGCTGCCGACCAGCGGCACGTCCACCTTGGTCGGCCCGTACAGGCCGACGGTGATCGGCTTGCCGAGCACGCTGAGCTTGAGCGGCGCGACCACGTCGGCGGTGGGCTGCCCGTCCACCGGACAGCTGGCCTCGGCGCTCATCGCCTCCAGGCCGAGCAGCGCGGTGGCGGGCAGGCCGGGGGCGTGCACGTCGGCGTTGACCAGCTTGACGGAGGCGGTGGCGCCCTTGGCGTCGACGCGGGTGACCGACTTGCCGACGTCCGCCTTGACCAGGGTGACGGGGCCCGTCTGGTCCACCCCGGCCACCGTGGCGGTCAGGATCGAGCCGTCGCGCTGCGCCGGCGACTCCACCTTGTTCAGCGCGATGTTCACCGGGACGTCCACCGCCTTGTTCAACAGGCTGACGTCCAGGTCGAGTTCGGCGGTGACGGCGCGCGCCTTACCGGGCGACGACGGGGCGGGCTCGGCCGCCTGGACGGGCGCGGCGGTGAGCAGTGAGCTCGCCACCACGGCGGTGGCCGCGGCGGCGGAAACGATTCGGCGAGCGGACGGGCAAGCGGACGGGCGCGAAGACGAGGCCGAAGACGGGCGAGAAGACAAGGCGGTACCCCCACACAGATGAAACGATGAGCCGCCAGTCTTCTCGAACAATCCGTCACATGAGTAACACAGAACGTCATTTCACCCGTTGGAGTGAGATTGGCGTTCTGCGCTGACCCATCTCTGCTAGGGCCTGTCGTCGAACTCCCGTCGTCCGCCCGGAGGGCGGGCGGGGCGGCGTTGGGGTGCGTGCATCGCAAGGCGGAGGAGGGAGCCACTGCGGTGGGGGCACCTCCCGGCCGAAGGCTGGGGGCCATTGGCGACCGACGACAACGCGGCGAGGTGCGCTTGTGCCCTGGGGGTACCTCCCGGCCGAAGGCTGGGGGAGCGGCGCCCCGCAGACGCGAGTTCGACGACAGGCCCTAGGGCAGCCGCCAGTCCACCGGCTGCGCCCCCTGCCGCACCAGCAGCTCGTTGGCCCGGCTGAACGGCCGCGAGCCGAAGAAGCCGCGGTCGGCCGACATCGGGCTGGGGTGGACCGACTCCACCGACGGGACGTTGCCCAGCAGCGGCCGCAGGTTGCGGGCGTCGCTCCCCCACAGGATCGCCACCAGCGGGCCGCCGCGCGCCACCAGCGCCCGGATCGCCTGCTCGGTGACCGCCTCCCAGCCCTTGCCCCGGTGCCCGCCGCTCTTGCGCGGCTGGACGGTGAGCACCCGGTTGAGCAGCAGCACGCCCTGGTTCGTCCACGGGGTGAGGTCCCCGTTGGACGGCTCCGGCAGGCCCAGGTCGGTGCCGTACTCCCGGTAGATGTTGATCAGGCTGGCCGGGATCGGCCGCACCTCCGGCGCCACCGAGAAGCTGAGCCCGACGGCGTGGCCGGGGGTCGGGTACGGGTCCTGCCCGACGATCAGCACCCGCACGTCGGCGAAGGGCTGCTGGAAGGCGCGCAGCACGTTCGGGCCGGAGGGCAGGTAGGTACGGCCTGCGGTCAGCTCGGAGCGCAGGAAGTCGCCCATCGCGGCGACCCGTCCGGCGACGGGTTCCAGGGCGGTGGCCCAGCCGGGCTCGACGATCTCGTTCAGTGGACGCGGTGCCATGGTCGCCACCCTATCGGCCTACACCGACACGGCTTTCAGCGGATGATCATGTGATCGAGAGGGCCAGGCGGGCCGGCGGAACCCCGGCGCGGCTACCCGACCGGCCGCCCCCGCAGCACCACCAGCCGCGGGTCCGCGAGCACCCGGACGTCCGCCCGCGGGTCCTGCGCGTACACCACGAAGTCCGCCGGCGCGCCCTCCTCCAGCCCCGGCCGCCCCAGCCACGCGCGCGCTCCCCAGCTCGCCGCCGACAGCGCCTCGGCCGGGCTCAGCCCCGCCTTCACCAGCTCCGCCACCTCCTCCGCGACCAGCCCGTGCGCCAGCGAGCCGCCCGCGTCGGTGCCGACGAACACCGGGATGCCCGCGTCGTGCGCGGCGCCCACCGTGGCGTACCGGCGCTCGTGCAGCCGCCGCATGTGCGCCGACCAGGCCGGGAACTTGGCCTCGCCGCCGGCCGCGAGGTCCGGGAAGGTCGCGATGTTGACCAGGGTCGGCACGATCGCCACCCCGCGCTCGGCGAAGACCGGGATCAGCTCCTCGGTCAGGCCGGTGGCGTGCTCGACGCAGTCGATCCCGGCCGCCAGCAGGTCCGGCAGCGACTCGGCGGAGAAGCAGTGCGCGGTGACCCGGGCGCCCTCCTCGTGCGCCGCCGCGATCGCCTCGGCCAGCGCGTCGCCGGGCCAGCAGGCGGCGAGGTCGCCGCGGTCGCGGTCGATCCAGTCGCCGACCAGCTTCACCCAGCCGTCCCCGCGCCGGGCCTCGGCCCGGACGTAGGCGGCCAGGTCGCCGGGCTCGATCTCGTGCGCGTAGTTGCGGATGTAGCGGCGGGTGCGGGCGATGTGCCGCCCGGCCCGGATGATCTGGGGCAGGTCCTCGCGGTCGTCGATCCACCGGGTGTCGGCGGCCGAGCCGGCGTCGCGGATCAGCAGGGTGCCGGCGTCCCGGTCGGTGAGCGCCTGCTTCTCGCTGGTCTCGGCGTCCACCGCGCCGTGCGCGTCCAGGCCGACGTGGCAGTGCGCGTCCACCAGGCCGGGCAGCACCCAGCCGGTCACCGTCCGGACGTCCCCGGCGGTCGGCGGGCGGGTGAAGCTCACCCGGCCGTCCACCACCCAGAGTTCGTCCCGGACGTCCTGCGGACCGACCAGCACCCGACCCCGCACGTGCAGCACCGCGCCATCGCTCATGGCCGCACTCTACCGACGGGCGGGTTCCGTGTAAGCAGTCACAATGCGGCAGACTCGTTTCCGCACCCCCACCCCGTACGACCCCCGTGCGGCCCCCGCGCGACTCCCGCGAAAGGCGATACCGACGTGAGCCCCTTCCTCGACCTGCCCCCGCTCAGCGCCGCCGAGTTCGCGGCGATCGAGGACCAGGTGGCCGCCCTGCTGCACACCGGGGCCGACGTGATCGTCACCCAGGGCGAGGCGCTGCTGCCCCTGGAGGCCGCGATCCGCGGCGCCGCGCACCCCGGCTCGACCGCCCTCAACGTCGTCACCGGCCCGTACGGGCAGACCTTCGGCAACTGGCTGCGCTCCTGCGGGGCGAAGGTCGTCGACCTGGCCGTGCCCTTCGACAGCGCGGTGAGCGCCGAGCAGGTCGCCGCGGCCCTGGAGGCGAACCCGGAGATCGACTTCGTCTCCCTGGTGCACGCCGAGGCCGCCACCGGCAACACCAACCCGGTCGCCGAGATCGGCGCCGTGGTCCGCGAGCACGGTGCGCTGCTGATGCTCGACGCGGTGGCCTCCGTCGCCGCCGAGCCCGTGCTCACCGACGAGTGGGGCGTCGACCTGTGCGTCATCGGCGGCCAGAAGGCGATGGGCGGCCCGGCCGGCGTCTCCGCCGTGTCCGTCTCCGAGCGCGCCTGGGCGCGGATCGCCGCCAACCCGGCCGCCCCGCGCCGCTCCTACCTCTCGCTGCTGGACTGGAAGGAGCGCTGGACCGACGCCGGCCGCGCCGTACTACCGCACGCCCCGGCCCAGTTGGAGATGCTCGCGCTCGGCGCCTGCCTGGACCGGATCGCCGCCGACGGCCTGCCCGCCGTGATCGCCCGGCACCGCGCCGCCTCGGCCGCCACCCGGGCCGGCGTCCGCGCGCTCGGCACCCTGGCCCCGTACGTCGTCGAGGACGCCCACGCGGCCCCGGTCGCCACCACCCTGCGCACCCCGGACGGCGTCGACGCGACCGCCCTCGCCGCCCGCCTCGACCCGGCCCTGCCGGTCCAGCCGGGCGGCGGCGCGCTGGCCGGTTCGATGCTGCGGGTCAACCACTACGGGCGGGCCGCCTCGCTGGACACCGTCCGCGCCTGCCTCACCGGCCTCGCCGCCGCCACCTCGGCCGACCCGGCGCCCGCCCTGGCCGCCGCCGAGGCCGCCTGGAACGCGACCGTCGCGGGCTGACGCGCGCACGGCGACCGTCACCGCCCGACCCGCGCACGGCGACCGTCGCGGCCCGACGCACGCACGGCGGCGGCCCCGGGAACAGCTCCCGGGGCCGCCGCCGTACCCGGCCGTCAGTGCCCGTTGACGTCCACCACCTCGACGCCGCGGATGTTCCGCTCGATCTCCTCCGCCGGCAGCGCGATCGCCAGCGCCCAGTAGTAGACGACCAGCGAGAACACCACCACGACGGCGATGTCCCACCACAGCGGCAGGTTCCCCTGCGCGCCCGCGCCGAAGGTGCCCTGCCAGGAGACCACGCCCATGCCGAGCAGGTAGACCGGCAGCCACTGCCCGGCCCGGAAGTCCATCCGGGGCGCGTTCGGCATCCCCTTCGAGCGCGCGTACCAGGAGTACCCGCCGAGCAGCAGGTAGCCGATCACGATCGCCAGGCCGAGCCGCCACAGGGTGTCCCAGCCGGACCAGTAGATGACCAGGCTCGCCACCACGAAGGCCAGCGGCGAGACCACCGAGCCGCCGGGCAGGTGGTACGAGCGCTCCATCCCCGGCAGCCGCTTGCGCAGCACCCCGAAGGCCAGCGGGGCGCCCGCGTACATCAGCACCACCGCCGAGGTGATGAAGCCGACCAGCCGCTGCCAGCTCGGGAAGGGCAGGAAGCAGATCACCCCGGCCACCCAGGCGATGAGCAGGCCGAGCCAGGGCACCGCACGCTTGTCGGTGGACTGCAGCGCCTGCGGGGCGTAGCCGTTGCGGCTCAGGCCGTAGGTGACCCGCGAGCTGGAGGTGATGTAGACCAGCCCGGTGCCGGCCGGTGAGACGACCGCGTCGATGAACAGCACGGTGGCCAGCCAGCCCAGGCCGATCAGGGTCGCCAGGCCGGCGAACGGTCCGCTGATCCCGGGGTAGTCGAGCGTGGTCCAGCCCTTGGCGAAGGTCTCCGGCGGCAGCGCGCCGATGAACACCACCTGGAGCATCACGTAGACGACCGTGCCGATCACCACCGAGCCGAGCACGGCGCGCGGGATGTCCCGGCGCGGGTTGCGGCTCTCGCCCGCCCACTGGATGGCCTGCTCGAAGCCGAGCAGCGCGAAGATCACCCCGCTGCTGCTGATCGCGGCGAGCACGCCCTTGGCCCCGTCCGGGGCGAAGCCGTGGACGGTGAAGTTGGAGCCGTGGAACTCGGTGAGGCCGAGCGTGATGATGGTCAGCACCGGGATGGCGACCTTCCACACGGTCGCCGCGCTGTTGGTGTGCGCGAGCAGCCGCACGCCGAGGAAGTTGACCGCGACGAAGACCCCGAGCAGCAGGGCCGCGACGACGAACCCCCAGCCGGTCAGCGTCAGGTCCTTGTTCAGCAGGCCGTCCGCCCAGCTCCAGTGCTGGGCGTAGTTGATCATCGCCTGCACCTCGATCGGCGCGATGGTCGCGGCCTGCAGCCAGGTGAACCAGCCGAAGGACATCCCGGCGAACCCGCCGAAGGCGTAGTGCGGGTAGCGCGCCGTGCCGCCCGCCACCGGGAACAGCCCGCCCAGTTCGGCGTGCACCAGCGCCAGCAGGATGATCGCCACCGCGCCGACGCCCCAGGACACCAGCGCCGCCGGCCCGGCCGCCACCGCCGCCTTCTGCGCCCCGAACAGCCAGCCGGAGCCGATGATCGCCCCGACCGAGGCCCAGAGCAGTCCGATGACGCCGACCTCGCGCCGCAGCGCGGTGTGCCCCGAGCCGGGCGGATTGGAGGAGGAATGGGCCATTGCTCGCACCTCTCATATATCGGGACAAATCCACCCCGACAGTGCCGCAGCCCCCACCCCTCCCCCACCGAAACGCGCGGCGCCCCGCACCCCCTCACCCGAACAGCCCGCCGGGACGGCCCACCGGGCACAGTTCCCGTGGCGTTCACCCGCCGGGCACGTGGAACTCACCGAGGGCGGGCAGGCTCCCGGCAGGGCTGAAGTTGGCTATACAACTTTGGCCGACACGACAGCCGTAGTGCCGCCGAGGAGAAGACCGATGACCGAGCTGCCGCCGTACTGGCTGCGCGACAACTGCCCGTGCGCCGAGTGCCGGGACCCGCGCAACGGACAGAAGCTGTTCCAGATCCACGAGCTGCCGCCGGACCTGGCGGTCGCCGCGAGCACGGAGGCCGACGGGCACCTGGAGGTGCTCTGGTCGGACGGGCACCGGTCGCGGTACCCGCGGGAGTGGCTGGACGGGACGGACGAGGGCGACGGGCGCACCGAGCGGGGCAAGCAGCTCTGGACGGCGGCGGACTTCGCGCCCGGCCTCCCCGGGGCGTCGTGGGAGGCCTACCTGACCGACCCGGCCGAGCAGGCCGCGGTGCTGGCCGCCGTACGGGACAGCGGCTTCGCCGTGCTGCGCGGGGTGCCGACCGTCGAGCGGCAGGTGCTGCGGGTGGCGGAGAGCTTCGGGTACGTGCGGGTCACCAACTACGGGGAGCTGTTCGACGTCCGGGTCGAACCGTCTCCCAACAACCTCGCCTTCACCAGCGTCGCCATCGCCCCGCACACCGACAACCCGTACCGGGACCCGGTGCCGACCCTCCAGCTGCTGCACTGCCTGGAGAACTCGGCGACCGGCGGCGACTCCGGACTGGTGGACGGCTTCAAGGCCGCGGCGGTCCTCCGGGACGAGGCGCCGGAGGCCTTCGAGGTCCTCACCCGCACGCCCGTCCCGTTCGTCTTCCGCGACCGCCGCACCGAGCTCCGGGCCGACCGCCCGCTGATCGACCTGGACCCGAAGGGGCGGATCCGCGAGGTCCGGTTCAACAACCGCTCGACCGGCACCCTGCGCGGATCGGGCCTGGACGCCTTCTACGCCGCCTACCGCCGCTTCGCCGAGATCACCCTGCGCCCCGAGCTCCAGCTCACCTTCCGCCTCGGCCCCGGCGACTGCCTGGTCTTCGACAACACCCGCCTGCTGCACGCCCGGACGGCCTTCCAGCAGGACGGCCACCGGCACCTCCAGGGCTGCTACGCCGACCTCGACTCGCTCTCCTCCACCCTCGCCGTGCTGCGCCGCCGGGCCGCCGCCCTGGACACGATCGCCGCGCTGTTCGCCGGCGAGGGCGCCGCGGAGTACCTGGGCGAGGAGGTCACCATGGCCGAGCACATGCTCCAGGCCGCCGCTGCCGCCGAGGCGGCCGGGGCACCCGACCACCTGGTCGCCGCCGCGCTGCTGCACGACGTCGGCCACTTCCACGGGGCCCTGCACGGAACGGATCTGATGCAGGGTCAGGACAACCGCCACAGCGACTCCGGGGCCGACTGGCTGGCGGGCTGGTTCGGCCCGGAGGTCACCGAGCCGGTCCGGCTGCACGTGGCCGCCAAGCGCTACCTGTGCGCGGTCGAGCCCGGCTACCGGGAAAAGCTCTCCGCGGCCTCCGAGTACACCCTGACCGTCCAGGGCGGCCCGATGGACGAGCAGCAGGCCGCCGCCTTCGCCGAACTCCCGGGCGCGCGGGACGCGGTGGCGGTGCGGCGCTGGGACGAGCAGGCGAAGGAGGCCGGCGCCCCGACGCCCGGCTTCGCGCACTACCGCCCGCTGCTCGCCGCGCTCATGCGGTAGCCGGCGGGGCTCAGTCCAGCTCCCGCGCGTGTCGCGAAAGCGCCGACGTGGCCAGGGAGTTGTGCACGCTGAACGCCACCGTCCCGGGCAGGTAGCGGTCCTGGGACCACTCCACCGGCGTGCCCGTCGGGTCGGTCGTGCGGCGCCGCTCGCGCAGCAGCGGACCGCCCCGGCGGCAGCCGAGCAGCCGGGCGTCCTCACCGTTGGCCGGGACGATGTCGATGGTGTGGTCGGCGTCGGTGAACAGGATGCCGTGCTCGCGCAGCACTTCGGTGTGCGAGACGACGTCCGGCGGCAGCTCGGCGACGATCTCGCCGACCCGCGGCGGGTAGACGGTGCGCTCGACCATCACCGGCGTGCCGGACAGCGTCCGCAGCCGGACGATGACGTACACCTCGGCGCCCTGCTCCAGGCGCAGTTGCTCGCGTTCGGCGGCGTCGGCCGGGCGGCGCACCAGCGAGTCGAGGATGCCGCCGGGCTCCTCGCCCATCGAGTACGCCCAGTGCGTGAAGCTGAGCAGTTCGGAGAAGCTCTGCACCCGGGCGCCGCCGAGGACCACCCGGCGGGTGCCGCGGCGGGAGGTGACCAGTCCGTCGGAGCGCAGCACCGCGAGCGCCTGGCGGACGGTGCCGCGGGAGACGCCGTACTGCTCGGCCAGCGCGCCCTCGGCGGGCAGCCGGCCGGCCTCGCCGTACGCGCCGGTGGTGATCGCCTCGCGCAGGTCGGCGGCCACCTTCCGGTACAGCGCGCCGGGGCGCTCCGCCGGGGGTTCCCCGGCCGCCGAGGGGGCTCCGGCCGCCGGGCTCCCGTCCGCGGCCGGGGGGCCCTCGGGGCGCTGGGGCTCAGTTGCCACGTCAGTCAATGTCCCTCCTGGGGCGGTGTCCTGCGCAGCCGTACCGGCGCGGACAGCCCGACCTTACTCCGCTGCGCCTTCGAAGCATCGCACCGAACGGATCACGCTCCGATGGCCGGATTCCACCGTTCCCGCACCCGACCCCGGCGCTGGGCCGTCCGTTCACCTTCCCGTCACCGGACTCCGGCGTACTTACTGCCGTCAGCGAAGTTGGCTAGTCAACTCGGACGACGTCGATCGATCGCTCACCCCGGTCGGCCCGCCGCCCTCCGCAAGGCCTCGCGAACCTTCGCAAGGCTTCACGAACCTTCGCAGGCCGTCCCAGGCCTTCGCGATCCTTCGCGAGACGCCAGCCCGCGGAACCCCCCGCGAGCGCCCTCGCAGTACGCCCCCTTAACAGGAGACTTCCCCGTGACCGTGCACCGCGCCCGCGCCGCCGCCTTCGCGGCCGTCCTGACCGCCGCCGCGCTCTCCCTCACCGCCTGCGGCTCCGCCGGTTCGAGCGCCAAGTCCGGCGACACCGCCCAGGGCGGCGCCAAGGACGCCAAGACGGCCACCTCCGCCGCCGACTTCGGCGGCATGGACGGCCTGATCGCCGCCGCCAAGAAGGAGGGCAAGCTGCACGTCATCACGCTGCCCCGGGACTGGGCGAACTACGGCAAGATCATCGACAGCTTCAAGGCCAAGTACGGCATCGAGGTCGAGGAGGAGAACCCGGACGGCTCCAGCCAGGACGAGATCAACGCGATCAACTCCCGCAAGGGCCAGGACCGCGCCCCCGACGTGGTCGACCTGGGCAGCGCCTTCGCCCTCCAAGCGGTCAAGGACGGCATCCTCGCCCCCTACAAGGTCGCCACCTTCGACAAGGTGCCGGACACCATGAAGGACGCGAACGGCGCCGCCGTCAACGACTACGGCGGCTACGTCTCCATCGGCTGCGACGCCAAGAAGATCGCCAACTGCCCGAAGACCTTCGCCGACCTGCTCAAGCCGGAGTACAAGGGCCAGGTCGCCCTCAACGGCAACCCGACCAAGTCCGGCTCCGCCTTCGGCGGCGTCTACGCGGCCGCGCTCGCCAACGGCGGTTCGCTGGACAACATCCAGCCCGGCATCGACTTCTTCGGCAAGCTGAAGCAGTCCGGCAACTTCAACCCGGTCGAGTCGACCCCGGCCACCGTCGAGAAGGGCGAGACCCCGATCTCGATCGACTGGTCCTACCTGAACGCCGGCTACACCGACGAGTTCAAGGACAAGGGCGTCGACTGGAAGGTCTCCATCCCGACCGACGGCTCCTACGCCCAGTTCTACAACCAGGCCGTCAACAAGTGGGCCCCGCACCCGGCGGCCGCCCGCCTGTGGCAGGAGTACCTGTTCAGCACCGAGGGCCAGAACCTCTTCCTCGGCGGCTACGCCACCCCGTCCACCTTCGAGGCCCTGAAGAAGGACGGCACCCTGGACGCCGCCGGCGCCGCCAAGCTGCCCGCCGTCGAGAAGCCGTTCACCACCTTCCCGACCGTCGACCAGATCAACGCGGCCAAGAAGGTCGTCACCGAGAACTGGACCAAGGCGATCGCGGGCTGACACCCAGGCCACGTACCGCACTTCGGGCTGAGAAAAGGCACTCATGACCACGGCTCCCACCCCGGTGCCGACCACCCCCGCCGCCACCTCCCCCGGTGGCGGCGCGGGGGCGTCCGCCACCGCCACGACCACCTCCCCCACCACCACCGCGCCCGGCCCGCGGCGCCGGCCGCTCGCCCGCCTCGGCGGCGCGTCCTGGCTGGCGGCCGTGCCGCTGCTGCTGTTCTTCCTGATCGGCTTCGGCCTTCCCGCCGTCGCCATCGTGATCGGCGCGTTCACCACCTCCAGCGACGCGGAGTCCGGTGCCGGGCAGTTCACCTTCGACAACCTGACGGCCTCCGTCCAGGGCGGCTACCAGACGGCCATGCTGAGCAGCCTCAAGCTCTCCGCGCTGACCGCGCTGCTCGCCACCGTCCTCGGCCTGCCGCTCGCCCAGGCCGTCGTCACCTCCCGGCGCGGCTGGCTGCGCCAGGCGGTGCTCACCGCCTCCGGCGTGCTCGCCAACTTCGGCGGCCTGCCGCTCGCCTTCGCGTTCGTCGCCACCCTCGGCAACGCCGGCGAGATCACCAAGCTGCTGCACCTCACCGACCACGGCTGGTCGCTGTACTCGTTCACCGGCCTGACCGTCGTCTACCTGTACTTCCTCGTCCCGCTGATGGTGCTCACCATCACCCCGGCCCTGGACGGCCTGCGGACCCAGTGGCGCGAGGCGGCCCAGAACAACCGGGCCACCACCGTCCAGTACTGGCTCCACGTCGCCCTGCCGATCCTGCTGCCCTCCCTGCTCGGCGGCTTCGTGCTGCTCTTCGGCAGCGCCTTCGCCGCCTACGCGACGGCCGCCGCCATGGTCGGCGCGACCGTCCCGCTGGTCAGCCGCTCGATCGCGGACGCGCTCTCCGGCAACGTGCTGGTCGGCCAGGGCAACCTCGCCCTCGCCCTCAGCCTCAACATGATCTTCGTGGCCGTCCTGGTGATGGCCGTGTACCTCCCCCTCCAGCGCCGGAGCGCCCGATGGCTCAGCTGACCACCCCCGCCCGCCCCGGCCGACGCACCGTCCGCTGGTGGCGCGGAGCCGTGCTGCTGCTCGCCGGCGTCTACTTCGTCGTCCCGCTCGCGGCCTCCTTCTGGTTCTCGATCGACGACCCCCAGGGCATCTCCTTCGCGGCCTACACCGGGCTGCTCTCCGCCCCCGGCTTCCTGGACAGCCTCTGGCTGACCCTCGGCCTCGCCGTCGTCACCGTCGTGGTGCTGCTGCTCCTACTCGTCCCGGCGCTGATCTCCGTGCGGCTCGGCTCGCCGAAGCTGCGCCCGGTGCTCGACGTGCTCTGCACCCTGCCGCTGGTCGTCCCGCCGGTCGCGCTGACCGCCGGCCTGATCGGCGTGCTCCGCTGGGGCCCGGACTACCTGATGGACACCCCGTTCTTCCAGACCTTCGTGTTCATCCAGGACCCGGACTTCCCGCTGGTGCTGGTCATCGCCTACGTGCTGATGGCCCTGCCGCTCGCCTACCGCGCCCTGGACGCCGGCCTGCGCTCGATGGACGTGCGCACCCTGGTCGAGGCCGCCCGCAACTGCGGCGCGAGCTGGCCGCGCGCGGTGTTCACCGTCGTCCTGCCCAACCTGCGCGGGGCGCTGCTGAACGCCTCCTTCCTCACCCTGGCCCTGGTGCTCGGCGAGTTCACCACCGCCTCGATCCTCGGCTTCCAGCCCTTCCCGGTCTGGATCTACTCGGTCGGCAACAGCCAGGCCCACATGTCGGTCGCGGTCTCCATCCTGAGCCTGCTGCTCACCTGGCTGCTGCTGCTCCTGCTGGCCACCGCCGGGCGCGAGCGCCGCGCCAAGACCGCCACCTCCTGAAACCCCCCGGAGTCACCAGTCATGACCACGGCCACCGCCATCGCCGCCGACGCCCCGCTCGCCTCCGGCAGCGCCACCGTCGAATTCCGTTCCCTGCGCCGCGCGTTCGGCGCCACCACCGCCCTCGACGGCCTGGACCTGACCGTCCGCCCGGGCGAGCTGCTCGCCCTGCTCGGCCCGTCCGGCTGCGGCAAGACCACCGCGCTGCGCATCCTGGCCGGCTTCGAGCAGCACGACTCCGGCGAGGTGCTGGTCGACGGCCAGGACATCACCGCGATCCCCGCGCACAAGCGCGACGCGGGCATGGTGTTCCAGTCCTACAGCCTCTTCCCGCACCTGACCGCGCTGGACAACGTCGCCTTCGGGCTGCGGATGCGCGGCACCGGCAAGGCCGAGCGCCGCAAGCGGGCCCTGGAGCTGCTGGAGCTGGTCGGCCTGCCGCACCGCGCCGACCACTACCCGCACCAGATGTCCGGCGGCCAGCAGCAGCGCATCGCGCTCGCCCGCGCGCTCGCCCTCCAGCCGCGCGTCCTGCTGCTGGACGAGCCGCTGTCCGCGCTGGACGCCAAGGTCCGCCTCCAGCTGCGCGAGGAGATCCGCCGCCTCCAGCAGGAGCTGGGCATCACCACCCTGTTCGTCACCCACGACCAGGAGGAGGCGCTGTCGATGGCCGACCGGGTCGCGGTGCTGCGGGCCGGACGGCTGGAGCAGTGCGCCGCCCCGTCCGAGCTGTACGGCCGGCCGGCCACCGCCTTCGTCGCCGAGTTCGTCGGCACCATGAGCCGCATCCCGTGCACCCGTACCTCGGACGGCGTCGAGGTGCTCGGCCGCCGGCACGCGGTGGACGGCGAGGTCCCGGCCGACGGCGAGCTCCAGGTGCTGGTCCGCCCGGAGAACGTCGCCCTGACCCCGGCCGAGGACGGCCCCGCGCTGGTGGTCACCGCCTCCTTCCTGGGCGCCGTCACCCGGCTCACCGTCCGCCTGGACGACGGCACCGAGGTCAAGGCCGACCTGCCCACCGAGGCCGCCGCCGCACTGCCGGCCGGCGCCCGGGCCGCGCTCACCCTGCCGGAGCGCCCGGTGCTGGTGGACCGCCGCGCCGCCTGAGAGCCTCGTACCTCCCCGCTCCGCCCGACGACGTACCGGCGGAGCACCGAAGAAGCGCCGACGAAGCGCCGGAGAACCACCGAAGGTACCGCCATGCCTGACACCGCCATGCCCGCGTCCAACGCGCTGCCCGCCGCCGTCCTGTTCGACATGGACGGCACCCTGGTCGACACCGAGCAGCTGTGGTGGCAGACCGCCGCCGAGATCGCCGAGGAGCTGCGCCACCCGCTCACCGACCAGGACGCCCCCGAGGTGCTCGGCCAGGCCGTCGAGCACACCGCCGCCCACCTGCACGCGGTCAGCGGCACCGCCCTGAGCGAGGCCGAACTCGCCGCCCGGCTCGGCGAGTCCTTCGCCGCCAAGGTCGCCGCCGAGACGGTGCCGCGCCCCGGCGCGCTCGCCCTGCTGGCCGCGCTGCGCGACGCGGGGGTGCCGACCGCGCTGGTCTCCGCCTCCCCGCGCCGGGTGGTGGACCTGGTGCTGTCCGCCATCGGCCGGGACTGGTTCGCCGTCACCCTGGCCGCCGAGGACACCGCGCGCACCAAGCCCGCGCCCGACCCGTACCTCGCCGCCGCCGAACGGCTCGGCCTGGACCCGGCCGACTGCCTCGCCGTCGAGGACACCCCGACCGGGGTCGCCTCCGCCACCGCGGCCGGCTGCGCCGTGCTCGCCGTGCCGTCCACCCCGGTGCCGATGCCGCGGGGCGAGCGGATCACCCTGCTCGCCAGCCTGGAGCAGGCCGACCTCGCCCTGCTCGGGAAGCTCGCCGGCGCCGGCGCGGTTCGACCCTGACATGCCCTATCTCCTGCTCGCCCTGGCCATCATCAGCGAGGTCTGCGCCACCAGCTGCCTCAAGCTCACCGAGGGGTTCACCCGGCTCTGGCCGAGCCTCGGCGTCGGTGTCGGCTACGCGCTCTCCTTCCTGCTGCTCGGCCGCGCGCTCAAGCACATACCGGTCTCGGTCGCCTACGCGGTCTGGTCCGGGGCCGGCACCGCGGCGGTCGCCGGGATCGGGGTGGTCGCCTTCGGCGAGTCGCTCGGGCGGCTCCAGTGGCTGGGGATCGCGCTGGTGATCGTCGGGGTGGTCGTGCTCAACCTCAGGGGCGGGCACTCCTGACGCCCCGTTTCCAAAGCTCTTTCTGACGCTCCGTCAACTCTGAATTCGCTGGTCAACTCCCCTGCCGGGGCGGGACGTCGGACGTGCCGACGACCCGCCCCGGACGCTTCGCTACGGTGTCCCCCATGACGGACCCCCGCCCACACCACTACCGCTTCGTCCACCGCGAGCTGGCCCGCCAGGTGCTGGAGTTCGGCCCGCGCGTGGCCACCCCGACCCCGGACGGCGGCAGCCTGCTGCCCGTCGTCACCCAGATCTGGGACGACCTCGGCAGCACCCTGCCGCCCGAGGACCGCCTGCCCGACCACGGCCTCGACTGCCGCCACCTGTCGGTCGACGGCCACCACATGCTGCTGGTCACCCTGCCCGCCCCGGTCGGCGCCACCGAGGCCCACTTCGTCGCCGCCGTCCAGCCGGGCGGCGCCAGGACCGTCCGCTACGTGACCCTGGAGCACGCGTTCAGCCCCTTCGACGGCAGCCCCGGCACCGTCCTCGGCGAGTGGACCGCCGAGAGCCACCTCAACCACGGCCCGGGGCCCTCCCCCGTCGCCGAGCTGTTCGTCACGGCCGTGGTGCGGCTCGTCACCCCGAAGAAGCGCGGCTTCTGGCGCCGCTGAGACCGACCGTACGTATACACCTCGAAGCTGGGCCGCCGACGTCAAGAAGGCGTCGACGGCCCGTAAAGGTCCCGTAACGACCGCCTCCGGTTACGACCGTGACGATCTCTCCCCGGTCGGCTGGAGCTATGCTCGCCCGGTCCGACAATCGACGCATCGGGGGGCGAAAGTGTCCGACTTCAAAGTCAGTACCGAATTCCTCGCAAAACTGGCCCAAGACCTCAAAGGCTGTGCCGACGAACTCGACCAGGGCCTCAAGGCCTTCGAGGCGGCCGGCCACACCGGCACCGGCTTCGACTTCCTGGACGAGGCCTGCGGGCACTTCAAGGACAAGTGGCAGTTCGGCCTGAAGAAGGTCCGCGAGTGCGTCAAGGCCCTGGACGAGGGCCTTGAGCAGGTGCAGAAGAACTACGACGGCACCGAGCAGAGCATCGTCAAGGTCCTCGCCCCGGCGGGGCAGTCGTGAGCGCCCCCACGCCGGCGCCCGACTGGTCCGGCCTCGGCTTCAACCCCACGCCCGGCGACTCCGCCGCCGTCACCGCGCTCAGCACCAGCCTGCGCCGGGTCGGCCAGCACCTGAGCGGTGTGCACACCACGCTCTCCCAGATCTCCAACAACGAGGGCCAGTGGACGGGTGAGGCCGCCAAGAAGTTCTCCGAGCAGTTCGGCAAGCTCCCCGGCTACCTCCAGGACGCCGCCGACTCGATCACCTCGGCCTACACGGCGCTCGACGTCTGGTACAAGGCGCTGACCGAACACCAGCCCAAGGCCGCCGAGTTGGCCGCCTCCGCGGTCGCCGCCAAGAAGAAGAAGGAGGAGGCGGACAAGGCCCACAGCGCCGCGGCCGCCGCCCCCGACCTCCAACTGGCCGGCCGCTCCTACCCCGACGACGCCAGCCTCGCCGCCGCGGAGCAGCGCTACAACACGGCGAAGAACCACCTGGACTCCGCCGCCGGTCTGCTCACCAGCGCCTCCAACGAGCTGGCCGGCCTCCAGAAGCAGGCCCACGAGCTCGCCGGGACCCACAAGTCGGACGCCCAGAAGACGGCCGAGGCCGTCCGCAAGGCCGCCGACAGCAAGGCCCCGCCGGAGCCGGGCATGCTCAGCAAGATCGGCGACTGGTTCAGCAAGCACGGCGGGGACCTGCTGACGGTGGCCTCCGGCATCTGCGGCGTCGCGGCCATCTTCTGCCCCGCGTTCGCCCTGCCCGCCATCCTGCTGAGCGTCGGCGCGGCGGGCCTGCACGCCAAGCAGTACGGCATCAAGGGCCTGATGCCGACCAGCTGGGACAACCTCGGCAACGACCTCACCCTGGCCGGCGACCTCCTCGGGGCCCTGCCCGGAGGCGCCCTCCTCAAGGGCGGGGTCACCGCGTTCCGGGGCGCCCGCGCCGCCGAGGGCGGGGCCAAGGCCGTGAGCGCCGGCGCCAAGGAGATCCGCGTCGCCGCCCGGGCGATGGACCCGGCCAGCCCGATCTTCACCACCGCGATCGAGAAGCCCGCCATGAAGCTCGGGCTCTCCAAGGCCGCCGCGATGAACGTCTCCGACGGCGTGCAGGCGGCCAGCGGGGTCGCGCTGACGGCCCCCACCGCGGCCGGCCTCTTCACCGACAGCCCGAGCCCGGGGCTGGGCGCCGCGATCAACTACACCACCGGCGGCGGCACCGCGCTCAACGGCGCCGGCGGCGCCATCGGCGGCAGCGGCAAGGGCCGGATCCTGCCCGCCCTGCTCGGCGGCGGCAGCGCGATCGTCACCGGTGTCTGGGGAGTGGGACATGACTGATACGACCATGCCGTCCTTCTGGCTCTCCCTGCCCGAGGGGTTCACGGACATCGACCTGGCCGAGGACGCGGGCGACCGGATGAGCCGGATCGTGGACGGGCTCGACGGGCTCACCGACGCCGGTCCGGAGCAGAAGCTCGGCATCGCCGTCTCCGCCGAGCTCGCCCTCCAGGCGCAGCTGCGCGAGGGTGCGGTGCACGTCTCCAACTGCCTGGTGCAGACCGAGGAGGGCGAGATCGTCCAGGGCGTGTTCAGTCTGTACCTGCGCGAGCAGGAGCAGGGCGCCCCGGGCGGCTACCCCCAGCGCGTCGCCCGGGAGCTCGCGACCGCCTGGCCGGACGCCGACATCGAGGTCCTCGACTTCCCGCTCGGCCGGGCCGCCGTGACCGTCCGCGACCTGGCCGTGCCCGTCTCCGGGACGGCCTACGGCCTGCCGGGGTCGGGCGTCACCACCGTCCGCCAGCTGGAGGCCCTGTTCGCGCACCCGTGGAGCCCCCACGTGCTCGCCGTCGTCTTCTCCACCCAGCACCTGGACTACTGGGACGGCTGGTCGGTCCTGGTGGGCGCCGCCATCAGCGGGATCTCCTTCTACCCCCCGCTGAACGAGACGTCGAACGCCCTGCCGCCCGAGCGGCAGGACAACATCCGGAAGGCCTTCGGGTGACGATCACCCAGCCCGACCAGGGCACCACCCGGAGCGGGCCCCGCCGACTCGGCGGGGCCCTGGCCCTCATCGCCGTCACCACGGCGGTGCTCGTCGGCGTCATCGCGCTGGACGTCTACGTCAACTCGTTCCTCGCCGCGGTGGTGGGGCTCGCCTACCCGCTGATCGTGCTGTACGCGTTCGCCGTGCGCCGCGACGCCGACAGCAACCCCCGGTTCCAGAAGAACATGGTCGCCTGGGGCCTGGGCATCTCCGTCGTCGGCTTCGTCGCCTACCTGGCCGGTACCGAGGCCTGGGCGAACCTGATCCTGGGTTCGGGGCGGACCGTGCAGGCCGTGGTCGTCGACGAGAAGGTCACCGACGCGCTCCACGGCACCGGGCGCGCCTACAGCCTGGCCTCCACGGAGCTGAACGACGACGTGCCGGGCGGCCCGCTCACGGAGAGCTCCCCCCGGTTCAAGCGCGGCCAGGTGATCACCGTCCGGATGGACCCGGCCGGGCGGGTCGCCCCCAAGCTCCCCGGCGAGGCCGACTCCTCCGCCTACCTGCTGGCGTTCCTCGGCTGCAACGTCCTGATCGACGGCACCCTGCTCTGGTCGGTGCGCCGGCCGAAGGAGTCGTCCGCCTGAGCCGGCCGGTCGCCTGAGCCCACCGTTCCGCCCCGGGCCGCCGCCCGGGGCGGAACGCCGCATCAGCCCAGCAGCGCGGGCAGTTCGGCGATCGAGCCGAGGACGTGGGTGGCGCCGTCGGCCCGCAGCCGGGCCTCGTTGTGGGCGCCGGTGAGGACGCCCGCGACGACCGGGGCGCCGGCCCGGGTGCCGGTCAGCATGTCGTAGCCGGTGTCGCCGGCGACGGCGATCTGGCGGACCGAGTCGGTGCCGGTGCGCAGCAGGGCGGTGAGCGCGAGGTCGGGGTACGGGCGGCCGCGGCCGGCCTCGGCGGGGCAGAGGGTCAGGTCGGCGACGGACCGCCAGCCGAGGGCGTCCAGGATGCGGTCCTGGGTGGCCCGGGAGAAGCCGGTGGTGAGGACCACCTTGCGGCCCTGGCCGCGCAGTTCGGCGATGGCCTCGGCGGCGCCGGGCAGGGCGGCGCAGTGCCCGGCGTCGACCAGGTCGTGGTAGGCGGCCTCGAAGGCGGTGTTGGCCCGCTGGGCCTTCTCCTCCGCGCCGAACAGGTGCCGGAAGACGGAGATCTTGGACTCGCCCATGGTGGCCCGGACGTGGGCCAGCATCGGGTCGAACTCCGGGCTGCCGGCTTCGACGCCGAGCGCCGCGGCGGCCGCGGTGAAGGCCTGCTCGACGAGGCCGTCGTCGGCCACGGTGGTGCCGGCCATGTCGAGCACGACCAGGCGGATGTCTGCGGTCACAGCGGTATCGGTCACAGCGGTGTTGCTCACAGCGGCGCTCCTTACAGGTTGGCGAGGTCGGCGGTGGTCTCGGCGATGGCGGGCGAGCAGGTCATGCCGCGGCCGCCGGGGCCGGTGACCAGCCAGACGCCGTCGCGCACGCGCTCGCGGTGGACGACCCGGGTGGTGTCGACGCACTGCGCGTACACCCCGGCCCAGCGGCGGCGGATCCGCGGCATCGGGCGGCCGAGCAGGTCCTCGACGACGCCGACCAGGTGGTCGTACGGGTCCTCGACGACGTCGAAGCCGAACGGCTGGTCGTACTCGTGGGTGTCGCCGATGGTCAGGCCGCCGTCGCGGCGCTGGACCATCAGCAGCTGCATCCGGTGCTCGGCGGCGACGGGCGGCTGCGGCTGGGTCTCGCGCAGCCGGTCCAGGGCGGTGCCGGCGAAGGCGGGGTAGTAGCGGAAGCTGTCGCCGTCGGCGACGGAGGTGGTGAGGGTCTCGCCGAGCGGGTCGGTCTGCATCATCTGGAGCCGCACCCGGCGGACCGGCAGGGCGGGGGCGAGTTCGCGGACCAGGCCGCCGAGCCAGGCGCCGGTGCAGAGGACCACCAGGTCGCCGGTGTGGACGTCGCCGTGGTCGTCGCGGACGGCGTTCTCGCCGACCACCTCGCGCACCTCGCGCCCGGGCAGGAAGGTGTACCGGCCGGTGGCCTCCAGGGCGGCGCGCAGCGCGGGCTGGGCGGTGCGGGGTTCGACGGCGGCGTCGCGCCCGCACCACAGGGCGCCGAGCAGCTTGCCGCGCAGGGCCGGGTTGGCGGCGCGGGTCTCGTCCGGGTCGAGCAGCCGGTAGCCGCGGGCGGCGGCGTCCGGCAGGGCCAGGGCCTGTTCGGCGACGGCGAGTTCGGCCTCGGTGCGGATCGCGGTGAGCGATCCGTTGGCCCGGAAGCCGAGGTCCGGGACGCGGGCGCCGATGGACTCCCACAGTTCGCGGGCGCGCAGCGCGGTGTCCAGTTCCTCGCCCTGCGCGCGGCCGCTGACCCAGACCAGGCCGAAGTTGCGCACCGAGGCGCCGCGCGCCTCGGTCTCGCGCTCCAGGTGGACGACCTCGTGGCCGCGTTCGACGGCCTGCCAGGCGTGCATGCTGCCCAGGACGCCTGCTCCTACGACGATGACTCTCATGCGTCCAGGCTGGTGCGCCCGGGTGTCCGAGGGGCGTCGGGACGCCGTCCCGCAGATGAACCACCTGGGAAGTTGTACAGACAACCCGTCGGCCACCCCGAGGCTGCCGCGGCGGCTACGACCGCACCACCCGGGCCCGCAGGTAGTTGCGCCGCCCGAAGTTCGGCTCGTCCACCGCTGTCAGCTCCTCCACCTGGAACCGGTACAGCGCCGCCGCCCCGCCCCCGGTCAGGAACTGCCGCCGGACCTCCTCGTCCCGCGCGAAGACCGGGTAGCGCCCCTGGTAGGCGGCCAGCGCCGCCTCGGCCTGCCGCCCCCAGGCCTCGCTCGCGCTGCCGGTCAGCTGGAGGCCGCGCAGCTGCTCGCCGAAGACCGGCGGCGGCAGGAAGACGGTGGCGGCGGCCCGGGCCTCCTCGGCCAGGTGGTGGCTGTGCCGGGTGGAGCGCTCGCTGACGAAGTAGAGGACGAGGTCGTCGTCGTACGCGAAGAAGGCCAGGTTGGCGTGCGGGCCGTGCTCGTGGCCCGCGGTGGCGAGGGTGAGCACCATGGCCTCGGCCAACAGCCCCTCGACGCCCTTGTGCAGCAGGTCGCCCGGCCAGTCCCCCTGCGTGATGTCGAGTCGGTACGGCATTCGGCACTCCCTCCGCTGGCACGCCCCGGCGCCCGCGCGCCCGAGCACGACTGAGCCGGGCGGGCGCCCCCGAAGGAGGCTCCACGCCCGGCTCACATGCTCCACCCGCCGTCCGAGACCGGACAAGGGGCAGGGGCGGAAGTCCGGCTCAGCGCTGCCGGGACCCGTACGACGCGTACCCGCGGGCCACGACCGGCGGCTGCCCCGGTCCGAGCAGCGGCCGCAGCGCGCCCGCCCGCATCCGGTCCACCAGCGGACCGCAGCGCCCGGCGAGCGGCGCCAGCACCGCCGCGGCCAGCAGCCCGACCAGCGCGCCCACCGCCACGTCGTGCGGGTAGTGCACGCCGACCCAGACCCGGGAGGCGGCCATCAGCACCGCGAACAGGCCGGCCACCAGGCCGAGCCGCCGGTTGACGAACCAGAGCGCGGTCGCGGCGGCGAAGGCGATCACCGAGTGGTTGCTCGGGAAGGACCAGTCCCCGGTGCCCGGGCAGGTCTCCAGCGAGACGCTGCCGGGGATCTGCGCGCACGGCCGGAGTTCCTCGACCGCGCCCTTGAACACCGAGTTGACGCCGTAGGCGACGACCACGATCACCGGCGAGGCGAGCACCCTGGCCATCACGGCCGAGTCCGCGCCGCGCGCCCGCCACCAGGCGTAGAGCATGAAGACCGCGAACAGCCCGAGGCCGAGCGCCGACCAGACCTTGATCAGCTCGTCCAGCCAGTGCGGCGCCGACTGCGCCCAGCCGTTGACCCGGGTGTACAGGCCGCCGTCGATTCCGCTGCCGTCGTACACGGCGAGCGCCCTGGAGGGCGTCACATGTCACCTCCGTGACGTCGCGCCTTACGGGCGCGGAACAGTTCGAGAACAATAGGGAGCACGGAGACAACTACTACCAGACCGATGATCGGCAGCAGGTACTGGTCGATACCGGGGATGGACGAGCCCAGCCCGTACCCGGCGAACACCACGCCGACCGTCCAGACCACGCCTCCGGCCACCTGCCACAGGGTGAACGAGCGGACCGGCACGTCGAGCACGCCGCAGAGCGGATTCAGCACCGTTCGGACCACCGGAATGAACCGGGCGAGCACGATCGCCTTGCCGTGGCCGTACTTGGCGAGCAGCTCCTCGGCCCGCGCCACGCCCTCCAGCAGGCTCTTGCGCCTGGTCCGGCCGAGCAGCGCCCGGCCGCCGCGCCGGCCGATCAGGTAGCCGACCTGGGCGCCGACGAGCGCGCCGACCAGGGCGGCGGGCAGCACCTGCCACAGGTGCAGCTGCGGGCCCTTGGTGGCGCCGGGCACGCAGAGCAGCCCCGCGGTGAACAGCAGCGAGTCGCCGGGCAGGAAGAAGCCCACCAGCAGCCCGGTCTCGGCGAACAGCACGACGGCGATGCCGAGCGCGCCGAAGGCGGCGAGCAGTGAGGACGCGTCCAGCGGGTTCACCGCGAGGTGAACGGCCGGATCGGCGAGGAACTGGAGCAAGGCCGACGGACCTCCCGTACGTTGGAGGGCGGTTCGCACCGAACCCGCCCGGACCGTCTACAGTTGCGTAGACGGTCTACACGACTGTAGACGATACTTGGAGGAAGCGCCGCCATGCCCGACGTACCGTCCGCCCGCCGGCCCGCCGGGGAGCTGGAGGCCGAGGTGCTGGCCGCCCTCTGGTCCGCCCGGCAGCCGATGACGCCGCAGGACGTCCAGGCCGCGCTCGGCGGGGACCTCGCCCGCACCACCATCGCGACGATCCTGGCCCGGCTGTTCGACAAGGGGACGGTCGAGCGCACCCGGGCCGGCCGCGCCTACGCCTACACCCCGACCGTCCAGGACACCGCCGGGCTCGCCGCCCGCCGGATGCACACCGAGCTCGGCCGCGAGACCGACCGCTCCACCGTGCTGGCCCGCTTCGTCTCCGACCTCTCCGCCGAGGACGAGCAGCTGCTGCGCGACCTCCTCGGCGACGGCAACCCCGGGGCTCAGACACCGGGAACGGCGGGCCGATGATGCTCGCCGTCTGGGTCCCCCTGCTGCTGCCCTTCCTGGCCGCCCCGCTGGCCCGCCGCCTCGCCGATGCGCTGCCGCCGCGGGCCGCCGCCTGGATGCTGGCCGGCAGCGCCGCCGTCCTGGCCGGCGGCACCCTCTGCTCGCTCGGCCTGCTGGCCGCCGCCGGACTGCTCCAGCTCCCGCCGGTCGCCGCCCTCGGCCACCTCTCGCTGCCCTGGCTCACCGCGGCCGCGCCCGACGCGCCGTTCCCGGCCGCGCTGGCCGCCCTGGCCCTCCTCGCGCTCGGCGCCCTCGCGGTGCGCACCGCCCGCCGACGGCTGCGGGAGCTGCGCGCCGCCCGGGCCGCGCTCCCGGCCGACGCGCACCGCGCGGAGCCCTCCGACAGCCCCCGTCCGGACCGTGGACCTTCCCCCGCCCAGCATCCGGACACGCGCCCCCCGCGCGCCTCCGTGCGCCGGTCACGCCCCCCGGCATGGCCGGCCGCGCTCCTCCGGCCCGCCGCCCTGCTGCGGCCCGCCGACCACCCGCTCACCGTCCTCGACGACGAGTGCGCCGACGCCTTCGCCCTGCCCGGCCGCCTGGGCCGCCCCGGCCGACCGGGCGAGCCCGGCCGGATCGTGGTCACCTCCGGCATGCTGCGCGCCCTCAGCGGCCCCGAGCGCTCCGCCCTGCTCGCCCACGAACGGGCCCACCTGACCGCCCGCCACCACCTCTTCCTCGCCCTCGCCGAGCACGCCGCCGACGTCCACCCGGCTCTCCGCCCGCTGCGCGCGCCCCTCGGCTACCACCTGGAGCGCTGGGCCGACGAGGTGGCCGCCGCCCGGGTCGGCGACCGCGCCGTCACCGCCCGCGCGGTCGGCCGGGCCGCCCTGGCCGCGAGCCGCTCCCCCTGGCCGGCCCGCCCCCGGCTGGTCGCCGCCGCCCACTCCGGCCCGGTCCCGCGCCGGGTCGCCGCACTGCTCCAGCCCCGCCCGGCCACCGCCCCCGGCACCTGGCTGCGGGCCGCCGCCGTGGCCCTGGCCGCCTGCCTGGCGCTGAGCACCGGCGCCGCCCTGGAGGCCGGCGCCGACCTGCACCACACCGTGGAGGCGGCCCAGCAGGGCTCCGGCGCGCAGCGCTGACCCCGTCCGGCCGTCAGGCGGTACGGCGGTACGGAGCGCGGGCCCGCGTTCCGTACCGCCCGGTATGCCGACTTGCCCGACCCCGTCCCCAGCGGCCCACCGCCCCCGTACGCTTTCGTCAGCGCGTCGGCCCCGACGCGTCCTCGAACGGCGGCGAGGAGCGAAGCGAGTGCGGCAGACCGGACGGCAGTCCCGACGACCCGAGCGCCGCACCCCGCCGACCGCGTCGGAGCTGGCCAAGGTCCACGACCGCACCCTCGCCGACGCCGCCGCCCGGGAACTGGCCGTTCCCGCCCTCACCGAGGAGACCGGCGGCCCCGGCCTGCTCGAACCCCGCCCCGAGATCGGCGACTCCTGGGCCCGGCTGCGCCGCCTCGGCCTCGACCCCGACACCGGCGCCGCCGCCGTCCTGCTGGGCCCCGGCGAAATCGAACAGCGCCGCCGCACCAGCGGACTCGACGCCGTCCTGCCGGTGCTGCGCGAGACCCTGCTGGAGGTGGGCGGGGCGGCCCCGCTGCTGCTGGCCGTCGCCGACGCCGAGGGCCACGTGCTCTGGCAGGAGGGCGAGCGCGGCCTGCGCCGCAGCGCCGACCGGATCGGCTTCATCACCGGCGCCCGCTGGATCGAGGAGAGCGTCGGCACCAACGGCATCGCGGTCGCGCTGCGCGCCCGGCGCCCGATGCACGTCCACTCCGCCGAGCACTACCTGCGCAGCCACCACGCCTGGACCTGCGTGGCCGCGCCGGTGCGCGACCCCGGGACCGGGCGGCTGGTCGGCGCCATCAACCTGAGCGGCCCGGCGCACAGCGTCCGCCCGTTCCTGATCCAGCTCACCGCCACCGCCGCCCGGCTCGCCGAGGCCGAGCTGCGCGCCCACCGGCTGGAGGCGCTGCACCAGCTGCGCGCCCTGGCCGCCCCGCTGCTCGCCCGGGTCGGCGGCCCGGCGCTGGTGGTCGACGCGGCCGGCTGGACCGCCGCCGCGGCCGGGCTGCCGCCGCCCAGCCGGCTGCGGGTGCCCAGCGAGGGCTGGACCCCGGCCACCGTGCACTGGGTGCCCGGCCTCGGCGAGTGCGCGCTGGAGCCGCTCGCCGACGGCTGGCTGGTGCGCCCGGTCCGGCCGCCCGAGGAGGACGGCTCCGGCACGGTGACCGCCGAACAGGCCGAGGGCGCCCACCTGCGGCTCGACCTGCGCCGCCCGGACCGCCCCGAGCTGTCCGTCCGGGGCGCGGCCGACAGCTGGTCGCACCCGCTCAGCCCGCGCCACGCCGAACTGCTGCTCCTGCTCGCCACCGGACGCGAGGGCAGCACCGCCGCCCAGCTCGCCGAGGCGCTGTTCGGCGACGCGGGCCGGACGGTGACGGTCCGCGCCGAGCTGTCCCGGCTGCGCCGCTACCTGGGCGGGCTGCTGGCCCACCGGCCGTACCGGATCGCCGAGTCGGTGCTGGTCAGCGTGGACGGGCCGGACGACCCGTACGACCTGCTGCCCGCCTCCTCGGCCCCGGCCGTCCGGCGGCTGCGGGCCGCGCTGGCGGCGGGGACGGCCCGGTTGCCCGGCGCGCCGCCCCTCGCGCCGCCGTGCGCCGCCGGGCCGCCGGAGCGCCGCTGACGGCCCTGTTGCCCGGCGGCCTGTTCTCGGCGGCCTGGCGTCGGCGGCCGGCCTCAGCCCTCGGCGAGCAGCGCGGCCAGCTCGGCGTCGGTGGGGCCGCAGTGGCGCTCCTGGTGCTCGGAGACCAGCGCGTAGGTGCGGTCCAGCCAGGCCTGCACCCGGGGCTTGGAGGCCTCCAGCAGCGCGCTGCCGTGCGGGGATTCGAGCGCCAGGTGCAGCGTCGAGCCGTGGCACGGGCAGTACGCCGGCCACAGTTTGACGTCGCCCTGGCCGCTCAGCGCGCGCAGGCCGTCGCGCAGCAGTTCGCGCGAGAACACCCAGTCCGCCTCGTCCGGCCGCCCCAGGTGGAAGGTCAGCAGCACCTCGTACGGGCGCGCGGCGGTGAACCGGAACCGGGTGCGCACCTCGCCGACCACCTCCTCGCCCAGCGAGATCCGCAGGATCAGCACCTCCTCCACCGCCGCCGGAGCGGCGGTGGAGACCTCCCCATCGCCGCCCGTGGGGGTGGCGGCGAGGGGTGCACTGGAGGCTGCGGACAGCGGGTCGGACGGCATGACGGTCTCTCCGGGACGGCGTGGGATGCCCTCAGCCTGCGTCACGCCCGGTACGGCGGGCAAGGGTTGCAAGGGGGTTGCAATAACCCCCGGCCGGGCCTTCCTTCCCTTGCCGGCGCTTATCAGACGGAGCGTCAACTTCCGTGTGGCGCACGGATGTCCGCGAAGTGGAGGGGGTGCGACCGGGCCGCGGCCGTCCGCTGGTACGCTCTCCCCTCTCCCCACGCGGGCCCGCGTGGAACCGGCCCTCCGCGGCCGGAGCCGGGCCCGGCGGCGGCGCGTGGGAGAATACGGCGACGCGACGGCGGCTTCGGGGAGGGAGGGGTCCGGTGGCTGTGCGCGAGGACACCGCGCGGGACGTGCAGCACGAGCCCGCACGGCAGGGCCGGCACGGGCGGCCGCGCCCGTTCGGCGGCCTGTTCCGGCTGCCCACCCTGCGCTTCTCCGGCGCCGCGATGGCGATGTCCACCGTGGTCGGCATCAGCATCGCGACCACCCTGCTGCTCAACGAACAGCAGGGGATCGGCCGCCGGGCCGGCGTCGCCCGGGTCGGCAGCACCCCGCCGCCCACGCCGGGCGCCACCGAGGAGGCCGAGGCGGTCTCGGCGCAGACCCCGACCGACGGCCCGTCGTCCTCCCCCGCCGCGAACCGGCCCTCGACGCACCCGTCCACGCACCGCTCGGTGGACCCCCCGGTCGCCGCCTCCCCGCCCGCGCCCCGCGCGACGGTCCCGGGCGCACCCCAGACCGGCGGCCAGGCCTCGGCCGGGCAGGACGCACCCGCCTCAGGCACCCAGCTCGCGGGCACCGAGGCCGGGCTGCTCGGCGCCACGGCCCCGGCCGGCCCCTCGCCCTCCCCTTCCGTCTCCGTCCCGGCCCCGGGCGCCAAGCAGCCCGGCTTCGGCCCGCCCACCCCCGGCCGCCCGGCGCCGCCGCCCGCTCTGCCCGTCCCCGACACCGACGACGCGGCGGACACCGGCGGCACCCCGGACACCGACGGCACCGATGGCACCGACGACAGCGCGGACACCGACCACGCGCTGACCGGCGCCGCCCGGGTCTCCCCGCTGGGCCGCGACGGCCTGCGCCACCAGCTCACCCTCGCGGCCACCGAGCCGGTCACCGCGTTCCAGGCCGAGTTCCGGCTCGTCCCGGGCGAGTCGGCCCCCGGCCCCGGCTCCGCCTGGACCGACCTGCCGGGCGCCGTGGTGACCGTCCAGCAGGAGCGCGGCACCCTCGTCTACCGCTTCACCACGCCGCCCGGCACCGACGTCCGGCCCGGCCGCTACACCTTCGGCGTCCGCGGCGCCCGTCCGGCGGCCGACCCGTCCGCCGTGGTGCGCAAGTCGGCCCCGGCGGAGAGCTGGAGCGTCTCCGCCTTCGCCCTCGACCGCCCCCGCGCGGTCACGGCGCTCGGTTCCTTCGGCCCGCCTCCGCCGCCGCCGCCGTACGCCGAGCCGTACGCGCCCGGCACCCCGGCCGCCACGCCGCTCGCCGCTCCGGCGCCCACCCCGGCCGCGACCCCGACCGCCGCGGCCCGCTGAGCCGCCGACGGCCCGCAGCGGACGATCGTCCGACGATCCGACAGCCGGGCCCGCCGGACGGGCGCATCCCCGCACCCTCGTTCGTTACTGTGGGCAGCACCCGGCCCGGCGCCCCCAACGGCCCCGGCCGGGCCGCCGTTCCGCACCCGAGGAGGAGTCCGTGCCCACCGTCCTGACCCAAGGCGGCAACGCACCGCTGACCGCCGCGCGAGTGACCGTCGAGGTCACCGCGCCCAAGGCGCTGGACGTCTCCGGCCTGCTGCTGACCGATGCCGGAAAGGTCCGCTCGGACGACGACTTCGTCTTCTTCAACGCCCCGAACGGCCCCGGCGTCAGCCACCGCCCGGCCTCCGCCGGCACCCCCGACGCGATCACCGTCGACACCCGGGCCGTCCCGGCCGGCATCACCAAGATCGTGGTCACCGCGAGCCCCGCCGACCAGGTCTCCACCTTCGCCGGGACGGAGCCCACCGCCACCGTCCGCGACACCGACACCGGCGAGGTGCTGGTCACCTTCACCCCGCCCCGGCTGGGCCTGGAGACCGCGCTCATCGTGGTCGAGGTCTACCAGCGGGGCGGCGCCTGGAAGGTGCGCGCGGTCGGCCAGGGCTACGCCGACGGCCTCGCGGGCATCGCCACCGACTTCGGCGTCACCGTCGACGACTCCCCGGCCCCCGCGCCCGCCGACCCGGTGGCAGCGGCCGCACCACCGGCCCCACCGGCCCCGATGGACCGGACCATCCAGCTCCCGACCCCGCCGACCGCTCCGCCGGCCGCCCCGCCCGTGCCGCCCGCACCGGCGGCCTCCCCGATCGACCCGCGGATCGCCCTCGCCACCGGCCAGACCGCCGTCCCGGCCCCGCCCGCGGCTCCCCCGGCGCCCGCCGCGCCCCCGGCCCCGGCCGCCCCCGGCAAGGTCACCCTGGACAAGGGCCGGGTCAACCTGGTCAAGGGCAGCTCGGTCTCCCTGGTCAAGAACGGCCGCCCCTTCCTCTCCTCCGTCCGGATGGCCCTCGGCTGGAAGTCCGCCGCCCGCGGCCGCGACATCGACCTGGACGCCTCCTGCCTCGCCTTCGACGCCCGCCACAAGCGACTGGAGACGGCCTGGTTCATGAAGCTGAGCATCTTCAACGGCGCGATCTCCCACTCCGGCGACAACCTGGTCGGCGGCGAGGGCGGCGACGACGAGGCGATCACCGTCCACCTGGAGGGCCTGCCGGCCGAGGTCCACGCGCTGGTCTTCGTCGTGAACTCCTTCTCCGGCCAGCGGTTCACCGAGGTGCGCGACGCCTACTGCCGCCTGCTGGACGCCCGGACGGAGGAGGAGCTGGTCCGCTTCGACCTCACCAACTCCGAGCCCCACACCGGTGTGATGATGTGCAAGCTGGTCCGCCGCCCGGGCGGCGAGTGGGAGATGACGGCACTCGGCGAGTACGTCGACGGCAAGACCGCGCGGGCGATGATCGAGCCCGCCGCCGCGACGCTCTGACACCCGGCGTCACCGTCCTGCCCGTGGTTTCACCCTCCCGAGGCATCAAGTCGTCCACAGAGCGACTCGATTGACTCTCAGGAGGGTGAAACCGCACTCTCCCCCTATCCCCAGGAGGAGAGCCGTGCCACGCTTCCTGTCCCGCCTCGCCGTCGCCGGCACCGCCACCGTGCTCGCCGCCGGGCTGATCACCCCGACCACCTCCCAGGCCGCCGCCCGGCCGGGCACCCGCGCCGGCGCACTGAGCTGGACGGCCCTCGGCGACTCCTACACCGCCGGGGTCATCGAGGCCACCGGCGACGAGACCGCGCCCCGCGACGGCTGCGCCCGGACCGTCGACTCCTACCCCGAGATCATCCGCCGCGACCTCGGCTCCCTGGCCGACCTGCGGAACGTCAGCTGCAGCGGCGCCACCACCGACGGCGTCGACGTGACCGCGCAGGCCCCGCTCGGCCGCCCGCTCCCGCCGCTCGGCACCGACCCGAACGGCCCCTACCCGCCCGTCCCGCCGCAGATCGACGCCGTCGACCCGGCCACCGGGCTGGTCACCGTCGGGATCGGCGGCAACGACCTCGGCTTCGCCGAGATCCTCAAGAGCTGCATCGAACTCGGCGCCGTCCAGCTCGGCCGGGGCACGCCCTGCAAGGACAAGTTCGACGCGGGCCTGCCCGACCGCTTCGCCCGGCTGCGCAACGGCTACGACCGGATGCTGACCGCTCTGCACGCCAAGGCCCCGTCCGCCAGGATCCTCACCGTCGGCTACCCGCACCTCGTCCCCGAGAACGCCGGGCTCTGCCAGTTCGGAAACCTCCTGCAGTTCGGCACCTTCACCGGCGGCGACCTCGTCTGGGCCCGCACCGCGATCGTGGAACCGCTCAACGCGCTCGTCGCCCGGAGCACCGCCGCCCACGGCGACACCTTCGTGGACCTCTACCCCGCCAGCGCCGGCCACAGCGTCTGCGACGCCGACCACTGGCTGGACGGCGTGCTGACCAGCGTCCTCCCCCTCGAGTACGCCGTGGTGCACCCCAACGCCACCGGCCAGGCGCACACCGCCGCCCTGGTCGAGAAGGCCGTCCTCGGCGGCTGACCGGCCGCTCCGACCGAAAACCGCTGGCCCGCCCACCCCTCGAGCATCATCCTGGTCCGATGCCCCTGCCCACGCCCGCGCCCGTGCCCGCTCCCGTCCGCATCCGCGAAGCCGTCCCCGAGGACTGGCCGGACATCTGGCCGTTCTTCCACACCGTCGTCGCCGCCGGCGAGACCTTCCCCTACCCCCTGGACATGTCCTCCGAGCTGGGCCGGGAGTGGTGGATGCTCGCCGCCCCGAACCGCACGGTGGTCGCGGTGGACGGGGACGGGCGGATCCTCGGCACCGCCACCATGAGCCGCAACCGCCCCGGCAACGGCTCGCACGTGGCCAGCGCCAGCTACCTGGTCGACCCGGCCCACCACGGCCGGGGGATCGGGCGGGCCCTGGTCGAGTACACCCTCGACTGGGCCCGCCGCTCCGGCTTCCGCGCCATGCAGTTCAACGCCGTGGTCGCCACCAACCATCACGCCGTGCGGCTCTACGAGTCGCTCGGCTTCGAGGTCGTCGGCACCGTCCCCGAGGCCTTCGACCACCCCGTGGACGGCTACGTCGGCCTGCACGTCATGTACCGGAAGCTGTAACGCCGTTACCCCTGCTCCTACTCCTCGATCGCCCCGCCGATCCGCCGTAGGTGCCGCCGGAAGCTGTACGCCGGGTCGGCGGCGCGCCGCTCCAGGTACTCCTCGAAGGAGGTCTGCCGGCGCAGCGTGTCCCCGGAGGCGATCCGGGCGGCCTGCGCGCGCTCGGTCCGGGCGATCCCGCCGGCCGTCTCCAGCACCTCCGCGACCCGGTCGCCGGGCACGAACAGCACCCCGTCCGGGTCGGCGAACACCACGTCCTCCGCGCTCACCGGGTGCGGCCCGAACTTGGCCGTCAGCAGCGCCGCCGGCTCCCGGTCGTCCAACCGCACCGGGCCGAGCGGCAGCGCCCCGTAACTGAACACCGGCAGCCCGATCTCCCGCAGCTCGGGGGTGTCCCGGTGCAGCCCCCACACCACGATCCCGGCCACCCCGGCGGCCCGCGCCTCCAGCACCGCGAGGTCCCCGATGCAGGCCTCGTCGGTCCGCCCGCCGTTGTCGACCACCAGCACGTCCCCGTCCCGGGCCGCCCCGTACGCCTCCAGGAACACGTCCACGCTCCCGTAGTGCCGCACCGGCAGCACCCGCCCCGCCACCCGGGCCCCGGCCACCACCGCCCCCACCCCCGCCGGCGCCACCCGCACCCCCACCCCGAGCCGCACACAGGCATCCGCCACCAACGGCGTGGACAGCTCCGCGAAAGCCTTCAGCATCCCCAACTCCTCCACTCGAAAAGCCAGTTCACCAGCAGGAAGATCCTAGGTCCTACTTAAACTCACACCATCGGGTGAAACCATGCCATATGCGGCATAACCCGTTCCGGGACCGCAGTAGCGTGACGGCCACCTGAAGGAGGGGCATCATGAGTGCTGTGGCGCATGAGCAACCGATCACGGGCTCCCCATCGCAGGCGGACATCCTGCTGGAGAGCTTCCTGAGCCTGCACTCCCCCGAAGGCTTCCGGGCCGAGCTCGTCGAGGGAGAGATCATCGTGGCACCACCGCCGGACGGCGATCACGAGGACTACATCAACCACCTGCTCAAGCAGGTGATCCGGCGCTCCAAGACCGATATGAGCGTTTCCGGAGGCAAGGGCCTCCGCCTCGTGAGCGGCGGTCTCTGTCCGAAGAACCACGTCATCCCGGACGTCACATTCGCTCCCGAGGAACTCCGCCTCTTCCGGGGCGCACCGTCCTGGATGGAACCGGACGGCGTCGCCATGGTCGCGGAAGTGACCTCCGCCAAGCCCGACCAGGACCGCATCGCCAAGCGCCACTGCTACGCCCGGGCCGGCATCCCGCTCTACCTCCTCATCGACCGCGAGAAGTCCCAGGTCAGTCTGTTCGCCAAGCCGCACCGCGACGAGTACACCGAGGTGCACCTCGCCGCCTTCGGCGAACCGCTCGCGCTCCCTGCCCCGTTCGACTTCGACCTCGACACGAAGCCGTTCCTCTGACGTCGACAACGCGCGACGGCCCGCACCCCCCGTCAGGGGTGCGGGCCGTGGCCTGGGGCGCCGGGTCAGCCGCGGGTGGCCATGGCGCGCAGGAAGAAGGTCAGGTTGGCGGGGCGCTCGGCGAGGCGGCGCATGAAGTAGCCGTACCACTCCTGGCCGTACGGGAGGTAGACCCGCATGGTGTTGCCCTCGGCGGCGAGGCGCAGCTGCTCCTCGGGGCGGATGCCGAACAGCATCTGGTACTCGAAGGAGTCCCGCTTGCGGCCGTTCCACTGGGCCAGCTGGCCGGCGATCTTGATCATGTTGGGGTCGTGCGAGGCGATCATCGGGTAGCCCTCGCCCGCCATCAGGACCTTCAGGGCCCGGACGTACGCGAGGTCGACCTCGTGCTTGCCCTGGAAGGCGACCGACTCGGGCTCCTTGTAGGCGCCCTTGCACAGGCGCACGCGCGAGCCGGCGCCGGAGAAGTCGCGGCAGTCGGCCTCGGTGCGGCGCAGGTAGGCCTGGAGCACGACGCCCAGCCACGGGAAGTCCGCCCGCAGCTCCCGCGCGATGGCGAGGGTGGAGTCGGTGGTGGTGTGGTCCTCCATGTCGAGGGTCACCGTGGTGCCGGCCTCGGCGGCGGCCTCGCAGATGCGGCGGGCGTTCTCCAGCGCGATCTTCTCGCCGTCCACCGGGAGGAACTGGCCGACGGCCGACAGCTTGACCGACACCTCGGCGCCGGCCGCGAGGCCGGTGTCCTTGAGGGCCTTGAGCAGGTGCTCGTAGGCCTCGGCGGTGCCGGCGGCCTGGGCGGCGTCCTGGGTGTCCTCGCCGAGGTGGTCGAGGGTGACCTTGCGACCGGTGGCGATCAGGTCGTCGGTGGCGGTGACGGCGTCGTCGAGGACGTCACCGGCGACGAAGCGCTCGACTATCGCGTGGGTCGGCGGGAACTTCTCGACCACGGTGCGGACCTGCGGGGACCGGGAGGCCGCGAGAAGGGCGGAACGGAGCATCGTGACTCCTGGAGCTGGTGCTTCTTAAGGATGGCAGAAAGGGCCGGGGCGGCGGTGCGGGGATGGGGCACCGCCGCCCCGGGAGGCGGCGCCCGGCTGCGGGACCGGGCGTCGCGGGTGACCGGTGGCTACGGGACGAGCCGGCTGGTCAGGGGGCTGGTCAGCCCATGTGCGGGTAGCGGTAGTCCGTCGGCGGGACGAAGGTCTCCTTGACCGAGCGGGTCGAGGTCCAGCGCGCCAGGTTCTGCTTGGCGCCGGCCTTGTCGTTGGTGCCCGAGGCCCGGCCGCCGCCGAAGGGCTGCTGGCCGACGACGGCGCCGGTCGGCTTGTCGTTGATGTAGAAGTTGCCGGCGGCGAAGCGCAGCTTGTGCATCGCGTCCTGGGCCGCGGCGCGGTCCTGGGAGATGATCGAGCCGGTCAGGCCGTACGGGGACACCGACTCCATCTGGGTCAGCATCTCCTCGTACTTCTCGTCCTCGTAGACGTACACGGCCAGGATCGGGCCGAAGTACTCGTCCTTGAAGTACTCGGCGGCCGGGTCCTGGCAGACCAGGACGGTCGGGCGGACGAAGTAGCCGACCGAGTCGTCGTAGGTGCCGCCGGCGAGGACCTCGACCTGCGGGTCGGCCTGGGCCCGGTCGATCGCGGCCTTGTTCTTGGCGAAGGAGCGCTCGTCGATGACGGCCGACATGAAGTTGGACAGGTCGCTGACGTCGCCCATGGTGAGGCCGTCGACCTCGGCGGCGAACTCGTCCTTGAGGCCGGCCCAGAGCGAGGCCGGGACGTAGGCCCGCGACAGCGCCGAGCACTTCTGGCCCTGGAACTCGAAGGCGCCGCGGGTCATCGCGGTCTTCAGGACCTTCGGGTCGGCGGACGGGTGGGCGACCAGGAAGTCCTTGCCGCCGGTCTCGCCGACGATCCGCGGGTAGGTGCGGTAGCCGGAGATGTTGGTGCCGACCTCGCGCCACAGGTGCTGGAAGGTGGCGGTGGAGCCGGTGAAGTGGATGCCGGCCAGCGCCGGGTGCTTGAGCGCGACCTCGGAGACGGCCAGGCCGTCGCCGGTCACCATGTTGATGACGCCCTTGGGCAGGCCGGCCTCCTCCAGCAGCTGCATCAGCAGGTGCGCGGAGAACTGCTGGGTCGGGGACGGCTTCCACAGCACCACGTTGCCCATCAGCGCGGGCGCGGTCGGCAGGTTGCCGGCGATCGCGGTGAAGTTGAACGGGGTGATCGCGTAGACGAAGCCCTCGAGCGGGCGGTGGTCGCTGCGGTTCCACACGCCGTCCGAGGAGATCGGCTGCTCGGCCATGATCTGGCGGGCGAAGTGCACGTTGAAGCGCAGGAAGTCGACCAGCTCGCAGGGGGTGTCGATCTCGGCCTGCTGCGCGGTCTTGGACTGGCCGAGCATGGTGGCGGCGGCCAGGGTCTCGCGCCAGGGGCCGGCCAGCAGGTCGGCGGCCTTGAGGAAGATCGCGGCGCGGGAGTCGAAGGAGAGCGCCTGCCAGGCCTCGGCTGCGGCCAGGGCAGTGTCGATGGCCTCCTGCGCGTCGGCCTGGGTGGCGTTGCGCAGGGTGCCGAGCCGAGCCGCGTGGTTGTGCGGCTGGACGACGTGGATCTCGGTGCCGCCGCCCATCCGGCGCTCACCGTTGATCGTCATGGTCAGCTGGACCGGCTCCTGGCCGCCCAGCTCCTTCAGCTTGGCCTCCAGACGGGCCCGTTCCGGGCTCCCGGGGGCGTAGCTGTGGACCGGCTCGTTCACCGGCGCGGGGACCTGGGTCACAGCGTCCATAGAGCGCACGCTCTCCTTCGTTCAGTGCGGGGGGATTGCCGGCGCGGGTTGCACGCCGACCACAGCACGAACGCTATTCCTGGCCACCGGGCGACTTGATTGGCCGCGCGGCTAAATTCCCCCGTACGGCGTTGTCCGGCCCGACGAAGTCGGTCACGCCGCGGTCACGAACCGTCCCCGATCGCCCCACCTTTCACACCACCCCGCGCCACCTCGCGCCTCCAGGCTCACGCCCCCGGCCCGCGAAGGCGGCTCGCACGCCGGTGCCCGTCGGCAGGCCCCGGCGCGCCCGCGCGCCGGGCCGCGGTCCGGCGGCCACGCCGAATCTCTGTCCGTCCGGCTAAAATCGACCGCGAAACGTTGTCCGAGCGGATGAAGGAGGACCGGCGTGACCACCCCCGGCCTGCCGCTCCGTCAACTCCTGATGTCCCTCGGCGAACCGCTGGTCGAGCTGCAGGCCGCCCCGCTGGGCCTGGACGTCCCGGTGCGCGACGTCGCGATCCTCGACCCGGAGGACCCGCCGACCGCCGCCCCCGGCGAGCTGGTGCTCGCGATCGGCGCCCGCGGCCGCGCCGCCCTGCCCGCCCTGCGCGCGGCCGGCCGGGCCGGGGCCGCCGCCGTCGCGGTGAAGCTGGACGGCCCCGGCCAGGCCGACGCGCTGCGCGAGGCCGCCACCGACGCGGGCGTCGCCCTGCTCTCGGTGCGCCGCGAGACCCGCTGGGAGCACCTCGACTCGCTGGCCCGGGCGATCATCGCCGGCCCTGACGCCCCGGACGCCCCCGGCGCCCCCGAGCCCAACGCGGGCGACCTCTTCTCCCTCGCCCAGACCGTCGCCGTCCTCACCAACGGCATCGTCTCGATCGAGGACACCTCCAGCCGGGTGCTGGCCTACTCCCGCTCCTCCGACTCCGACGAGGTCGACGACCTGCGCCGGCTGTCCATCCTCGGCTGGCAGGGCCCGGAGCCGTACCTGTCCAAGCTCCGCGAGTGGGGCATCTTCCAGCACCTGCGCAGCTCGGACACCCCGATCGCGGTCGAGCCGCACCCCGAGCTGGGCCTGCGCCGCCGCCTCGCGGTCGGCATCCGGGCCGGGGCGCAGCCGCTCGGCACCATCTGGGTGCAGGAGGGTGCCCAGCCGCTGGCCCCGCTGGCCGAGCAGTCCCTGGTCGGCGCCGCCCGGGTAGCGGCCGCCCAGCTGGTGCGCCGCCGCCGGGAGCTGTCCGCCGACGTCCGGCTCACCCAGACGCTGCTGACCGGCCTGCTGGAGGGCTCCACCGGCCCCCAGTCGCTCGCCACCCACCTCGGCCTGGACCTGCGCCGCCCGGCCACCGTGCTGGCCTACAGCGCGCACACCACCGACGTGCTGCACCGCTCCGACGTCACCGGCCTGATCTCGGTGCACACCGCCGCCCGGCACCGCACCGCGCTGCTCGCCCCGATCGAGTCCCGGGTGTACGTGCTGCTGCCCGAGCTGCCGCCCGGCCTGCCGATGACCACCGTGCGCGACTGGGCCTTCGAGGTGGTGGCAGCCGCCCGGGAGCACCTGGGCGTCCCGCTGCGCGCCGCGATCGGCTCGACCGTCGACGGCCTGGCCCAGGTCCCCGACTCCCGCGCCCAGGCGGACCGCATCCTGGACGCGATGGGCCGCGGCGGCGTGGACCTCGACGTCGCGGCGCTGATCGACGTCCAGGCGGAGGTGCTGGTCAGCGAGATGCTCGCGCTGCTCCAGGAGCGCACCGGCCTGCGCGACCCGCGGCTGACCGCGCTCACCGCGTACGACCGGCGGCACGGCACCCGACTCGCCGAGTCGGTGCTGGCCTGGCTGGACGCGCTCGGCGAGGTCCGGGTGGCCGCGGACGCCCTGCACATCCACCCCAACACCCTGCGCTACCGGGTGCGCCGCGCCGAGCAGTTGACCGGCATCGACCTCGCCCAGCCGCAGCAGCGGCTGCTGGCGATGCTGCAACTGCGGCTGCCCGCGGACGAGTAGTCCGCGGGCAGCCGCACGGTCATTCCTGACGGTTCGTCACTCGCCGTAGCCCTGGCCGCGCTTGTGCTCGTTCAGCCGGCGCCACGGGCCGCTGATCGCCAGCTGGATGCCCGGGGTCTGGATGTTGGCGAACAGGGTCTTGCCGTCGTCCGAGAAGGTCACCCCGGTGAACTCGCTGAACTCGGGCTTCTCGGCGGTGCCGATGTTCAGCTCGTTGCGGGCGATCGGGTAGACCAGCCCGTCCTCGGTGGCGCCGAACAGGTGCGAGACGCCCTCGCCGTCCTCGCAGATCACGATGCCGCCGTACGGCGAGACGGTGATGTTGTCCGGGCCGTCGAAGTTGTCGTGGTCGCCCCAGACGTCGGTGTTGACGCCCAGCAGCACCTTCAGGGTGATGGTGCGGCGGGCCGGGTTGTAGAACCAGACCTGGCCGTCGTGCTGGAGCGGGCTCTCCGAACGGGCGAAGCTGGAGACGAAGTAGAAGCCGCCGTCACCCCACCACATGCCCTCCAGCTTGCGGGCGCGGCTGACCTCGCCGTCCTTGAACTGCTTGCGCACCGAGACGGTCCTGGCGTCGCGGTCCTGGACCTTGACCCAGTCCACGCCGTAGGTGGTGCCGACCTTGGTGGCGCGGGAGAGGTCGTCGACGAACTTGCCCTGGGCGTCGAAGACCTTGAAGGCCTCCAGCACACCGGCGTCGGCGGCGAGCTTGCGCAGCTGGTAGCGGCCGTGCTTGAAGCCGGCCGGCGGGGTCCAGCGGAACAGCAGGCCGTTCGGGTTCGAGGCGTCCTCGGTCAGGTAGACCTGGCCGCGCTTCGGGTCCACGACCACGGCCTCGTGCGCGTAGCGGCCGAAGGCCTTCACCGGCTGCGGGTCCCGGTTGTAGTCGTCGTCGAAGGGGTCGACCTCGAAGATGTAGCCGTGGTCCTTGGTGAAGCCGTTCTTGCCGGCCTTGTCCTCGGTCTCCTCGCCGGACAGCCAGGTGCCCCACGGGGTCACGCCGCCCGCGCAGTTGGTGGCGGTGCCGGCGATGCCGACCCACTGCTCGACCGAGCCGTCCCGCTTGGCGTGCACGATGGTGCAGCCGCCGGCCGCGCCCGGGTCGTAGACGTGGCCCTCGGTCAGCGGCACCGGGTGCGGCCAGTTGGCGCGGGCGCCGGCCAGCTCGTGGTTGACGACCATCAGGTTGCCGCCGCGCTCGTCCTCGAAGGCGGAGGTGCCGTCGTGGTTGCTCGGGGTGAACTCGCCGGTGCGCAGCTTGGTGACGCCGGCCCGGTTGAGGACCTTGTACGAGAAGCCCTTCGGCAGGGAGAGCAGGCCGGCCGGGTCCTGGACCAGCTGGCCGTAGCCGACGGCGGTGCCGCCGGCCGAGTTGGTCCCGGCGGCCGCGGCGACCGGGGCCTCGCCGCCGACCGGGGCGGCGATCGCGCCCGGGGCGCTGGCCAGCGCCTCGGCGCCGCCGGCGATCAGCACGCCGGCCCCGACGAGGGTGGAACGGTTGACGAAGTCCCGACGGGACAGCGACATGGCAGCAACTCCTGAGGATGAGCGGGGGCGCCGGTGCGGGATGCCGACGCCCAGCAGGCTCCGCCGGGCGGGTGAACCCGGCATGACGCCCACCTCACGCCCAGGCGGCCATTTGCCGACTGATGACCGTCACATGACCTGTGCTTTACTGAGGCCCCCGCCGGCCCGCCCGACCCGTCAGCGCCGCGCCGCCCGCCACTGCTCCCAGGCCGACAGCCACAGCTGCTCGGCCAGCCGCTGCTCCTCCCAGACCCCCGCCCCGCCGCCGCCCGGCCGCTCCCGCCACAGCTGCGCCCAGGCCCGCTGTGCCGGCAGGCTCGCCACCTCGCTCGCGAACACCGTGTACCGGACGACCTCCTCGACGGCCGCCTCCCCCTCCGCCGTGCCGACCAGCCAGTGCGTCTGCTGGGACAGCCGGTTGAGGTGGTTCACCATCGAGGTCACCGCCGCCGCGGCCTCCTCCCGGGTCTCGGTGGCCAGCCGCATCTGCTGGCGCACCGCCGCCTCCCAGCGCACCGCGCCGACCTCCCCGCGCAGCCCGCGCGGCAGCCTCGGCGTGCGCCCCACCCGCACCTGCGCCTCGATCGCGGCGGACTCGGCGACGCTCTGCGCGATCAGCGCCCGGTGCGCCTCCATCCCGACGGCGGGCGGCAGTTCACGCTCCTCGACCGGCACCCGGCGGGCCCGCCGGGCGGCCAGGTCGCGCAGCAGCTCGGTGCGGCCGCGCAGGCAGCCCTCGAAGTCGCCGATCGCGCCGAGCTCCACCGCGCCGGGGGCCACCCCGCGCGCGCACACCGTCACGGTCAGTCCGCCGACCCGCAGCCGCCCGGCCCACACCGGCTCCGGACCGTCCGCCGCCGGGGCGCCGGGCTCCGGCACCGGCCGGTCCTCGTGCACCTCCACCGCGCAGGGCTCGCCGTCCACCGTGATCCACGCGCGCAACGCCCGTACCCGGCCCGGCCCGTCGCCCTCGTCGACGCCCAACTGCTCGTAGACGCGGTCCCGTTCGTCCTCGACCAGGTCCTCCAGCTCGGGCAGCCGCTCGCCCGGTTCGGCCCCCGGCCGGTAGGTGCGCACGGTCACGTACGGGCCGGCCGCCGAGCGCCAGTCGCCGCACTGGACCTCGACCCAGCGCAGCTCGCCGCCGGAGGTCTCGAAGGCGGCCAGCGCCTCACCGGCCAACGCCCCGTCGGCCGTCATCGTCCCGCCCGCGGGGGCCTGCCCCGCGGCCACGCCGTACACCGGGAAGTCGGCCGCCGCCAGGGTCCGGCGGGAGAACTCCTCCTGGTCGGCGAACCGGTCGACGGGCCTGCCCGCAGGCCGTCCGGCACCCTGCTCGGCCGACCGGTCCAGTGACCGGTCCGCGGGCCGCCCGGCGAAACGGTCCTCCCGGACCGGCCGGTCCGGGGCCGGGGCGGACCCCGAGGACCCGGCGTCCCGCTTCTGGTGCCTGCCGCCGCTCTCCCGCATCATCCTGTGCCGCACCCCCGAGACCTCGCACCCGCACCGCTGACGCCACCTTACGTGGCCGCAGCTGCCGGGTCATCAGCTCGGCCCCCGGACGGGGGTGGTGGCCGTGTCAGGGCGCCCGGTTGTCAGCCGCCCTCCCTAACCTGGCGGCATGACAGCTCAGAACGACGCAGCACAGGACCGCACCGGGCAGGGCGCCTTCCCCGCCCGGATCAGCATCGTCACCCTCGGGGTGACCGACCTCGACGAGAGCGCCCGCTTCTACGAGGCGCTCGGCTGGAAGCGCTCCACCGCCTCCAGCCCGGAGATCGTCTGGTTCCGCACCGCCGACTCGGTGCTCGGCCTCTTCCCCACCGACGAGCTGGCCGCCGACGCGGGCGTGCCCGCCACCGGGGAGCCCTCCTTCCGCGGCGTCACCCTCGCGGTGAACCTGGAGTCCCCCGCGCTGGTGGACGCCGCGCTGCGGACGGCGGTCGAGGCCGGCGCCGTGGTGGTCAAGCCGCCGGTCCCGACCGACTGGGGCGGCTACTCCGGCTACTTCGAGGACCCGGACGGCCACCTCTGGGAGCTGGCCCACAACCCGTTCTTCCCCTTCACCGAGGACGGCTCACTGGACCTCCCCTAGACCGCCGTACGGTGCGCTCGGAGGGCTCAGCTCCTGGAGCGCGCCTTGAACGCCGCCTTGCGCGCCTCCTTGGCCAGCGCCCGGTCCGGGTGCAGCTCCCCGATCGCCTCCAGGACGTCCGCCGTGTACGGGTGGTCGACCCGCCACAGCTCGCCGAACCACCCCGCCGGATCGCCGTTCACCGGCAGGTCGGCGACCAGCTCGCCCAGCAGCTCGGCGTCCCCGCCGTTGTCCAGCAGCTGGGCGGCGAAGGTGTCGACCACCGTCCACAGCGCCATCGCCCGGTCCGGCACCGGGACGTCCGTCGCCCCCTGCGCGGTCAGCCAGGCCCGCACCGCACCGCCCAGCTCCGGGTCGTCCATGACCTCCCGGGCGGCCGGCTCCGCGCCCGGCCCGAGCAGGTTGAGCGCCGAGACGCCGAGCATCCGGCGCAGCGGGCCGTAGCCGTCGGAGCCGCGCGCCGCCGCGAGCAGCTCGCGCGCCGCCGCCACCGGCTCCCGGTCGGCGGTCCACGCCCGCAGCTCCTCCTCCGGCAGCACGTTGGCCGACTCGCACACGCCGCGCAGCAGCTCGGCCGCGTCCCCCTTGGCCAGGTCGCCGACCAGCGGCGCGTCGTAGCCGTCCTCCAGCAGCCACTGCCGGATGCCGTACTGGCCGAGCGGGGTGAGCCGGACCAGCCCGAAGCGGGCCGACTCCTCCTCGTCCAGCGGCTCCTCGCCGACCACGGCGGGCTCCTCGCCGTCCTCCTCGTCGAACAGCTCGGGGTCGATCGGGCGGTAGTCCAGCAGGCCGAGCTCGGCGAGGTCGCCCAGCATCGGGTCCAGCGCGACCATCACGTCCGTGATGTCGCCGAGCAGTTCCTCGCTGGGCTCCTCGCCCTCCGGGACGACCAGCAGCGCGGCCAGCACGCCCAGCGGCACGGTCTCGTTGCCGGGCTCGGCGAAGGCGGTGGTCTCGTAGAGCACCTGCAGGGCCTCGTCCAGCAGCTCGGCGGCCTCGTCACGGGCCTCCTCGACCTCGGAGAGCGCGTCCTCGTCCTCCTCGCCCTCCCCGGCCCCGGCCTCCTCGGCGCCCTCCTCCGGGCCGGAGTCCGCCTCGACGGCCAGCTCCCGGACGATCCCGGCGGCGGTCAGCCACAGCTCCAGGACGGTCTCCGGGTCGCCCTGCTCGGCGGGCTCCAGGTCCGGGCCGGGGACGGCGACGTGCTCGCCCTCCGCGGTCGTACCGAGCTCCACCAGGTCCAGGTCGCAGGCCAGCGACCAGGCCCGCAGCGCCTCGATCTCGGCCTCCTCGGGCACCTCGCCCTCGGCCGGGGCCAGGCCCAGCAGCCGGGCCGCGGGCGCCCGGTCCGCCTCGACCAGGTCGCCGAACTCGTCCACCTCCCGGTGCGGGGCGGACCAGCGGGCCAGCGCCAGCGCGTACCCGAACATCGGTACGGCCTTCGCCTGCTCGGCCAGCTCGCGCTCGGCGGGCAGCTTCACCGGCGGGACCAGGACGGCCGCGTCGTCCAGGTCCTCGTCGTCCAGCCCGTGCGCGGCGAACGCCCCGTAGAGGTCCTGGAGCTCCAGGTCGGCGGGCAGCACCGCCTCGGCCGCGCCCTCACCCGTCGAAGCCCCGGTGTTCTTGCGACGTCGTCCGGCCATCGTTGTGCGCTCTCCCTCAGCCCAGCGGTCAGCCCAACAGCGCCGCGTACCGATCCATCACCTCAGCGTATAGGCCGGGCACCCCCGACGCCCGGCCGTACGGGGCGCACCCAGGGGCGCGCGCCATGGGCGTACGCCCACCCCTTATCCTTCGGTCTGGTACCGCGCACACCCCGCGCGTGCCACCGGGGCAACGAAGCCCAACCGCCCTCCGCCCGACCCCGGGCCGGAGGGGCCCTCTTCAGCTCACCTCGCCCCACCAGGGAGCCCGTACCCTCGGCCACCACCACAGCGCCTCCGGACGGGCGCGCCGGCACACCCCGCCGACCCCGGTGGTGCCCGGCCACAGGAGACCCCTGCCATGGCGGACCTCTCCCCCGCCGGCTCCGGCCTGCGCACCGCGCAGCTCGACGGACGCCGACTGTCGGAGGCCCTGCTTCCCCCGGAGCTCGCGCCGCGCGCCCAGCTCCGGCTCGCCGCGATCAGCCGCTGGAACGCGCTGCGCGGCGTCCGCGTCGGCCTGGTGGCCGCCGCCCTGCTGCTGATGCTGATCGGCGCCAACCTGGCCACGCCGATCTACTCGCTCCTCCAGCAGCGGCTGCACCTCACCGCGCTCGACACCACCGTCCTGTTCGCGATCTACGTGCTGGCGCTGGTCCCGGTCCTGGCCGTGGTCGGCCACTGGTCCGACCACCTCGGCCGCCGCGCCCTGATCCTGCCCGCCGTCGCGCTGTCCGCCGTCGGCGACGTCGTGTTCGCCACCTCCGACAGCTTCTGGCAGCTCGCCGCCGGCCGGGCCGTCCAGGGCATCGCCGTCGGCCTGTCCACCGGCGCCGCCGGGGCCGCCCTCGGCGACCTGCTGCCCGACCACCCGACCCTGGCCGCCAAGATCACCCTGGCCTGTTCCGCGGGCGGCGTCGCCCTCGGCCCGGTGGTCGGCGCCCTGCTGGCCGGCGGCTCCGACCCGCTGCTGACCCCCTTCCTGCTGCACGCCATCGCCCTGCTCGCGCTCTGCGTGCCGCTGGCCCTCCTCCACCCCCGGATGCCCGGCCGCAGCCGCCCGCCGGCCTCCCCGCCCCGCATCACCACCCCGGCCCACCTGCGCCCCCAGCGCCTGCGGCTGCCGCGCACCGGGCGCCGCGAGTTCCTGCTCGCCGCCACCGCCGGCTTCATCTCCTACGCGGTGTTCGGCGTCTACCTCAGCCTGGCCCCGGCCTTCGCCGCCAAGCTGCTGCACACCGACTCCAAGCTGGTCGGCGCGATCGTGGCCGCCCTCCTGCTCGGCTCCTCCGCCGCCACCCAGCTGCTCGTCCCGCCGACCTCCGACCGCGTGGTGACCGCCCTCGGCATGACCGGCCTGGCCACCGGCCTCGGCCTGGTCGTCGCCGCCCAGTACACCGGCACCCCGGCACTGCTCTTCATCGGCAGCGTCCTCGGCGGCGTCTCCCAGGGCGTCGCCTTCCGCTCCCTGTTCACCAGCGCCGTCACCGCGATGAACCCGGAACGCCGCGGCTCCGAACTGAGCGCCCTCTGGGTCATCGTCTACCTCGGCAGCTCCGCCCCCATCATCGCCCTCGGCGCCCTCGTCCAGACCTACGGCCTCCTCCCCTCCGTCAGCGGCTTCGCCGCCCTCGCCGCCCTCGCCTGCACCGCCCTCGCCATCGCCGTCGCCCGCAAACCCAAGCCCACGGCCTGACGGCCCACACACAGAACGCCGCTGCCCGGGACTTCCGAAGAAGTCCCGGGCAGCGGCGCTTCCGCCCCTACTCCCAGGGCTTCCACTTGCCGGTATCGATCTCGACGTCAAAGGGCTTCGGCAGCCGGACGGTCTCACCGAACTTCCACTCGCCCAGCACCTCGTACGTCCCCTCGCCCCGGTTCGGCTCCCCGAACAGGGTGACACCGGACAGCCGCGGGTCGCGGTCCACCAGCAGGTAGTACGGCACCCCGCCCCGGGCATACCCGTTCCACTTGGTGGACCTGATCTGCCGCCCGAACATCGGGCGGCGGTCATAGCGGGCATTGGACGGGGAGGTCACCTCGACCGCCATGCCGATGTGGTCCGGGTGGAGGCGGGAGACGTCTCCGTTCAGAGCCCGCTCCTCAACCTCGGTTCCCACGATGACGAGATCCGGGATGTAGCCGTCACCGATCTCCACCAGGTCCAGGTTGACCGTCTGCAGTGCCCTCCACGGGAAGGCCGGATCCGAACCCAAGGCCAGCGTGAACCGTCGCTCGATGTGCGAGAGGAACACCGCATGCGTAACTGCCGGCGCCGGTGACACGACGAAATCCCCTCCAATGACCTCGACCCGCGTGCCATCGTCCGGAATCCGCAGATACTGCTCAAGCTCGCCCCGGACCCACATGGCGTACGGCGAGTCGGGCAACGTCCAGTGCCCGGTTGCTTCCACAGCCATTACGTCGCTCCCTCCACGGTCGCGGCTCCAGCCTGGCCGCCCGGTCGCAGATATACCACTGCCGTACAAACCTTTCCCTCGAAGGGGAGGTTTGTACGGCAGCAGGTTGACGAACTAGCCCGTCCTCAGACGTTGAAGCCGAGGGCGCGGAGCTGGTCGCGGCCGTCGTCGGTGATCTTGTCGGGGCCCCACGGCGGCATCCAGACCCAGTTGATGCGCAGGTCCTGCACCAGGCCGTCGGTGGCCGTCTTGGCCTGGTCCTCGATGACGTCGGTCAGCGGGCAGGCCGCCGAGGTGAGCGTCATGTCGATGGTGGCCACGTCGGACTCGTCGATGTGGATGCCGTAGATCAGGCCCAGGTTGACGACGTCGATGCCCAGTTCGGGGTCGACGACGTCCATCAGGGCCTCGGTCAGGTCCTCGACCGAGACGGTGCCGGCGGTGGTGCCGACGATGACGGTGCCGGTCTGCTCCTCCGCAGTGGAGGGGGTTTCGTCACTCATGGTCTTGTCCTCCTCTGCGGGTCAGTCGTTCACGGCGGGGTTCTTGGCGAGCGCCTGGGCGGTGGCGTCCTTCCAGGCCATCCAGCTGAGCAGCGCGCACTTGACCCGGGCCGGGTACTTGGAGACGCCGGCGAACGCGACCGCGTCCTCCAGCACCTCCTCGTCGCCCTCGCCCTGGCCCTTGCTCTGCATCAGCTCCAGGAAGGCCTCCTGGACGGCCTGCGCCTCGCCGACGGTCTTGCCGACCACCAGCTCGTTCAGCACCGAGGCGCTGGCCTGGCTGATCGAACAGCCCTGGGACTCGTACGAGACGTCGGTGACCTTGGCACCGTCGAGCTTCACCCGCAGGGTGATCTCGTCGCCACACGTCGGGTTGACGTGGTGCACCTCGGCGTCGCCGTCCCGCAGCCCCTTGCCCTTCGGGTTGCGGTAGTGGTCCAGGATGATGTCCTGGTACATCGAGTCGAGCTTCATGGTCGTCCTGCCCCGTCCCTCAGCCGAAGAAGTTCCGGACGTGGTGCAGGCCGTCGATCAGCGCGTCGACCTCGCCCGGCGTCGAGTACAGATAGAACGACGCCCGCGTGGTCGCCGGAATTCCGTACCGCAGGCACACCGGCCGCGCGCAGTGGTGGCCGACGCGCACGGCGATGCCCTGCTCGTCCAGCACCTGGCCCACGTCGTGCGGGTGGATGTCGCCGAGGGTGAAGGAGATCGCGGCGCCGCGGTCCACGGCCGTGCGCGGGCCGATGATCCGCAGGTCCGGGACCTCCAGCAGCCGCTCGACGGCGTACTCGGTGATCGCGTGCTCGTGCGCCGCGATCTTCTCCATGCCGATGCCCTGGAGGTAGTCGATGGCCGCGCCGAGCCCGACCGCCTGGGCGATCGGCGGGGTGCCGGCCTCGAACTTGTGGGGCGCCGGGGCGTAGGTGGACGAGCCCATGGTGACGGTCTCGATCATCTCGCCGCCGCCGAGGAACGGCGGGAGGTCCTCCAGCAGCTCCTGGCGGCCCCAGAGCACGCCGATGCCGGTCGGGGCCAGCATCTTGTGCCCGGTGAAGGCGACGAAGTCGGCTTCCAGCGCCTGCACGTCGAGCACCATGTGCGGCGCGGCCTGCGAGGCGTCGATGACGACCAGCGCGCCGACCGACTGGGCCTTGCGGACGATCGTCTCGACCGGGTTGACGGTGCCGAGCAGGTTGGAGACCAGGGTGAAGGAGACCACCTTGGTCTTCTCGGTGATCAGCTCGTCGATGTTCGACAGGTCGAGCCGGCCCTCGTCGGTCAGCCCGAACCACTTGAGCTTCGCACCGCTGCGCTGCGAGAGCAGCTGCCACGGGACGATGTTGGAGTGGTGCTCCATCTCCGTGATGACGATCTCGGAGTCGGCGTCCACCCGGTACGGCTCGTCGGCCCAGGCCAGCATGTTGGCAACGAGGTTGAGCGACTCCGAGGCGTTCTTGGTGAAGATCACCTCGTTGCGGCTCGGCGCGTTGACGAACGCCGCGACCTTGTCCCGGGCGCCCTCGTACAGCGCCGTGGCCTCCTCGGCGAGCACGTGCACGCCGCGGTGGACGTTGGCGTTGTGCCGCTCGTAGTAGGCGTTCAGCGCCTCCAGCACCTGGCGCGGCTTCTGCGAGGTCGCCGCGTTGTCCAGGTAGACCAGCGGCTTGTCGTCGTGCAGCACCCGCTGGAGGACCGGGAAGTCCTTGCGGATCGCGTCGGTGTCGAGCAGTCCCGCGAACGGATGCGTCACTCGGACGCGCCCCCCTTCACATACGCCTCGTAGCCCTCGTTCTCCAGCTTGTCGGCGAGCTCGGCGCCGCCGGACTCGACGATGCGGCCGCCCGCGAAGACGTGGACGTGGTCGGGCTTGATGTACCGCAGGATGCGGGTGTAGTGGGTCACCAGCAGGGTGCCGACCTCGCCGGTCGAGCGGACCCGGTTGATGCCCTCGGAGACGATCCGCAGCGCGTCGACGTCCAGGCCGGAGTCGGTCTCGTCGAGGATCGCGATCTTCGGCTTGAGCAGCTCGAGCTGGAGGATCTCGTGGCGCTTCTTCTCACCGCCGGAGAAGCCCTCGTTGACGTTGCGCTCGGCGAAGGCCGGGTCCATCTGGAGGGCGGCCATCGCCTCCTTGACCTCCTTCACCCACAGCCGCAGCTTGGGGGCCTCGCCGCGGACGGCGGTGGCGGCGGTGCGCAGGAAGTTGGAGACCGAGACGCCCGGGACCTCGACGGGGTACTGCATGGCCAGGAAGACGCCGGCCTTGGCGCGCTCGTCGACGGACATCTCCAGGACGTCCTCGCCGTCGAGCAGCACCGAGCCGCCGGTGACGGTGTACTTGGGGTGGCCGGCCAGCGAGTAGGCGAGGGTGGACTTGCCCGATCCGTTCGGACCCATGATGGCGTGGGTCTCGCCCTGCTTCACGGTCAGGTCCACGCCCTTCAGGATCTCGCGCGGGCCGTTCTCGGCGTCCACGGAGACGTGCAGGTCGCGGATTTCAAGGGTTGCCATGTGTACTCAGGACTCCTGGTTGACGGAGACGAGCACATCGTCCCCTTCGATCTTTACGGGGTAGACAGCGACCGGCTTGGTGGCGGGCAGGCCGGACGGCTTGCCGGTGCGCAGGTCGAAGCTGGAGCCGTGCAGCCAGCACTCGATCATGCAGTCCTCGACCTCGCCCTCGGAGAGCGAGACGTTCGCGTGCGAGCAGGTGTCGTTGATCGCGAACACCCCCTCGTCGGTGCGGACGACGGAGACCGGCACGCCGTTGAGGTCCACGCGCTTGGGAACGTCCTCCTGGAGGTCGTTCAGCGCGCAGGCACGGAGGAAGGTCATCGGGCTCAGACCGCCGATTCCAGCTCGGCGTCGATCTTCTCCATGAGCTGCTCCTGGACCTCTGCCACGCCGATCTGCTGGAGCAGCTCGGCGAAGAAGCCGCGCACCACCAGGCGGCGGGCCTCGTCGGCCGGGATGCCGCGGGCCTGCAGGTAGAACAGCTGCTCGTCGTCGAAGCGGCCGGTCGCCGAGGCGTGGCCGGCGCCGACGATCTCGCCGGTCTCGATCTCCAGGTTCGGGATCGAGTCGACCCGGGCGCCGTCGGTGAGCACCAGGTTCCGGTTGAGCTCGTAGGTGTCGGTGCCGAGCGCGGCGGCGCGGATCAGCACGTCGCCGACCCAGACCGCGTGGGCGTCCTGGCCCTGGAGCGCGCCCTTGTACGCCACGTTCGACCGGCAGTGCGGCGTGTCGTGGTCGACGACCAGGCGGTGCTCCAGGTGCTGGCCGGCGTCGGCGAAGTAGAGGCCGAACAGCTCGGCCTCGCCGCCGGGGCCGGCGTAGTTGACCCGCGGGTGCAGCCGGACCAGGTCGCCGCCGAAGGTGACGACCACGGACTTGTAGGAGGCGTCCCGGCCGACCAGCGCGTTGTGCTGGGCGACGTGGACGGCGTCGCGGTCCCAGTCCTGGACGGAGACGAAGGTGAGCTTGGCGCCCTCGCCGACCAGCAGCTCGACGTTGGCGGCCCGGGTCCCGGTGCCCGCGTGGTTGAGCACCACGACGGCCTCGGCGAACGGCTTGACGTCGATCACCACGTGGGCGAAGCGGACCCCGCCCTCGCCGCGCACGTCGATCCGGACCGGCTCGGCCAGCACCGACTCCTTGGGGACGGTGACGACCAGGGCCTGGTCGAAGGCGCTGAACGCCTGCGCGGCGACCCGGTCGACCGGCGTGCCGGCCTTGCCCAGGCGGGCGTCGTCCCGGCCGACGGTCTCGGCGGTGACGCCGTCCGGCAGCGTGAACTCGACCTTGTCCTCGCCGCGCTCGGCAGCGGCGGCGGTGCCGTCGTGCAGCCCGCCGAGGCGGTGCAGCGGGGTGAACCGCCAGTCCTCCTCGCGGCCGGTGGGCACCGGGAAGTCGTTCACGTCGAAGGACGGCTTGACCGCGACGCGCGCGTCGATCGGCTGCTGGACCGTGGTGCGGCCGGTGCCGGGGCCGGCGAGCTGCGCGCCCGCGCCGGCCGTGCCGACCTCGATCGAACCGGCGGTGGTGGAGCCGGTGGTGTTCTGCTCAGCCATGGCTGTTCGTAGTGCTCTCTTCCTCGGAAATGAGTGGACGGCGGCGGCCGGAGGTCAGCCGACCGCGCCCTCCATCTGCAGCTCGATCAGCCGGTTGAGCTCCAGCGCGTACTCCATCGGCAGCTCGCGCGCGATCGGCTCGACGAAGCCACGGACGATCATCGCCATCGCCTCGAACTCGGTCATGCCGCGGCTCATCAGGTAGAAGAGCTGGTCCTCGCTGACCTTGGAGACGGTCGCCTCGTGGCCCATGGACACGTCGTCCTCGCGGACGTCCACGTACGGGTAGGTGTCCGAGCGGGAGATGGTGTCCACCAGCAGCGCGTCGCACAGCACGTTGGACTTGGCGCCCTTGGAGCCCTCGCCGATCTCGATCAGACCGCGGTAGGAGGTCCGGCCGCCGCCGCGCGCCACCGACTTGGAGACGATGTTGGAGGAGGTGTTCGGCGCCATGTGCACCATCTTGGCGCCGGCGTCCTGGTGCTGGCCCTCGCCCGCGAAGGCGATCGAGAGGGTCTCGCCCTTGGCGTGCTCGCCCATCAGGTAGACGGCCGGGTACTTCATGGTGACCTTGGAGCCGATGTTGCCGTCGACCCACTCCATGGTCGCGCCCTCGTACGCCACGGCACGCTTGGTGACCAGGTTGTAGACGTTGTTCGACCAGTTCTGGATGGTCGTGTAGCGGCAGCGGCCGCCCTTCTTGACGATGATCTCCACGACCGCCGAGTGCAGCGAGTCGGAGGAGTAGATCGGGGCGGTGCAGCCCTCGACGTAGTGGACGTAGGCGTCCTCGTCGACGATGATCAGCGTCCGCTCGAACTGGCCCATGTTCTCGGTGTTGATCCGGAAGTAGGCCTGCAGCGGGATGTCGACGTGCACGCCCTTCGGCACGTAGATGAACGAGCCGCCGGACCACACGGCGGTGTTCAGCGCGGCGAACTTGTTGTCGCCGGCCGGGATCACCGTGCCGAAGTACTCCTTGAAGATCTCCGGGTGCTCGCGCAGCGCGGTGTCGGTGTCCAGGAAGATGACGCCCTGCTCCTCCAGGTCCTCGCGGATCTGGTGGTAGACGACCTCGGACTCGTACTGGGCGGCGACGCCGGCGACCAGGCGCTGCTTCTCCGCCTCCGGGATGCCGAGCTTGTCGTACGTCGCCTTGATGTCCGCCGGCAGGTCCTCCCAGGACTCGGCCTGCTTCTCGGTGGAGCGGACGAAGTACTTGATGTTGTCGAAGTCGATGCCGGTGAGGTCGGAGCCCCAGGTCGGCATGGGCTTCTTGCCGAACAGCTTCAGGCCCTTGAGCCGCAGGTTCAGCATCCACTCGGACTCGTTCTTCTTCGCCGAGATGTCGCGGACGACGTCCTCGCTGAGCCCGCGCTTGGCCGCGGCACCGGCGGTGTCCGGGTCGGCCCAGCCGTACTCGTAATTGCCGAGGCCTTCGAGCTCGGGGTGCGAAACGGTGTCAGTCATGCGAGCTTCCTAACGCGCGGACGCTGAATCTTCGGTGGACACGGAATTTTTCATGTACTGGCAGTCGGCATCGCATCGGAGCCGCGTCCCGCCGGGGGCTGGGCGGACGACGATGCGGCACCGGGTGCCGGCACATAGGTGGTGCAGACCCCGTCGCCGTGGGCGATCGTGGCCAGCCGTTGCACATGGGTGCCCAGGAGCTGGGAGAAGACCTCGGTCTCCGCCTCGCAGAGCTGCGGGAACTGCTCGGCGATGTGCGCGACCGGGCAGTGGTGCTGGCAGAGCTGGGCGCCCGCCGGGGCCTTGGCCGCGGCCGACGGGACACGCCGCACCGTGGCAGCGTACCCGTCCGCGCTGAGCGCCTGGGCCAGCGCCTCGGGGCGCTCTCCGGCGGCGGCCAGGCGCAGGGCCTCCAGGTACTTCTCGGCCTGCTTGCCGAACCGGGCGCGGGCGAAGGCGGCGACCGCCTCCTCGCCCGCCTTGCCGCCGCCCACCGAGTCCGCGATCCAGCGCAGCGCGTCGGCGGCGAGCTGGTCGTACGCCTGGTAGAAGGCGTCCCGGCCGGCGTCGGTGAGGGCGAAGACCTTGGCCGGACGGCCCCGGCCGCGGCTGCCGTAGACCCGCTGTTCGCGGGACTCGACCAGACCGGTGGCGACCAGGCCGTCGAGGTGGCGGCGGACGGCGGCGGCGGTGAGGCCGAGCCGGTTCGCCAGGTCGGCGGCGGAGGACGGGCCGTGGTCCAGGATCGACCGCGCGACCCGGTCCCGGGTGGCCCGGTGGCCCTCCAGCAGCACCTCGGCCGCCGTCACGGGCACGTCACAGGAGGAGGCCGACTCGGCCTCCCGCTGCTGAGCGTGCTCGCGCATGTTTTTCACAACACCAGTGTTGCGTAATTACTTCCGCCGGGACAAGCCGTGACCCAGGCCTCACCGGTGTCATCTGTCACGCAGGTTAGCCTTACCTGACCTGGGAAAACGATCACCGAGCCGCCGTCCGGCCGGCGCGTCAGGCCCTCTTACACTCGCCGGTATGCACTCCGAACCCGCGGTCCAGATCGCCGGGCTGGTCAAACGCTACGACGACAAGCTCGCGGTGGACGGCCTCGACCTCACCATCCCGGCCGGCGCGATCACCGCCGTCCTCGGCCCCAACGGCGCCGGCAAGACCACCACCATCGAGACCTGCGAGGGGTACCGCCGTCCGGACGGCGGCACCGTCCGCGTCCTCGGCCTCGACCCGGTCACCCAGGGCGCCGCGCTCCGGCCCCGGATCGGCGTCATGTTGCAGTCCGGCGGCGTGTACGCGGGCGCGCGCGCCGTCGAGATGCTGCGGCACACCGCCAAGCTGCACGCCCACCCGCTGGACGTGGACGCCCTGGTCGAACGCCTCGGCCTCGGCTCCTGCGGCCGCACCACCTACCGCCGGCTGTCCGGCGGCCAGCAGCAGCGGCTCGCCCTGGCGATGGCCGTGGTCGGCCGCCCCGAGCTGGTCTTCCTGGACGAGCCCACCGCCGGCCTCGACCCGCAGGCCCGCCGGGCCACCTGGGAGCTGGTGCGCGACCTGCGCCGGGACGGCGTCACCGTGGTCGTCACCACCCACCACATGGACGAGGCCGAGCAGCTCGCCGACCGGGTCGCCATCGTCGACCGCGGCAAGGTGATCGCCGACGGCACCACCGAGGAGCTGTGCCGCGGCGGCGCCGAGGGCGCGCTGCACTTCGACGGCCCGCCCGGGCTCGACCTCGGCCCGCTGCTCAAGGAGCTGCCCGAGGGCGCCACCGCCACCGAGACCGCCCCCGGCAACTACCGCGTCGAGGCGCCCGTCGATCCGCAGCTGGTGGCCGCCGTCACCGGCTGGTGCGCGGCCTCCGGCATCCTGCCCGAACGGCTGTCCGTCCAGCGCCGCAGCCTGGAGGACGTCTTCCTCGACCTGACCGGACGGGAGCTCCGCTCATGAGCGAACGCAGTGAGGGAACCGTGAGCGCCGCCACGACGGACTACTCCCCCCAGCCGGGCCCCGCGCCCGTCGGCCGGATGCTGCTCGCCCAGACCGCGTTCGAGACCCGAATGCTGCTGCGCAACGGCGAGCAGCTGCTGCTCACCGTGGTCATCCCGACCGTGCTGCTGGTGCTGTTCTCCGCCGTGGACATCGTCGCGGTCGAGGGCCCCGGCAAGCGGGTCGACTTCCTGGCCCCCGGCCTGCTCGCGCTGGCCGTGATGTCCACCGCCTTCACCGGCCAGGCCATCGCCACCGGCTTCGAGCGCCGCTACGGCGTGCTGAAGCGGCTCGGCGCCAGCCCGCTGCCGCGCTGGGCGCTGCTGACCGCCAAGACCGGCTGCGTCCTGGTGACGGAGGCGCTGCAGGTCGCGCTGCTGTCGGTGATCGCCCTGGCCCTCGGCTGGTCCCCGCACGGAAACCCCCTGACGGTCGCCGCGCTGCTGGTCCTCGGCACCGCCGCCTTCTCCGGGCTCGGCCTGCTGATGGCCGGCACCCTGAAGGCCGAGGCCACCCTGGCCGGCGCCAACCTGGTGTTCATCCTGCTGCTGCTCGCCGGCGGGGTGATCGTGCCGCTGGGCAGGTTCCCCGACGCGGTGCGCCCGGTGCTGGAGCTGCTGCCGATCTCGGCGCTCTCGGACGGCCTGCGGTCGGTGCTCCAGGCCGGCGCCGGGGTGCCGTGGGCGGACCTCGGCATCCTGGCCGGCTGGTCGGTGCTCGGCCTGGCCGCGGCCGCCCGCTTCTTCCGCTGGGAGTGACCGGCGACGGCAACGCACAACGCCCCCCGGCCACTTGGCGGCCGGGGGGCGTTGCCGTTGTCGACTGACCGGGCGTCAGCTCTCGCTGCCGCCACGGCGCTTGCGGGCGAGCAGCACGAGCGCGCCGCCGACCAGCAGCACGCCGCCGCCGGCCGCCGCGATCATCGGGGTCGCGTCGCTGCTACCGGTCTGGGCGAGCGCCGGCGCGCTGGCGGAGGGCGACGGGGTCGGGGTCTTGCTCGGGGTGTGGGTCACCGACGGGGTCGGGGTGGCCGGGGGCGTCGTGACCGGCGGCGGGGTGCTCGGGGTCACGGTCGGCGTCGGGGTGGGAGTCGGGGTCGGGGTCTTGGTGGGGGTCGGGGTCGGAGTCGGCGTGTGGCACGGCTCGATGGTCTTGGTCTCGTTGATGTTCCAGCCCTTCTCGTTCGGGTTCTCCGTGGTGGTGACCACCAGGTTCGCCTTGATCGGGGCATCGTGGTCCTTCACCGGGAAGGAGCCGTGGAACTCCGCGGGGAAGGCCTTGGCGTCCAGGACCTTCTCGCCGTCGATGGTGAGGCTGACGGTGTTCTTCACGTCGGCCTTGGGGCTGTAGTTGATCAGATCGATCACGATCTTGTCGCAGGTCACCGACCAACTCGGCACGTGCGCCGAGGCATTGGTGGCCAGTGCCAGAGGCAGGAGAAAACCGGCCGCAGCCGTGCCGGCGAGTGCCGTCGCGCCGATCGCGAAGTGCCGCTGCTGTCGCGCCATTACTTTGTTCCCCTCCGAACGGTCGTGCGCAGCAGGCGTGTTGAGTGGTACGCGGTGGCCCGCTACGACTGTCCGGGGGACTCTACCGGCACTCCCGCACCCCGCCACACCCCGCCGCACGACCGGATATCGACTGTCCGTCCGTCTTCCGATGTGCTTGGGCCAGCCCATCACAGCCGTCACCTCGCAGAACGCGGATTCGGCAAACCTGAATGGACTTCGCCACTTCAGGGAAGAACGAAGCCCTCGGTGATCAGGTTCAATCACCGAGGGCTCCGATTCGGTCAGCCGACGAACGCCGGGCCATTCCGGCCTTTCCGTCGTTTCCGACCTTCCCCTTCTTTCCGACACTCCCGTGCCTCCGACGCGCCCGCGTTCCCGGCGTTCCCGGCCGGATCGGCGGGCTCAGCCGGTTCAGGCCTTCCGGGCCGCCTTGCGCCGGGCGGCCACCACGATCGCGCCGCCGGCCGCGAGCACGACCGCGCCGCCGATCGCCAGCGGCAGCACCGGACCGGAGCCGGTGTGCGCCAGGTTGCCCCCGGCGTCCGGCTGGGCGGACGGGCTGCCCGAGGCCGTCGGAGCGGCCGTCGAGCCGCCGGCCGACGGGCTGCCGCTCGCGCCGGGCTTGCCGCTCGTCGACGCGGACGGGCCGCCCGAGGGGCTCGCCGAACCGCTCGGGGCGGTCGACGCGCTCGGCGTGGCCGACGGCGAGCCGCTCGGCACGGTCGGCGGGACGGTCGGCGGCACCGTCGGGGTGCCGGACGGCGTCGGGACGGTGGTGCCCGGCAGGCAGCCGGTGAAGGGGTAGTGGTGCGTCTCGGCGCCGCCCTTGCCGGTCAGCGAGGCGGCGATCACCGAGCCGTTGACCGGGCCGCCGCTGCCGAGGTCGAAGGCGGCGTTCGGCGCGAGCACGGTGCCGGCCCAGGCGGCCTGGCTGTTCTTGACCACCTTGGTGGCGGTCGGGAAGTTCCAGAGCAGCCTGGACCGGATCGCCCCGCCCGCGGCGCTCTGGAGCTTGTCGTCCAGCACGAAGGCCTTCTTGCCCTCGTCCCACAGGTGGAAGCCGGTGGTCCCGGCCGCCGCCATGTCGTACGAGCCGCCGGTGACGTTGACCACCGTCACCGAGCCGGCCGGCACCTTGAGGTAGACGTCCTTGGCGCCCTGCAGCTTCGCCGCGTCGACGGTGAAGCTGTTGTACTTCGCGTCGCCGCCGGTGAGCGTGAGCTTGGCGCCCTCGGCCTGGACGGTGGCGCCGGCGGTCTGCGGGACGGCGGCCAGCGAGGTGGCGGCGGCGCGCAGCTTGGCGAACTCGGCCTTGAAGTCGATCGGCGAGGGGCCCTGGTTGACGGTGCCGGCGTGGGCCTGGGCCACCGCGCCGTCGGCCTTGGAGCCGAAGACGCCGTTGCCCTTCATCACCTGGGTGTTGTGGCCGGTGAGCTTGCCGGCCACGACCAGGGCGTTCTTGCCCGGCAGCGCGTCGACCTGGGCCTGGGTGAGCTCCTGGCCGACCGAGAAGCCGCCGGTGAAGTCGGCGTTGCCGCCGACCGCGACCGCGCCCTCGGCGTCGGGGGTGTGGGTGTCGTCGCCCTCGATGAACTCGCCGTAGAGGTTGGCGACCCCGAGGCTGCGGCACTCCTGGTCGGTGCCGACGGCCTGGGCGGCCGGCGCGACGAGCCCGGCCAGTGCGAGCGAGCCGCCTACCGCGAGCGCGGCGGCGGAAATGGGTATGCGCATGTGCAGGTCTCCGCTTGCGTGCGGGCGTAGATGGGGGGAGGGGTCCTCAAAAAGGTATGGACCAATCCGCACTCTTTCGGCCAAACGGGTGATTGGTCAAGACCAATAACCTCCTTGACCGAACCACCCCGGTTTGTCCGCGTGTCGCACCCCAGCGTGTCGCCGCCCGCCGGCTCCGCCGCCTCCCGCCGCACCACCCGCGCCACACCGCCGCGCGGCCCGTGCCCCGCCCCAAGATCGCCTGTAAGGCCGCCTACGATTGACCGCGTGCCTAATCCCTTCTCCCTGCTCGCCGAGCGCTGGCAGCCATCCGCCGAGATGGTCCGGCGTGCCACGTTCGCCGCGCTGGTGATGAGCGTGGTGATCGTCGTCACCGGCGGCGCCGTCCGCCTCACCGCCTCCGGCCTCGGCTGTACGACCTGGCCCCGGTGCACCGACGAGAGCCTGACGCCCACCGCCGAGATGGGCTTCCACGGCATCGTCGAGTTCACCAACCGGATGCTCACCTACGTGCTGAGCGCCGCCGTCGGCTGGGCCATCCTGGCCGCCCGCTGCCACCGGCCCTGGCGGCACAGCATGACCCGGCTCGGCTGGGCCCAGTTCTGGCTGGTGATGAGCAACGCCGTGCTCGGCGGCATCACCGTGCTGACCGGCCTCAACCCGTACACCGTGGCGCTGCACATGATCGCCGCGATGGCCCTGGTCTGGGTCGCGCTGCTGATGTGGGAGCGGTCCAAGGAGGGCGACGGCCCGCCGACGCTCGTGGTGCCCCGCCCGGTCCACCAGCTGTCCTACGTCCTGGTCACCGTGATCGGCCTGCTCGTCGCGGCCGGCACCCTGGTGACCGGCGCCGGCCACCACCCCGGCACGCCCAAGGACAACAAGATCGTCCCGCGCATCCCGATCGACTACGACCGCCTCGCCCAGTTCCACGCCGACTTCGCGTTCGTGTCCGTGGGCCTGGCCATCGCGGTGATCTTCGTCCTCGCCGCCGTGAAGGCCCCCCAGGCGGCCAGGTCCCGCACCAAGGAGCTGCTGGCCGTCCTCCTCCTCCAGGGCGTCCTGGGCTTCATCCAGTACTTCACCGACGCCCCCGAGCTGATGGTCGGCCTCCACATGCTCCTCGCGGCACTGACCTGGATCGCCGCCCTGCGCGTCCCCCTCGCCCTGCGCACCCGCGGCGCCGAGGCGGTCGCCGACCAGCTCCCCGCCCAGACCCCGCAGCCCGCCTCGGTCTGACCGCGCACACGACGAACGGCCCGGCTCCCCCGCGTGGGGGGACCGGGCCGTTCGTCGTACCGGGACGCGGTCAGATCTGGATGCCGGCCATCCGCTTCCACTCGTACGCGCCGGTCTTGACCTTGAGGCCCAGCTCGCCCTCGAAGTCGTCGTGCAGGGTCAGCCCGGCCAGCTCGGCGGCGCGCTTGCCCACGGCGTAGCTGGGGGCGACCTGGTCGCCCCAGGCGCCGTCCGCGCCGACGACCACGATGCGGGTGGCCACGGAGCCGACGTACTCGACGACGGCGTCGCCGCCCCCGTGCTCGCGGGCGAAGCTGGTGAGGTGCTTGGCGATGCGCTTGGCGCGGCGCTCGGTGCGGGCGTCCGGCGCGGCGGTGGCGGTCTCTGCGCTGCTCATGTCCCGCATGCTACCCACCGGTAGCGCCGCTGGCGACGGGAGCGCCCTGTGCACCGGGCCACATACTGGAGGGGTGACCTTCTCCGGCTGGCCGGCCGAGGCGCTCGACTTCTACGAGCACCTGGAAGCCGACAACTCCAAGACCTTCTGGCAGGCCCACAAGGACGTCTACGACGGCGTCGTCCGGGCCCCGATGGAGCTGCTGCTCGCCGAGCTGGAGCCGGAGTTCGGGCCGGGGAAGATCTTCCGGCCCAACCGCGACGTCCGGTTCAGCGCCGACAAGTCCCCGTACAAGACCCACATCGGCGCCCATCTGGAGAGCGGCGGCTACATCCAGCTCTCCGCCGACGGACTGGCCTGCGGCAACGGCCTCTACCAGCTCGCCCCCGACCAGCTGGAGCGCTACCGCGCCGCCGTCGCGGAGGACGTCACCGGCGCGGAGCTGGAGCGCGTGATCGCCCGGGTGGAGCAGCAGGGCCCGCTGGTCGTGGGCCGGGACTCCCTCAAGTCGGCCCCGCGCGGCTACCCCAAGGACCACCCCCGGATCGGGCTGCTGCGCCACAAGGGCCTGGTGGCCTGGCAGGAGTGGGAGCCCGCGAAGTGGCTGGGCACCCGCGCCGCCCACACCCGGATCACCGGCTTCCTGCACGCCTCCCAGCCGCTGCGGGACTGGCTGGACGGCCACGTCGGCCCCTCCGAGCTGCCCGCCCGCTGAGAACGCGAAGAGCCCCGGTCCGCCCGGACCGGGGCTCTTCGCGTAAGCCTCTACTTCGTAAGCCTCTACTTGACGAACGGGTCGATCGCGCAGACCACCATCAGCAGCGACAGGTAGGTGATCGACCAGTGGAACAGCCGCATCTCCTTGAGCTTCGCGCCCACGATCCCGGCCTTGGCCCGCCCGTACAGCGCGTGCGCCTCGCGCAGCCAGGCCCCGCCCAGCAGCACCGCGGCGACCGGGTACAGCCAGCTCATGTGGCCCAGTGGCCAGACCGCCAGCGAGACCGCCACCATCACCCAGGAGTAGGCGACGACCTGCTTGCCGACGGCCACGTTGCCCTTGACGACCGGCAGCATCGGCACGCCGGCCCGCTCGTAGTCGTCGCGGACCTTCATCGACAGCACCCAGGTGTGCGGCGGCGTCCAGAAGAACACGACCAGGAACAGCATCACCGCGGCCCAGGACACCGAGTTGGTCACCGAGGACCAGCCGATCAGGACGGGCATGCAGCCGGCGATGCCGCCCCAGACGATGTTCTGCGAGGTGCGCCGCTTGAGCCCCAGCGTGTAGACGAACACGTAGAACAGCAGCGCGCCGAGCGCCAGCCAGGCCGACAGCCAGTTGACCCCGAAGCCCAGCAGAAGCGTCGAGACGACGGCGAGGACGATGCCGAACACCAGCGCCTCGCGCGGCGACACCATCCCGGTGACGATCGGACGCCGCTCGGTGCGCGACATGACCGCGTCGATGTCGCGGTCGATGTACATGTTGAGGGCGTTGGCGCCGCCGGCCGAGAGGTAGCCGCCGACGACGACCTTCAGCACCAACAGCATGTTCGGCACGCCCTGCTGGGCCAGGAACATCACCGGCACGGTGCTCATCAGCAGCAGCTCGATGATCCGCGGCTTGGTCAATGCGACGAACGCGCCGACACGGGCCCCGAACGGCCGGTGCGCAGGAGTCGCCCCGGTGACCCCGGCGGGACGGGTTTCGACGGCGGTCACTAACACCCCAACTGAAGATGAATCTTCGCAGGCGTCCACAGGAACGAAGGGTCCCGAATCGTCCGCTCTGCGCGTACCACGACACCATAGACGTTCCATATATCCCATCCGGCTCCGGGGTCCCCCGGCGAGGCGGAACGCACACCCCCGGGTGAACCGCCCGGGCGGGGCCGTCGAGCGCCTCCGGCGGGTCCGCTAGCCCGTCCTGACCACCGGAGCGGCGCGACGGCGCGAACCGGGAGAGTCTGGGACAAATCCATCCGCACCGCTCCAGTGGGAATCTGCATGCGGAATTGCCGGTTGTCCCAGCACGGAGGGTGAGCCGCACCCCGGACGGTAGGCTCGCGGACAGAAGCGGGATCTACCCTCCGTGACCGGCACCACCCAGCGTCGGGACCACAGCGCCGTGGCCGACCCGGTCCCCATTCACGGGGTCACTCTTCACAATGGAAGGAGCCCTGAGACAGGGTGAGCACTGCGCCGACGAACGCATTCGAGTGGACCGATCTGGATGAGCGCACCGTTGACACGGCGCGCGTCCTGGCCATGGACGCTGTCCAGAAGGTCGGTAACGGACACCCCGGGACGGCCATGTCGCTGGCCCCGGCCGCGTACCTGATCTTCCAGCGGTTCCTGCGCCACGACCCGACCGACCCGTCCTGGGTCGGGCGCGACCGCTTCGTCCTCTCCCCCGGCCACACCAGCCTGACGCTCTACACCCAGCTCTACCTCGCCGGCTACGGCCTGGAGCTGGACGACCTGAAGGCCTTCCGCGTCGCGGGCAGCCGTACCCCCGGCCACCCCGAGCACGGCCACACCGCGGGTGTGGAGACCACCACCGGCCCGCTGGGCCAGGGCATCGCCAACGCGGTCGGCATGGCGATGGCCGCCCGCTACGAGCGCGGCCTGTTCGACCCGGAGGCCCCGGCCGGCGAGTCCCCCTTCGACCACACGGTCTGGGCGATCGTCTCCGACGGCGACCTGGAGGAGGGCATCTCCGCCGAGGCCTCGTCGCTGGCGGGCCACCAGAAGCTGGGCAACCTGGTCGCCGTCTACGACGACAACCACATCTCGATCGAGGGCGACACCGAGACCGCCTTCTCCGAGGACGTCCTCAAGCGCTACGAGGCGTACGGCTGGCACGTCCAGCGCGTCACCCCGAAGTCCAACGGCGACATCGACGTGGCCGCCCTGGCCGAGGCGCTGGCCGCGGCCAAGGCCGAGACCTCCCGCCCGTCGATGATCGCGATGCGGACGATCATCGCCTGGCCGGCCCCGGACGCCCAGAACACCGCCAAGGCCCACGGCTCCGCGCTCGGCGCCGCCGAGATCGCCGCCACCAAGAAGGTCCTGGGCTTCGACCCGGAGAAGACCTTCGAGGTCAGCGACCAGGTCATCGGGCACGCCCGCCAGGTCATCAAGCGCGGCAAGGCCGCCCGCGACCAGTGGCAGCAGGGCTTCGAGGCCTGGCGCGCCGCCAACCCGCACCGCGCGGCCGAGTTCGACCGCATCGAGGCCGGCGAGCTGCCCGAGGGCTGGAAGAAGGCCGTCCCGTCCTTCCCGGCCGGCAAGGACGTCGCCACCCGCAAGGCCTCCGGCGACACCCTCAAGGCGATCGGCGCGGTGATCCCGGAGCTGTGGGGCGGCTCGGCCGACCTCGCCGAGTCCAACCTCACCACCATCGACGAGGACAGCTCCTTCCTGCCCGAGGGCAACCCGCTGAAGTCGGCGAGCCCGTACGGCCGGACGATCCACTTCGGCATCCGCGAGCACGCCATGGGCTCGACCATGAACGGCATCGCCCTGCACGGGAAGACCCGGGTCTACGGCGGCACCTTCCTGGTCTTCGCCGACTACATGCGCCCGGCCGTCCGCCTGGCCGCGCTGATGAAGCTGCCGGTCACCTACGTCTGGACGCACGACTCGATCGGCCTCGGCGAGGACGGCCCGACCCACCAGCCGGTCGAGCACATGGCCTCGCTGCGCGCCATCCCGGGCCTGGCCATGGTCCGCCCGGCCGACGCCAACGAGACCGCCGTCGCCTGGCGCACCATCGTCGAGCGCCACACCAGCCACCCCGGCCCGGTCGGCCTGGCGCTGACCCGCCAGGGCGTCCCGACCTTCGACCGCGAGGTCTTCGGCTCCGCCGAGGGCACCGCGAAGGGCGGCTACATCCTGGCCGAGGCCTCCACCGGCGACCCGCAGGTGATCCTGCTCGGCACCGGCTCCGAGGTCCAGCTGGCCGTCCAGGCCCGTGAGGCGCTGGAGGCCGAGGGCATCGCCACCCGGGTGGTCTCGCTGCCGTCCTTCGAGTGGTTCCAGGAGCAGGACCAGGCCTACCGCGACAGCGTGCTGCCGCCGTCGGTCAAGGCACGCGTCTCGGTCGAGGCCGGCATCGCCCAGGGCTGGCGCGAGCTGGTCGGCGACCACGGCCGGATCGTCTCGCTGGAGCACTTCGGCGCCTCCGCCGACTACAAGGTGCTGTTCGAGGAGTTCGGCATCACCACCGAGCGCGTGGTGGCCGAGGCCCACAACGCCCTGCGCTCCCTCGAGGCCGTCAACCGCTAGCGGCCCCCGGGCCGCGTGCCCGCCCGCACGCGGGCACGCGGCCCCTCCCGACCACCCCACGAAGCAAGAACAAGGGACTGAAGCACCATGACTGACGCACTGAAGCGCCTCAGCGACGAAGGCGTTGCGATCTGGCTGGACGACCTCAGCCGCAAGCGGCTGAACTCCGGCAACCTGGCCGAACTGGTGCAGAACAAGCACGTGGTGGGCGTGACCACCAACCCGACCATCTTCCAGAAGGCCATCGCCGGCTCCGGCGACGACTCCTACGACGGCCAGCTGCGCGACCTCGCCGTCCGCAAGGTCACCACCGACGAGGCGATCCGCATGATCACCACCTCGGACGTGCGCGACGCGGCCGACGTGCTGCGCCCGGTCTACGACGCCTCCAACGGCCGCGACGGCCGGGTCTCCATCGAGGTCGACCCGCGCCTGGCGCACGAGACCGCCACCACCGTGGCCGAGGCCAAGCAGCTGTGGTGGCTGGTCGACCGCCCGAACGTCTTCATCAAGATCCCCGCCACCAAGGCCGGCCTGCCCGCGATCGCCGAGGTCATCGGCAAGGGCATCAGCGTCAACGTCACGCTGATCTTCTCGCTGGAGCGCTACAAGGCCGTCATCGACGCCTACCTGACCGGCCTGGAGACCGCCAAGGCCAAGGGCCTGGACCTCTCCCAGATCGAGTCGGTCGCCTCCTTCTTCGTCTCCCGCGTGGACACCGAGATCGACAAGCGCCTGGACAAGATCGGCGGCGAGGCGAAGGACCTGCGCTCCAAGGCCGCGCTGGCCAACGCCCGCCTCGCCTACCAGGCGTACGAGGAGGTCTTCGGCAGCGTCGACGGCAAGACCGCCGGCAGCGCCCGCTGGTCCGCCCTGGAGGCCGCCGGCGCCAAGCCGCAGCGCCCGCTGTGGGCCTCCACCGGCGTCAAGGACCCGGCCCTGCCGGACACCCTGTACGTCACCGAGCTGGTCGCCCCCGGCACCGTCAACACGATGCCCGAGGCCACCCTGGAGGCCACCGGCGACCACGGCGTGGTCACCGGCAACACGATCGTCCCCAACTACGCCGACGCCAAGGCCGTGCTGGACGCGATCGCCGCCGCCGGCGTGGACTACGACGACGTCGTCCAGCTCCTGGAGGACGAGGGCGTCGAGAAGTTCGAGCAGTCCTGGAACGAGCTGCTCGACACCGTCACCGCCTCGCTCGCCTCCTTCGCCGACGAGAAGTGACCCCTGCTCACAGCCAGCGCACGAAAGCGGAGCCCATCAAGTGAGCACTGATTTCCCCGAGTTGACTCCGGAATCGGACGCGGACGACCTCCCGCCCGCCCCCGTCAACCCGCTTCGTGACCCCTCCGACCGACGGCTCCCGCGCATCGCGGGGCCGTCCGGTCTGGTCATCTTCGGGGTCACCGGCGACCTGTCCCGCAAGAAGCTGATGCCGGCCATCTACGACCTGGCCAACCGCGGTCTGCTTCCGCCGGGCTTCTCCCTCGTCGGCTTCGCCCGCCGCGAGTGGGACGACGAGGACTTCGCCAAGGAGGTCCACGACGCCGTCCGGGACCACGCCCGCACCCCGTTCCGGGAGGAGGTCTGGCAGCAGCTCGCCAAGGGCATGCGGTTCGTCCACGGAACCTTCGACGACGACGAGGCCTTCGACAAGCTGCGCGAGACCATCGAGGAGCTGGACAAGGCCCAGGGCACCGGCGGCAACTTCGCCTTCTACCTGTCCGTCCCGCCGAAGTTCTTCCCCACCGTCGTCCAGCAGCTCAAGAAGCACGGCCTGGCCGACCCGCCGCAGGGCTCCTGGCGCCGCGCGGTCATCGAGAAGCCCTTCGGCCACGACCTGGAGAGCGCTCAGGAGCTCAACAAGGTCGTCCACGAGGTCTTCCCCCGGGACGAGGTCTTCCGGATCGACCACTACCTGGGCAAGGAGACGGTCCAGAACATCCTGGCGCTGCGCTTCGCCAACCAGATGTTCGAGCCGATCTGGAACCGGTCGTACGTCGACCACGTGCAGATCACCATGGCCGAGGACATCGGCATCGGCGGCCGGGCCGGCTACTACGACGGCATCGGCTCCGCCCGTGACGTGATCCAGAACCACCTGCTCCAGCTGATGGCGCTCACCGCCATCGAGGAGCCCGCCTCCTTCCACCCGAAGGCGCTGGTGGCCGAGAAGCTCAAGGTGCTCAGCGCCGTCAAGCTCCCGGCCGACCTCGGCCGGCACACCGTGCGCGGCCAGTACGCGGCCGGCTGGCAGGGCGGCGAGGAGGTCGTCGGCTACCTGGACGAGGACGGCATCGACCCCGACTCCAAGACCGACACCTACGCGGCCATCAAGCTGGAGATCAACAACCGCCGTTGGGCGGGCGTCCCGTTCTACCTGCGCACCGGCAAGCGCCTGGGCCGCCGGGTGACCGAGATCGCGGTCGTCTTCCAGCGCGCCCCGTACCTGCCCTTCGACTCCTACGCGACCGAGGAGCTGGGGCAGAACGCCCTGGTCATCCGGGTCCAGCCGGACGAGGGCGTGACGGTGCGGTTCGGCTCCAAGGTGCCGGGCACCTCCTTCGAGGTGCGGGACGTCACGATGGACTTCGCCTACGGCGAGTCCTTCACCGAGTCCAGCCCGGAGGCGTACGAGCGGCTCATCCTCGACGTGCTGCTCGGCGACGCCAACCTGTTCCCGCGCCACCAGGAGGTCGAGCTCTCCTGGCAGATCCTCGACCCGATCGAGAAGTACTGGGACACCCACGGCAAGCCCGCCCAGTACGCGGCGGGGACCTGGGGTCCCGTCGAGGCGGACGAGATGCTCGCACGAGACGGCAGGAGCTGGCGCCGGCCATGAAGATCGACCTCACCAACACGACGTCCAGCAAGATCAACGCCGCGCTGATGGAGGCGCGCCGGGCCCGCGGCTCGGGCGCCGCCGGCATGGTGCTCACCCTGGTGATCGTGACCGACGAGGGCAGCGCCTACGACGCCCTCAAGGCCGCCAACGACGCCTCCCGCGAGCACCCGATGCGCACCCTCGCGGTGATCAAGCGCGCCGGGCGCTCGCCCCGGGCCCGCGCCGAGACCCGGCTGGACGCCGAGATCCTGGTCGGCTCCGACGCCGGCTCCGGCGAGACGGTCGTCCTGCGGATGCACGGCGAACTCGCCGCGCACGCCCAGTCGGTGGTCCTGCCGCTGCTGCTGCCGGACGCCCCGACCGTCGTCTGGTGGCCGGACAACGCTCCGCACCACCCGGCGCAGGACCCGCTGGGCTCGATCGCCCAGCGCCGGATCACCGACGCCGTCACCGCCGAGTCCCCGGTCGGCCAGCTCGCCCAGCGCGCGCAGAGCTACACCCCGGGCGACACCGACCTGGCCTGGACCCGGGTCACCGGCTGGCGCTCGATGCTGGCCGCCGCGCTGGACCAGCGGCCGTCCACGATCGTCTCCGCGGTGGTCGAGGGCGAGTCCTACAACCCCAGCGTCGAGCTGCTCGGCCTCTGGCTGACCAACCGGCTCCAGGTGCCCGTCGAGCGGGTCGTCACCAACGGCCCCGGCATCACCGCGGTGCACCTGCGCACCAAGGACGGGGACATCACCCTGGACCGCCCGGACGGCCTGCTGGGCACGCTCTCCATGCCCGGCTCGCCGGACCGCCAGGTGGCGCTCAAGCGGCGCGAGACCTCGGAGCTGATCGCCGAGGAACTGCGCCGCCTGGACCCGGACGACATCTACGCGACGGCCGTGCGCACGCCCGTCGACCGGCTGCACGAGCCGTCCAACGCCGAGACCGCGGCGGCCGAGCAGGTCGCCCGCGAGGTCGCGGAGGAGGCCGTCGAGGAGGCCGCCGAGGCGGCCGTGGAGCAGGCCGTGGCCAACCCCGAGCGGGTGACCGCCGGGACGGCGGAGAAGAAGCCCGCCCGCAAGGCCGCCGGCAAGCGCACCGGCAAGGACGGCGCATGACCAACGCGACCCCGCAGCTGGTCGTCCACCGGGACAAGGAGCTGATGGCCCAGGCGGCCGCGGCCCGGCTGATCACCCGGATCGTGGACGCCCAGGCCGCCCGCGGCAGCGCCTCGGTGGTGCTCACCGGCGGGCGCAACGGCAACGCCCTGCTGGCCGCGATCGCCGCCTCCCCGGCGCGCGACGCGGTCGACTGGGGCCGGCTGGACCTCTGGTGGGGCGACGAGCGCTTCCTGCCCGCCGCCGACCCGGAGCGCAACGCCGTCCAGGCCCGCGCCGAGCTGCTGGACGCCGTCCCGCTCGACCCGGCGCGGGTGCACGAGATGCCCGCCTCGGACGGCGTGGACGGCTCGGACGTGGAGGCCGCCGCCGCCCGCTACGCCGAGGAGCTGGCGAAGGCGGCCGGGCCGGGCGACCGGCTCGGCGTCCCGGCCTTCGACGTGCTGCTGCTCGGCGTCGGCCCGGACACCCACGTCGCCTCGCTCTTCCCCGAGCACCCGGGCGTCCGGGAGACCGAGCTGACCGTGGTCGGCGTGCGCGGGGCCCCCAAGCCCCCGCCGACCCGGGTCTCGCTCACCCTCCCGGCGATCCGCACCGCCCGCGAGGTCTGGCTGCTGGCCGCCGGCGAGGACAAGGCGGGCGCGGTCGCGCTGGCCCTGTCCGGCCCCGGCGAGCTCCAGGCGCCCGCCTCCGGCGCGTACGGCCGCAGCCGCACCCTGTGGCTGCTGGACCGCGCCGCCGCGGAGCGGATCCCGCCGCAGCTCTACCCGCCGGCCTCGGCCTGACCGGATCCGGCAACGCCGAAGGGCGCCACCGTCACCGACGGGGGCGCCCTTCGCGCTGTTCTGTCCGGACCGCTGCGTTCCGCTCCGGCGCTCCGCTCAGATCTCGCCGCGGAGCTTCGCCAGCGCCTCGGCCAGGATCGCCTCGCCGTCGGCGTCGGTGCGCCGCTCGCGGACGTAGGCGAGGTGGGTCTTGTACGGCTCGTTGCGCGAGGGCGCCGGCGGGTTGTGCTGGTCCTGGCCGGCCGGGAAACCGCAGCGCGGGCAGTCCCAGGTGTCCGGGATCGCCGCTTCGGCCGCGAAGCTGGGACGGGTCTCGTGCTTGTTCGCGCACCAGAAGGAGATCCGGTTGCGCGGGGCGGACTCGCCGCGCTCCGCCTCGCCCATCGGGCCGGCCCCGACCCTGCTGCCACGGATGGCATTGCCACTTGCCACGGTCTGACTCCCTGCGTACTGGTGCGCCGACCCGCCGCGGTGCGCGTCGGTGGCGAAAGTCGTCCTAGTGTAAGCAGGAGTTAAGCCTCCGCCACCACCGCCTCCGCACCCGACCGTCCCAGGATAGGCGCTCGGGCGACGGGGCGTCAGGGTTACGTCAGACCGAGGACTTCATCAGCAGGCCGAGGACGATGATGGAGGCGAACCAGCCCAGGCCGACCACGATGGTGATGCGGTCCAGGTTGCGCTCGGCCACCGCCGAACCGCCGCCGGTGGACATCGAGCCACCGCCGAACATGTCGGACAGGCCGCCGCCCTTCCCCTTGTGCAGCAGCACCAGAAGGATCATCAGCAGACTGAAGATGATCAGGGCAATCGAGAACCCGAGAACCACGACGGGACCAACTCTCTCGTATCTTCGGCGAAGGGGCCGGGCCGCGTACGGCGGTCCGGCCCCAAAGCCTACGTTGCTGCGGCGGCGTTAGCCTACTGCCTGCTCACGGTAGCGCACGATCTTGACGAACTCGTCGGCGTCCAGCGAGGCACCGCCGACCAGGCCGCCGTCGATGTCGGGCTTGGCCATCAGGCCGGCCGCGCTCGACGACTTCACCGAACCGCCGTACAGCACCCGGACCTTGCCGGCCAGCTCGGCGTCGTACAGCTCGGCGATCCGCCCGCGGATGGCGGCGCAGACCTCCTGCGCGTCCTCCGGGGTGGCCACCTCGCCGGTGCCGATCGCCCAGACCGGCTCGTAGGCGACCACGATCGACTCGGCCTGGTGGGCCGGGACGTCGGCCAGGCCGCCGTCCAGCTGGGCCAGGGTGTACTCGACGTGGGTGCCGGCCTTGCGGATCTCCAGCGGCTCGCCGACGCACAGGATCGGGGTGACCCCGGCGCGGTAGGCGGCCTTCACCTTGGCGTTGACGATCTCCTCGTTCTCGCCGTGGTACTGGCGGCGCTCGGAGTGGCCGATCACCGCGTAGGTGCACTGGAGCTTGGCCAGCATCGGGCCGGAGACCTCGCCGGTGTAGGCCCCGCCGTCGTGCTGCGAGATGTCCTGCGAGCCGTACTTGATCTTCAGCTTGTCGCCGAAGACCAGGGTCTGCACCGAGCGCAGGTCGGTGAACGGCACCAGGACGGCGACCTCGACGGCCGCGTAGTCCTTGTCGGCCAGCGCGAAGGCCAGCTTCTGGGTGTGCTGGATGGCCTCAAGGTGGTTGAGGTTCATCTTCCAGTTGCCCGCCATCAGCGGGAGACGGTCGGTCATGTGCTGTCAGTCCTCCAGAGCGGCGAGACCGGGGAGGGTCTTGCCCTCCAGGTACTCGAGGCTGGCGCCGCCGCCGGTCGAAATGTGCCCGAACTTCGTCTCGTCGAAGCCCAGGATGCGGACGGCCGCGGCGGAGTCGCCGCCGCCGACCACGGTGAACGCGTCGCTGTCGAGCAGGGCCTGCGCGACGGCCTTGGTGCCGTTCGCGTAGTCCGGGTGCTCGAAGACGCCCATCGGGCCGTTCCAGAACACGGTGCCCGCGTCGGCCAGCTTGGCCGCGTACAGCTCGCGGGTCCCGGGGCCGATGTCCAGGCCCTCCTGGTCGGCCGGGATGGCGTCCGCGGCGACGGTCGAGGGGTTCGCCGGGGCCTTGGTCTTGAGGTCCGGGAACTCGGCGGAGACCAGGACGTCGACCGGCAGCACGAACTCGACGCCGCGCGCCTCGGCCCGGGCCAGGTACTCCAGGACGGTCGGGATCTGGTCCGCCTGGAGCAGCGAGATGCCGACCTCGTGGCCCTTGGCCTTGAGGAAGGTGTACGCCATGCCGCCGCCGATCAGGATCCGGTCGGCCTTCTCCAGCAGGTTGTCGATCACGCCGAGCTTGTCGGAGACCTTGGCGCCGCCGAGCACCACCACGTACGGGCGGGCCACGTCCTCGGTGAGCTTCTTCAGCACGCCGACCTCGGTGGCGATCAGGTCGCCCGCGGCGTGCGGCAGCAGGGCCGGCAGGTCGAAGACCGAGGCGTGCTTGCGGTGCACGGCGCCGAAGCCGTCGCCCACGTACAGGTCGGCCAGCGCGGCCAGCTGCTCGGCGAAGGCCTTGCGCTCGGCGTCGTCCTTGCTGGTCTCGCCCGCGTTGAAGCGCAGGTTCTCCAGCAGCGCGACCTCGCCGTCCGCCAGCGCGGCGACGGTGGCCGCGGCGCTGTCACCGACGGTGTCGGTGGCGAAGGCGACGCCCTTGCCGAGGATCTCGCCGAGGCGCTCGGCCGCCGGGGCGAGCGAGAACTGCGGGTCCGGCGCGCCCTTGGGACGGCCGAGGTGCGAGGCGACGACCACCTTCGCGCCGGCCGCGGCCAGCTTGGCGATGGTCGGCGCGACGGCGCGGATGCGGCCGTCGTCGGTGATCGTGCGGCCGTCCAGCGGCACGTTCAGGTCGGCGCGCACGAAGACGCGCTTGCCTTCGACACCGGCTTCGATGAGCTCTTCGATGGTCTTCACGGGGATTCGGATTCTCCTGGGGAGATGGTTGATGCGCAGTGAGGCGGCACGGCGCAGGGGCCGCCTGAGAAGTCCTTGAGCGCGGAACGAGGGCCCGGTCGGCACCGTACGCCGACCAGGCCCTCGCCCCTACATCACGTCAGCTCCCGCGAGGTCAGAGCTGCCCGCCGACGAGGCCGACCAGGTCGACCACGCGGTTCGAGTAGCCCCACTCGTTGTCGTACCAGCCGAGCACCTTGACCTGGTTGCCCTGGACCATGGTCAGCTGCGAGTCGAAGATGCAGGAGTGCGGGTCGTTCACGATGTCCGAGGAGACGATCGGGTCCTCGGTGTAGGCCAGGATGCCCTTGAGCGGGCCCTCCTGGGCGGCCTTCTGGAAGGCCGCGTTGACCTCGTCCTTGGTGACCTCGCGCTCGAGGGTCACGACCAGGTCGGTGATGGAGCCGGTCGGGACCGGGACGCGCAGCGAGGTGCCGTCCAGCTTGCCCTTCAGCTCCGGCAGGACCAGGGCGGTCGCCTTGGCGGCACCGGTCGAGGTCGGGATGATGTTCTGCGAGGCCGCACGAGCACGGCGCAGGTCCTTGTGCGGGAAGTCCAGGGTCACCTGGTCGTTGGTGAACGCGTGGACGGTGGTCATCAGACCCTTGACGATGCCGAAGCTCTCGTTCAGGACCTTCGCCATCGGCGCCACGCAGTTGGTGGTGCACGAGGCGTTGGAGATGACGTGGTGGTTGGCGGCGTCGTACTTCTCGTCGTTGACACCCAGGACGATGGTGACGTCCTCGTCGGTGGCGGGCGCCGAGATGATGACCTTCTTCGCGCCGGCGGCGAGGTGCTTCTTCGCGGCCTCGGCCTTGGTGAAGATGCCGGTGGACTCGACGACGATGTCGGCGCCCAGGGCGGCCCACGGGAGGTTCGCGGGGTCACGCTCGGCGGTCACCTTGAAGGTGTGGCCGTCGACGGTGATGCTGTCCTCGGTGTGCGAGACCTCGGCCTGGAGGGTGCCCAGGGTGGTGTCGTACTTGAGCAGGTGAGCCAGGGTCTTCGTGTCGGTGAGGTCGTTGACACCGACGATCTCGATGTCCGCGCCCTGAGCCTTGACCGCGCGGAAGAAGTTGCGGCCGATGCGGCCGAAGCCGTTGATGCCTACCCGGATCGTCACGAACCGATCTCCTCGTTAGGTACGCCGGGCGCGAGGCCCGGCGGGGGTGAGATTTGGGAAGTCCCCGACCGCCTACGACCCTACCCCTCCGGGGCCTGGGACGGCACATCGCGCCGCCTGGTGAGACCGGGCGTGGCGTGCCCCAAACCCCATTTCAGGCCGTCCGGCCCTGGCCCGCCGGGCAGTTGGTCCCAGCTCAGTGGTCTCTACCAATTCGGGAGTGTCGCGGCTGTCCGGAAACGACCGCGGCCGGCGCCCGGGGGTCCGGGCACCGGCCTTCGTGATCACGGGGTGTGACCGTGGGCGTCAGTTCATCGCCATCTCGTCGGTGAGGCTCGCCTCGGTGCTGGGCAGGCCCAGCTCGGAGGCCCGCTTGTCGGCCATCGCCAGCAGGCGGCGGATCCGGCCGGCCACCGCGTCCTTGGTCAGCGGCGGGTCGGCGAGCGCGCCCAGCTCCTCCAACGAGGCCTGCTTGTGCTGCATCCGCAGCTGGCCGGCCGCGGCCAGGTGCTCGGGCACCTCGTCGCCGAGGATCTCCAGCGCGCGGGCCACCCGGGCGCCGGCCGCCACCGCGGCGCGGGCCGAGCGGCGCAGGTTGGCGTCGTCGAAGTTGGCCAGCCGGTTGGCGGTGGCGCGCACCTCGCGCCGCATCCGGCGCTCCTCCCAGGCGAGCACCGACTCGTGCGCGCCGAGCCGGGTCAGCAGGGCGCCGATCGCGTCGCCGTCGCGGATCACCACCCGGTCCACGCCGCGCACCTCGCGGGCCTTGGCCGGGATGCCGAGCCGACGGGCGGCGCCGACCAGGGCGAGGGCGGCCTCGGAGCCGGGGCAGGTGATCTCCAGCGAGGAGGAGCGGCCCGGCTCGGTGAGCGAGCCGTGCGCCAGGAAGGCCCCGCGCCAGGCCGCCTCGGCGTCGCAGGTGGCCCCGGAGACGACTGCCGGGGGCAGGCCCCGGATCGGGCGTCCGCGGCCGTCCACGAGCCCGGTCTGGCGCGCGAGCAGCTCGCCGTCCTTGACGACCCGGACCACGAAGCGGCTGCCGCGGCGCAGCCCGCCGGGGGCCATCACCACCAGGTCGGAGGAGTGCCCGAAGATCTCCAGCAGGTCCTTGCGCAGCCGCCGTGCCGCCGCTCCGGTGTCGAGCTCCGCCTCGATCACGATGCGGCCGCTCACGATGTGCAGCCCGCCCGCGAACCGCAGGATCGCCGACACCTCCGCCTTGCGACAGCAGGCCCGGGTGACCGGGAGCCGGCTGATCTCGTCCTTCACCGCTGGAGTCATCGCCATGGCCCGATCCTTCCATGTGTCCGGAAAATCCGGTCGTACGCTGCCGCCAACAGCTCGGGGTCGTGTCGCGGCGTCCCGTCGGTGCGGGCCACCGAGCCGAGCACCAGAGCCGCGCCCATCCGTTCGGCGGCCTTCGCCAGGCCGTCCAGGTCGGCCTGGCCGAAGGCCCCGCCGGTGACGGCGCGCTCGTCCACCAGGATCGCATCCACCGCGAGGTTCGGAGCGTGGTCGGCGATGACCTCCAGGTGGCGCTGCGGGGTGAAGCCCTCGGTCTCCCCGGGCTGGGGGGCCAGGTTCAGGGTGAGCAGGCGGCGGGCGCGGGTCTCGGTGAGCGCCGCGGCCAGCTCGGGCACCAGCAGGTGCGGCAGCACGCTGGTGAACCAGGAGCCGGGGCCGAGCACCACCCAGTCCGCCTCCCGGACGGCGGTGACCGCCTCCGGGACGGCGGGCGGCTCGTCCGGCAGCAGCCGGATCGACTGCACGGTGCCCGGGGTGACCGCGACGTCGGCCTGGCCGCGGACGGCCGTGACCTCGCCGGGGCGCGCCGGGTCGTGGCCGCGGACGGTCGCCTCGATGTCCAGCGGCACCGCCGACATCGGCAGCACCCGGCCCTGCACGTTGAGCAGCCGGCCGACCCAGTCCAGCGCGGCGACCGGGTCGCCCAGCTTCTCCCAGAGCGCGACGATCAGCAGGTTGCCGACGGCGTGGCCGCCGAGCTCGCCGTTGCCGGTGAAGCGCTGCTGGATCACCTCGGACCAGGTGCGGCCCCAGTCGTCGTCCCCGCACAGCGCGGCCAGCGCCTTGCGCAGGTCGCCCGGGGGCAGCACGCCCAGCTCCTCGCGCAGCCGGCCGCTGGAGCCGCCGTCGTCGGCGACGGTGACCACGGCGGTGAGGTCGCTGGTGAGCCGGCGAAGTGCGGACAGCGAGGCCGACAGGCCCTGCCCGCCGCCGAGCGCGGTGATCCTCGGGGCCGGGTTGGCGCGGGCGGGACTGCTGCGCGGACGGCCCGGCGCCGTGGGCCGGGCCGGGCTGCCCGCCCGGTCACCGGTCCTGCTCTGCGGCTGCCGCCCGGGCACGTATCCCGCCACACTCACCTCGCGTTCCTCGGCCCGCCGACCACTCCGCCGGCGGGCCCGGCAGGGCGGCGGCGGTTACTCCCGTCCCATGTCACGGTGGACGAGCACCGTCTCGACTCCGTCGGCGATGAGACGCTTGGTCAGACGCTCGGACATGGCGACGCTTCGGTGCTTGCCACCGGTGCAGCCTACGGCAAGCGTCATGTAGCGCTTCCCCTCGCGGCGGTATCCCTCGGTGATGATGCGCAGCAGCTGGGCGTAGCCGTCCAGGAACTCGTTGGCTCCGGGCTGCTGGAAGACGTAGCCGGCGACGTCCGCGTCGGTGCCGGTACGGGCCCGCAGTTCGGGCACCCAGTGCGGGTTGGGCAGGAAGCGGCAGTCCACCACGAGGTCGGCGTCGACCGGCAGGCCGTACTTGAAGCCGAAGGACATCACGGTGGCGCGCAGCTCGGGCTCGTCGTGGTCGGCGAACTGGGCGTCCAGCTTGGCGCGCAGCTGGTGCACGTTGAGGTTGGAGGTGTCGATCACCAGGTCGGCCTCGCCGCGCAGGTCGCGCAGCAGGTCGCGCTCCAGGGCGATGCCGTCCACGATCCGGCCGTCGGCCTGCAGCGGGTGCGGGCGGCGGACGCTCTCGAAGCGGCGCACCAGCGCCTCGTCGGAGGAGTCCAGGAAGACGACCCGCAGCCGGACGCCGCGCTTCTCCAGCTCGTCCAGCGAGGTGAGCAGGTCGTCGAAGAACTGCCGGCCGCGGACGTCCACGACCACGCCGATCCGGGCGACGTTGCCCTGGGAACGGGCGCCCAGGTCGACCATGGTCGGGATCAGGGCCGGCGGCAGGTTGTCCACCACGAACCAGCCGAGGTCCTCCAGGCACTTGGCGGCGGTGGAGCGGCCGGCTCCGGACATACCGGAGATGATCACCAGCTCCGGCGCGTTCTCGGCCACGTCTGACACGGTCACTTCGGTTCCCCGCTCTCGGTCTTTCTGCTGGGGAGTACGCGTACGGCTCGGCCGCCCTTCCCCGGCCCGGGCAGGCGGGCGGGGCCGGGGCACACCGGCTGACGGGCGGCGTCGGCCGTCATGGCGTCTCCTGGGATGGTGCGGTCTGGGGTGCTGCGGCCACCGGCCCGGCGGCCTGCTCGGCCCCGTCCTCGATGATCTCGCCGGTCGCGGTGTTGACCGCGGGTGCGGCGGGTGTACGGGACGACAACGCCTCCGCAACAGTCTGCGCGGTGCGGCGTCCGATGCCGGGTACCTCGCAGAGCTCGTCCACGGTGGCGGCCCGGAGCTTCTTCAGCGAACCGAAGTGCTTGAGCAGCGCCCGGCGGCGAGTCTCGCCGAGGCCCGGGACGGAGTCCAGTTCCCCGGCGGTGAGTCGCTTGGAACGCTTGTTGCGCTGATAGCTGATCGCGAAGCGGTGCGCCTCGTCGCGGACCCGCTGGAGCAGGTAGAGGCCCTCGCTGGAGCGGGGCAGCACCACCGGGTCGTCCTCGCCGGGCAGCCAGACCTCCTCCAGGCGCTTGGCCAGGCCGCACAGCGCGACGTCGTCGATGCCGAGTTCGTCCAGGGCGCGCCTGGCGGCGGCGACCTGCGGCTGGCCGCCGTCGACGACCAGCAGCTGGGGCGGGTAGGCGAAGCGCTTGGGGCGGCCCTCCTCGTCCCGGGTGCCGGCGGCGGCGGTGTCGGGGTCGTCCTCCTCGGGGACGGCCCACTCGCCGGTCTGCTCGCGCTCCTGGAGGTAGCGGCGGAAGCGTCGGCTGATCACCTCGTGCATCGAGCGGACGTCGTCCTGGCCCTCGAAGCCCCTGATCTGGAAGCGCCGGTACTCGCTCTTGCGGGCCAGGCCGTCCTCGAAGACGACCATCGAGGCGACCACGTCCTCGCCCTGGAGGTGGGAGATGTCGTAGCACTCGATGCGCAGCGGGACGGAGTCCAGCTCCAGCGCGTCGGCGATCTCCTGGAGGGCGCGGCTGCGGGTGGTGAGGTCGGAGGCGCGCTTGGTCTTGTGCAGTGCCAGCGCCTGCTGGGCGTTGCGCTGCACGGTGGCCATCAGGTCCTTCTTGTCCCCGCGCTGGGGCACGCGCAGGTCGACCTGGCTGCCGCGCAGGCCGCCGAGCCACTCGCGGACCGGCTCCGCCGGCTCCGGCAGGGCGGGGACGAGCACCTCGCGCGGGACGGACTCGCCGCCGCCGTAGAGCTGCTGGAGGGCGTGCTCGACCAGGCCCGCGGTGTCGACGTCCTCGACCTTGTCGGTGACCCAGCCGCGCTGGCCGCGCACCCGGCCGCCGCGGACGTGGAAGATCTGCACGGCGGCCTCGAGTTCGTCCTCGGCCAGGGCCAGCAGGTCGGCGTCGGTGGCGTCGGCCAGCACGATGGCGTTCTTCTCCATCGCGCGCTTGAGGGCGCCGATGTCGTCCCGCAGCCGGGCCGCCTTCTCGTACTCCAGCTCGGCGGCGGCCTCCTGCATCTGGTCTTCCAGCCGGCGCAGGTAGTTGCCGGTGCGCCCGGCCATGAAGTCGCAGAAGTCCTCGGCCAGCGCGCGGTGTTCGTCCGCCGAGACCTTGCCGACGCAGGGCGCGGCGCACTTGCCGATGTAGCCGAGCAGGCAGGGCCGGCCGACCTGGCGGGCGCGCTTGAAGACGCCGTTGGAGCAGGTGCGGACGGGGAAGACGCGCAGCAGCAGGTCGACCGTCTCGCGGATCGCCCAGGCGTGCCCGTACGGGCCGAAGTAGCGCACGCCCTTCTTGTGCGCCCCGCGCATCACCTGGACCCGCGGGTACTCCTCGTTCAGGGTGACGGCGAGCTCCGGATAGCTCTTGTCGTCGCGGTACTTGACGTTGAACCGCGGGTCGTACTCCTTGATCCAGGAGTACTCCAGCTGGAGCGCCTCGACCTCGGTGGCGACCACCGTCCACTCCACCGAGGCGGCGGTGGTGACCATGGTCGCGGTGCGCGGGTGCAGGCCGGCCAGGTCCTGGAAGTAGGACGACAGGCGCGGCCGCAGGCTCTTGGCCTTGCCGACGTAGATGACCCGGCCGTGGGCGTCGCGGAACTTGTAGACGCCGGGGGAGGTCGGGATCGCACCGGGCGCCGGGCGGTAGGTGCTCGGGTCAGCCATGGGTCCACCGTACCGAGTGGGGCCGGGGCCGCGGGGCGGAGATCGTCAGGGGGGACCGTGGCGGTCGGGAGGCGCTCAACTCGGTCAGCTCGGGGTCACCTTGAGGTTGCCGGCCTCGACCGTGACGGTGTAGGCGGGCAGCGGGGAGGAGGCCGGTCCGTCCTGCACCGCGCCGTCGGTGACGGCGAACCGGCTCCCGTGGCAGGGGCACTGGATCTGGTTGTTCTTGACCTGGTCCACGAGGCAGCCGGCGTGGGTGCACCGGGCGTTGAACGCCTTGTACTGGCCGGCGGTGGGCTGGGTCACCACGATCTTCTGCTCGCGGAAGACCTTGCCGCCGCCCTCCGGCACGGCCGAGGCCGGGCCGAGGTCGACCGGGCCCTTGGGGGCGCTGCCACCGGAGGACGAGGAGCTGCACCCGGTGACCGCCACGGTGCCGCCGGCCGCCAGGACGGCCGCGGCCCCGCAGAGCACGGTGCGGCGGGAGGCGGTGGGGCTGGTCTCGGGGGCCTCGGACATCGGTGCGCTCCTACGGGTACGGCTGTTGCGGGGACCACGGAAGTCTATGTCGCGCCCACCCCGCCGCTCCCGGGAGTCCCCGGGTGCGGCGGGGTGGGCGGACGGGGCTACTTCTTCGCGGCGGCCGCGCGCTTGCGCGGCGCCTTCTTCGCCGGGGCGGCGGCCGGGGCGTCCGCGAAACCGGCCGGCAGGATGTCCCGCAGGAACTTGCCGGTGTGGCTCTCCGGGACGGCGGCGATCTGCTCCGGGGTGCCCTCGGCGACCACCGTGCCGCCGCCGGAGCCGCCCTCGGGGCCCATGTCGACGATCCAGTCGGCGGTCTTGATCACATCGAGGTTGTGCTCGATGACGATCACCGTGTTGCCCTTCTCCACCAGCCCGCTGAGCACCTTGATCAGCTTGCTGATGTCCTCGAAGTGCAGGCCGGTGGTGGGCTCGTCCAGCACGTAGACCGTCCGCCCGGTGGAGCGCTTCTGGAGCTCCGAGGCGAGCTTGACGCGCTGCGCCTCGCCGCCGGAGAGCGTCGGCGCCGACTGGCCGAGCCGGACGTAGCCGAGGCCGACGTCGTTGAGCGTGCGCAGGTGCCGGGCGATCGCCGGGACGGCCTCGAAGAAGCCCAGCGCCTCCTCGATCGGCATGTCCAGCACCTCGGCGATGGACTTGCCCTTGTAGTGGACCTCCAGCGTCTCCCGGTTGTACCGGGCGCCGTGGCAGACCTCGCACGGCACGTAGACGTCCGGCAGGAAGTTCATCTCGATCTTGATGGTGCCGTCGCCCGAGCAGTTCTCGCAGCGGCCGCCCTTGACGTTGAAGGAGAACCGGCCGGGCAGGTAGCCGCGGACCTTGGCCTCCTGCGTCTCCGCGAAGAGCCGGCGGACGTGGTCGAACACCCCGGTGTAGGTGGCCGGGTTGGAGCGCGGGGTGCGGCCGATCGGCGACTGGTCGACGTGCACCACCTTGTCCACCTGGTCGGTGCCGGTGATCCGGGTGTGCCGGCCGGGCACGCTGCGGGCGCCGTTCAGCTCCCGGGCGAGGTGGGTGTACAGGATGTCGTTGACCAGCGTCGACTTGCCGGAGCCGGAGACGCCGGTGATCGCGGTGAAGGTGCCGAGCGGGAAGCCGACCGTGACGTCCTTGAGGTTGTGCTCGCGGGCGCCGTGGACCGTCAGCTGGCGCTTCTTGTCCCGCTCGCGGCGGGTGGCCGGGATCGGGATGGACCGCTTGCCGGAGAGGTACTGGCCGGTCAGCGACTCCTTGTTGGTGAGCAGCTGCTTCAGCGAACCGGAGTGCACCACCTTGCCGCCGTGCTCGCCGGCGCCCGGGCCGATGTCGACCACCCAGTCCGCCGTCTTGATGGTGTCCTCGTCGTGCTCGACGACGATCAGGGTGTTGCCGATGTCGCGCAGCCGCACCAGCGTCTCGATCAGCCGGTGGTTGTCCCGCTGGTGCAGGCCGATGGACGGCTCGTCCAGCACGTACAGCACGCCGACCAGGCCGGAGCCGATCTGGGTGGCCAGCCGGATGCGCTGGGCCTCGCCGCCGGACAGGGTGCCGGCCGCGCGGTCGAGCGAGAGGTAGTCCAGGCCGACGTCGACCAGGAAGCGCAGCCGCTCGTTGACCTCCTTGAGGACCCGCTCGGCGATCTGCTTGTCCCGGGCGTTGAGCCGCATCGCGCCGAGGAACTCGGAGCAGTCGCTGATCGACATCGAGGAGACGTCGGCGATCGACCTGCCCTCGACGGTGACCGCGAGGACGACCGGCTTGAGCCGGGTGCCCTGGCACGTCGGGCAGGGCACCTCGCGCATGTAGCCCTCGAAGCGCTCGCGGCTGCTGTCGCTCTCCGCCTCGGTGTGCCGGCGCTGGATGAACGGGATCGCGCCCTCGAAGCCGGTGCTGTACGAGCGCTCGCGGCCGAAGCGGTTGCGGTAGCGGACCTCCACCTGGTGCTTGTGCCCGTACAGCAGCGCCTTCTTCGCGCGGGCGGGCAGCCCGGCCCAGGGGATGTCGGTGCGGAAGCCGAGCTCCCCGGCCAGCGCGTCGATCAGGCGCTGGAAGTACTCCTTGGCGTGCCCGGCCGACCACGGGTGGATCGCGCCCTCGTCCAGCGAGCGCTCGACGTCGGGCACGACCAGCTCCGGGTCGACCTCCATCCGGTTGCCCAGGCCCGAGCAGTCCGGGCAGGCGCCGAACGGCGAGTTGAAGGAGAACGAGCGCGGCTCCAGCTCCTCGAACGACACGTCGTCGTACGGGCAGTAGAGGTGCTCGGAGTACATCCGCTCGCGCTCCGGGTCGTCCTCGGGGAGGTCGACGAAGTCGAGCACGACCATGCCGCCGGACAGCCGCAGGGCCGTCTCCACCGAGTCGGTGAGCCGCCGCTTGGCGCTGTCCTTCACGGTCAGGCGGTCGATGACCACCTCGATGGTGTGCTTCTCCTGCTTCTTGAGCTTCGGCGGCTCGGCGAGCTGGATCGTCCCGCCGTCGACCCGGGCGCGGGAGTAGCCCTTGGACTGGAGGTCGGCGAAGAGGTCGACGAACTCGCCCTTGCGCTCGCGCACCACCGGGCTGAGCACCTGGAACCGGGTGCCCTCGGCGAGCTCCAGCACCTTGTCCACGATCGCCTGCGGCGACTGCTTGGCGATCGGGCGGCCGCAGTGCGGACAGTGCGGCTTGCCGATCCGGGCGAACAGCAGGCGCAGGTAGTCGTAGACCTCGGTGATGGTGCCGACGGTCGAACGGGGGTTGCGGTTGGTGGACTTCTGGTCGATCGAGACGGCCGGGGAGAGGCCCTCGATGAAGTCCACGTCGGGCTTGTCCATCTGCCCGAGGAACTGACGGGCGTAGGAGGACAGCGACTCGACGTAGCGGCGCTGGCCCTCGGCGAAGATCGTGTCGAAGGCGAGCGAGGACTTGCCGGAGCCGGAGAGGCCCGTGAAGACGATGAGGGAGTCGCGGGGCAGGTCGAGCGAGACGTTCTTGAGGTTGTGCTCGCGAGCACCGCGGACGATGAGGCGGTCGGCCACTGCTTCTGGCGCCTTTCTCCGGGGCGAGAGGGCTTGCGTTGGGATGTGCTGCTTCTTCCAGGATGCGGCAGCCAGCCTATAGCTCAGACGTTCGAATATCGACCTTGTCCAGCCGGGACCACCCGAACGAGTGAGGCCACCCCCCGGGCCGTCCGTACCCGCACGGTGCGCGTACCCGAAAACCCCCTGCTCAGGGCCCGGATTCGGCGATAGCGTCACCTGGTCAACGAGCGAAGCCCGCTCCGGGCAACGCCCCGTTCCGCACGGAAGGCAGATTCGATGACCGACCCGAGGTCCGCCGCCGACTCCTGGCTCGGCCAGGTCGAGGAGAGCACCGGGCGCCTGCTGCGCACCGTCGCCGAGCTGAAGCCCGACGCCGTCGCCGAGCCCTCCGCCCTCCCCGGCTGGACGAAGGGCCACGTGCTGGCCCACCTCGCCCGCAACGCCGACTCCCTGGTCAACCTGCTGACCGGCGCCCGCACCGGCACCGACGTCCCGCAGTACGCCAGCCACGAGGCCCGCGACCAGGACATCGAGCGCGACGCGCCCCGCCCGCTCGACGCCCACCTCGCCGACCTGCGCGCATCCCACGAGCGCTTCCTGGCCGCCGCCGCGCAGCTGACCGACGACGCCTGGGCGGCGTCCGTCAAGCACCGCTTCGGCTACGTCTTCCCGGCCCACCAGATCCCGCACAAGCGCCTGCTGGAGCTGGAGTACCACCACGTCGACCTGGCCGCCGGCCACACCCCGGCGGACTGGCCGGAGGACTTCGCCGTCGCCCAGTTCCGCAAGCTCGCCGCCGGCCTGGCCGGGGAGGCCGGCCTGCCCGCCGTCGAGCTGGTCGCCGACGACACCGACGACCGCGCCGTCATCGGCACCGGCGAGCCCGCCCTCACCGTCCGGGGCCCCGTCCGCGCCCTCACCGCCTGGCTCTCCGGCCGCTCCGCCGGCGACGCCCTGCACCGCACCCCCGACACCGCCCTGCCCCCGCTTCCCCCCATGGGCTGACGGCGCGAGGATGATGCCAGGGAGATCCACACGACGAGGAGCAGACGGATGACGTACCACGGAGCGGTCAAGGTCGGCGGACCGCCGGACGTGCGGGAACTGGCCCACCTGATCATCACCAAGGTGGCCGTCGGCCCGTACGACAACAACGCCTACCTGCTGCGCTGCCGGGCCACCGACGAACAGCTCCTGATCGACGCGGCCGCCGACGCGCCGGTGCTGCTGGAGACCGTCGGGGACGACCTCGAAACGGTGGTCACCACCCACCGCCACCACGACCACTGGGGCGCGCTGGCCGAGGTGGTCGCCACCACCGGTGCCCGGACGGCCGCCGGCGAGCACGACGCCGAGGGCATCGACGTCCCCACCGAGCTGCTGCTCGCGGACGGCGACACGCTCCGGGTCGGCGAGGTGGAGCTCACCGTCCGGCACCTGGTCGGCCACACCCCGGGCGCCATCGTGCTCGTCTACGACGACCCGCAGGGCCACCAGCACGTCTTCACCGGCGACTGCCTCTTCCCGGGCGGCGTCGGCAACACCTGGGGCGACCCGGAGGCCTTCCGGACCCTCTACCGGGACGTCACCGAGAAGATCTTCGACGCCCTCCCCGACGAGGCCTGGGTCTACCCCGGCCACGGCTCCGACACCACCGTCGGCGCCGAGCGCCCGCACCTCGACGAGTGGCGCGAGCGCGGCTGGTAGCCCCTCCCCCGCCGCACGGCCGAGGCCCCCGTGACCGTCTCCGGTCGCGGGGGCCTCGGCGGTGCCCGGCGCCGTGCGGCGCACGAACGTGAGGCGTCAGGCCTCAGGCGTCAGGCGTCGAGCTTCTCGTGCTCGGCGGACTCGGCCTTCTTCGCGGCCCGCAGGCTGGTGAAGGTGGTGACCGCCAGGACGACCACGATGAAGCCCAGCGAGAACGGGATGCCGATCTCCGGGGCCCAGGTCGCGCCCGCCTCGTGCGCGGCGTGCAGCACCAGCTTCACGCCGATGAAGCCGAGGATCACCGACAGGCCGTACGACAGGTGGACCAGCTTCTTCAGCAGGCCGCCGATCAGGAAGTACAGCTGGCGCAGCCCCATCAGGGCGAAGGCGTTGGCGGTGAAGACGATGTACGGGTCCTGGGTCAGGCCGAAGATCGCCGGGATCGAGTCCAGCGCGAACAGCACGTCGGTGGTGCCGATCGCCAGCATGACGACCAGCATCGGGGTGATCAGCCGGCGGCCGTTCTCCCGGACGAACAGCTTGGTGCCGCGGTAGTCCTCGGTGGCCGGGAAGCGGCGGGTGATCGACTTGAGGACGCGGTTCTCCTCGAACTCCTCGTCGCCCTCGTCCTCGGCGCGGGCCTCCTTGATCAGCTTCCAGGCCGTCCAGATCAGGAAGGCGCCGAAGATGAAGAACACCCAGGAGAACTCGGCGACCAGCGCGGCGCCGCCGGCGATGAACACCGCCCGGAGCACCAGCGCGATGATCACACCGAACATCAGCACGCGCTGCTGGTAGATCCTGGGCACCGCGAACTTGCCCATGATCAGGATGAACACGAAGAGGTTGTCGACACTGAGCGACTTCTCGGTGATGTAGCCGGCGAAGAACTCGCCCGCCGGCTCCCCACCGGAGTGCCACCAGAGGAAGCCGCCGAAGAGCACCGCCAGGGCGACCCAGACGGCCGTCCAGATCCCGGCCTCCTTGATCGAGACCTCGTGCGGCTTGCGCCCTCCGATGAAGAAGTCCGCCACGACCAGTGCGATCAGCACCAGGATCGTGGAAACCCACATGGTTACGGAAACGTCCACTACTGCTCCTCCGGCAGGTAGGCGAGACAGTCATCGTCACTGCCGGAGGTCTCTTCCGCCCGTCGGGCCAGCGCCCCGGGGTGCCACGACGGGCACCCGTGATGACGGGGTCGGCTGTCGAGGAATACTCCCCTCCGCTGCCAACGAGAGTAACAGCAATCCCAAGGGAAGGTAAAGAAGGTAAAGAACCGTGCGGAGCGGGCTACTGGACCGAGTTACAGGAACGGCTCGATCGCCGGCAGCAGGTCCTGGAAGGTGCGCCCCTTCGCCGGCGCGCCGATCGCCTGCATCTCCCAGCCGCCGTCGCCGTCCCGGACCACCTTGGCCATGATCTGCCCGGTGTGCGGCCCGCCGCCCGCCAGCTCGTAGCGGGCCAGCTCCAGCCCGGTGGCCTCGTCCACCAGCCGGCAGTGCGCCCTCTGCACCTCGGCGAAGGTCTGCCCGGTGTACGAGCTCACCGTGAACACCACCTGGGTGATGTTCACGGGCACGTGCACCAGGTCGACCAGGATCGCCTCGTCGTCCTCGGCCCCGGAGCCGCCCTCCAGGTTGTCGCCGGTGTGCCGCACGGAGCCGTCGTTGCTCTCCAGGTGCGAGAAGAACACCACGTCGGACGGGGTCCGCTCGGCGTACAGCAGCGCCGAGGCGTCCAGGTCGATCTTCCGGGTGCGGCTGCCGAACAGCCCGCGCTTGGGGGCGGCCTGCCAGCCGAGGCCCATCCGGACCACGGTCAGGGCGCCGCCCTGCCCCTTCTGGAGGCTGACCCGCTGCCCCTTGGCCAGGTTCACCGACACGACGTTGTCCTCTCTGCCGGCCGCGCGGTCACAGCCGAGCGGCTCCACGGTGGAACACCCCGTCGCCGTCCCCCGGCTGAGGCCCCCTCTGCGTACGGCCCGCAAACCCCGTCCCGAGGGCACGATGCCGCAGGCCAGCCTAGGGCCTGCGGCACCCCGGGCTCCCCCGGGTCTGCCCGTTTGTGGCAAGGCTGAGACACCCGCGGACTTGACCGGTGTCATTCCGGCCAGGCCCGGCGCGGTACGGGTGCGCCCCGCGGGTGCGCCCCCCGCGGGTGCGGCTACGCCACTCCGGCCTCGCGCATCTGCCGCAGTTCCCGCTTCAGCTCCTTGACCTCGTCGCGCAGCCGGGCCGCGACCTCGAACTGGAGGTCGGCGGCGGCCGTGTGCATCCGGTCGGTCATCTCCTGGATCAGGTCCGCCAGTTCGGCGGCCGGCAGGGACTTGGCCGGCTTGCGCTCCGCCCCCAGCGCCGGGACCGGGGCCTTGCCCTTGCCCTGGTTCCGGTAGCCGGTGGAGAGCAGCTCGTCGGTGTCCACGTCCTCGCGGGCGAGGGTGTCCAGGATGTCGCCGATCTTCTTGCGCAGCGGCTGCGGGTCGATCCCGTGCTCCTTGTTGTAGGCCTGCTGCACGGCCCGGCGGCGGTTGGTCTCGTCGATGGCCTTCTCCATCGCGGGGGTGATCTTGTCCGCGTACATGTGGACCTGGCCGGAGACGTTGCGGGCCGCGCGGCCGATCGTCTGGATCAGCGAGGTGCCGGAGCGCAGGAAGCCCTCCTTGTCCGCGTCCAGGATCGCCACCAGCGACACCTCGGGCAGGTCCAGGCCCTCGCGCAGCAGGTTGATGCCGACCAGCACGTCGTACCGGCCCGCCCGCAGCTCGCGCAGCAGCTCCACCCGGCGCAGGGTGTCCACGTCGCTGTGCAGGTACCGGACCCGGATGTCCAGGCCGAGCATGTAGTCGGTGAGGTCCTCGGCCATCTTCTTGGTCAGCGTGGTGACCAGGACGCGCTCGTCCCGCTCGACCCGCTTGCGGACCTCGTGCACCAGGTCGTCGATCTGGCCCTCGGTCGGCTTGACGATCACCTCGGGGTCGATCAGGCCGGTCGGGCGGATGATCTGCTCGACCTGGCCGTCCCCGCGCGACAGCTCGTACGGGCCGGGCGTCGCCGACAGGTAGACCGTCTGGTCCGTCCGCTCCAGGAACTCCTCCCACTTCAGCGGGCGGTTGTCCATCGCGGAGGGCAGCCGGAAGCCGTGCTCGACCAGGGTGCGCTTGCGCGAGGCGTCGCCCTCGTACATCGCGCCGATCTGCGGGACGGTGACGTGCGACTCGTCGATGACCAGGAGGAAGTCCTCCGGGAAGTAGTCGAGCAGGGTGTTCGGCGGGGAGCCGGGCTCGCGGCCGTCGAAGTGCATCGAGTAGTTCTCGACGCCGGAGCAGGTGCCGATCTGGCGCAGCATCTCGATGTCGTAGGTGGTGCGCATCCGCAGCCGCTGGGCCTCCAGCAGCTTGCCCTGCTTCTCCAGCTTCGCGAGCGTCAGCGCCAGCTCCGCCTCGATGCCGTTGACCGCGCGCTCCATCCGCTCGGGGCCGGCCACGTAGTGCGAGGCGGGGAAGACGTGGACCGAGTCGTCCTGGCTGATGATCTCGCCGGTGAGCGGGTGCAGGGTGTACAGCGCCTCGATCTCGTCGCCGAACATCTCGATCCGGACGGCGAGCTCCTCGTAGACCGGGAAGATCTCGATGGTGTCGCCGCGGACCCGGAAGGTGCCGCGGGTGAAGGCCACGTCGTTGCGGGCGTACTGGATGTCGACGAAGCGGCGCAGCAGCTCGTCCCGGTCGATCTCCTCGCCGACCTTGAGCCGCACCATCCGGTCCACGTACTCCTGCGGGGTGCCGAGGCCGTAGATGCAGGAGACCGAGGCCACCACCACCACGTCCCGGCGGGTGAGCAGCGAGTTGGTCGCCGAGTGGCGCAGCCGCTCGACCTCCTCGTTGATCGAGGAGTCCTTCTCGATGTAGGTGTCCGTCTGCGGGACGTACGCCTCGGGCTGGTAGTAGTCGTAGTACGAGACGAAGTACTCGACCGCGTTGTTCGGCAGCAGCTCGCGGAACTCGTTCGCCAGCTGCGCGGCCAGCGTCTTGTTCGGCGCCATCACCAGGGTGGGCCGCTGCAGCTTCTCGATCATCCAGGCCGTGGTGGCCGACTTGCCGGTGCCGGTGGCACCGAGCAGCACGACGTCCTTCTCCCCTCCCCTGATCCGCCGTTCCAGCTCGGCGATCGCCGCCGGCTGGTCACCGTTCGGCTGGAAGGGGCTGACGACCTCGAAAGGCGCCACGGACCGCTCAATACTCGTGATGGGACGCACCACTCAACGGTACGACCCACCACCGACAAGCGAGGCCGGTTCGATCAGGCCGCGTGGGCCTCGAAGCTCATGGCCGGCTCCCGGGCGGGGTCGATCCGCACGACGGAGTCGAAGGCGGCGGCGAGTCGCTCGATCAGCGGAAGGGTCGGATCGACCCCGCTCTCCTCGATGCCCTCGACGGTCTCCTCGTCCAGCCCGGCCCGCTCGGCGAGCTCGGCGGGTGTCCACCCGAGCGCGGAGCGTCGGGCGTACACGGCCTCGGCCAGCGCCATCCGCCGCCCGGCCGCGCGGTACTCCTCGCTCTCCCGGTGCTCCGCCGGCACGGTCCAACGGGTGTGGTAGCCGCTGCTCATCGCTGCTCCTCCCGGTCGTAGATCTCGTGATCGGCGGCGGGCCCGTGCTCCGCCTCGCAGACCTTCTGCGCGCGGCGCGCCCGTTCGACCTGATCGGTCTCGCGGTTCCCAGTCTTGCGGAAGACCGTCAGCAGCACAGCCCTCCGCCCCGGCGCGAGCCAGTACGTGATGCGCATGGACCCGATCCGCAACTCGCGCAGCGGGCCGCCCAGGTGGCTCGCCAACGGGAACGACAGCGCCTCGCCGTCCTCGGCGAGGCGGTCGGCGGCGCGTTCGGCCGCCCGGTACTCGACGGTCGGGCAGTTCTGGAGCCACACCCGCACCTCGGGCTCGATCTCGATCCCGTAGCCCGCCCTGGACTCGTCACCGGTCATGCCTCTCCCCCTCGCTCGGCAGTGGGAACAACTGCCGGGCGAGGGGGAGGGTCACGGGTCAGGCCTTGGCGCTGTCCCGGGCGAGGGCGACCAGGCGGGAGATGGCGCGCAGGTACTTCTTGCGGTAGCCGCCGCGCAGCATCTCCTCCGGAAAGACCTGGTCGAAGGGGAGGCCGGAGGCGGTGATCGGCAGCTCGCGGTCGTACATCCGGTCGGCCAGCACGACCAGGCGCAGCGCGGTGGACTGGTCGTCGATCTGGCGGACGCCGCGCAGGCAGACCGCGGCGACGTCGTCCAGCAGCGCGCCGTAGCGGCTGGGGTGGACGGCGGAGAGGTGGGCGAGCAGGGCGTCGAAGTCGTCCAGCGAGGCGCCGGGGGTGCGGGCCGCGGCGGCCGTGACGGCCTCGTCGGTGTACGGCGGCGGGGCGTCCGGCAGGCCGCGGTGGCGGTAGTCCTGGCCGTCGATCCGCATCGGGCGGAAGTGCGCGGACAGGCCCTGGATCTCGCGCAGGAAGTCGGCGGCGGCGAAGCGGCCCTCGCCGAGCTTCTCCGGCAGGGTGTTCGAGGTGGCGCACAGCTTCACGCCGTTGTCGACCAGCCGGCCGAGCAAGGTGGAGACCAGCACGGTGTCGCCCGGGTCGTCGAGCTCGAACTCGTCGATGCAGAGCAGCGTGTGCCCGGAGAGGGTCCGCACGGCCTGCTGGAAGCCGAGCGCGCCGACCAGGTTGGTCAGCTCGACGAAGGTGCCGAAGGCCTTGGGGCCGGGGGCGGCGTGCCAGAGCGAGGCGAGCAGGTGGGTCTTGCCGACGCCGTAGCCGCCGTCGAGGTAGACCCCGGCCGGGCCGGCGGGTGCGGGGGCGGAGCGGCGGAACCAGCTGCGCTTGGGCGCGGAACCGTTTCCTCCGCCGAGGGTCGCCGCGAACTGCTCCAGGACCTGGACGGCCTCGTACTGGCTCGGCTGGGTCGGGTCCGGAATGTACGTCCCGAAGCTCACGTCGGCGAACCGGGGCGGCGGGACCATCTCGGCGACCAGCCGCTCGGCGGGCACGACGGGTCGGCGGTCGGTGAGCGCGATCGGGGAGCCGGAGGCGTGTGCGGCTGCTATCGGCTCGGTCGCGGTTGCGGAGTGGGAGGCTGCGGGCACATCAGTAGAGGGTACGCCTGCCCCGTACGCCGTCCGAACGACCCGCGGCCCCGAACGGCCCACGGCCCGCGGTGGAAGACTGGGGACATGCAACAGTTGATCAGCCCGCTGGGCGGGCGGCTCGCCGATCCGGCCGCACTGGAATCGCTCGCCGCCGTCTACGCGTACCCCGAACAGGTGAATCAGGGGCGCCCCTGGCTGCGCGCCAACATGGTGTCCGGCCTGGACGGCGGGGCCAAGCTGGACGGGCTGTCCGAGGGCCTCTCCGGCGATGCCGACAAGCGGATCTTCGGGGTGCTGCGGGCGCTGTCGGACGTGGTAGTGGTGGGCGCGGAGACGGTCCGCGCCGAGGGCTACCGGCCGGCCCGGGCCCGCAAGGAGTTCGCGGCGGCCCGGGCGGCGGCGGGGCAGGCGCCCGCCCCGGCGATCGCCGTGGTGAGCCGCTCGCTGGAGCTGGACCTGACCGCGCCGCTGTTCACCGAGCCGCTGGTCAGGACGGTGGTCGTCACCACCGAGGACGCCCCCGCGGAGCGCCGCCGGGCGGTCGCCGGGGTGGCCGACCTGGTGCTCGCCGGCACCGGTTCGGTGGACCTGCGGGCGGGCGTGGCGGCCCTGGCCGAACGGGGCTGGACCAGGCTGCTGACCGAGGGCGGCCCGCGCCTGCTGGGGCAGCTGGCGGCGGCCGGCCTGCTGGACGAGCTGTGCCTGTCGCTGGCTCCGCTGCTCACCGGCGGCGACGCGCCGCGCATCCTGCACGATGCCCGAATGCCGGACGTGCAGCGGATGCGGCTGGTCTCATTGATCGAGCAGAAAGGATTCCTCTTCACCCGCTACCTGCGTCACCCCGGTTCGGACAACCCCGTGACCCCCTGATCGTGATCCCGTTATGGGATGCCGGGGCCCGGGGGCCGGCCACTGGAAGGGACTCACGTGTTCAAGACGGTACTGATGATCGAAAAGGCTCTCTCCGACGCGGACGTGGAGCTCGTCACCACGCTCCACGGCGAGGAGAAGGTGTCCTTCGTCGTCCTGATGCAGCCGCGCGGCCGGCAGGACGAACTGCTGCGGGCGCTCGACGACGTCGCCCTCGGCCACCTCGACAAGGTGGTGCACGAGCACGACGAGTCCGAGAGCGGTCCGACCGTGGCCGGCGAGTCGCTGGAGCACAGCCTGCGCCACCTGCGCTCGGCCGGGGCCGAGGCGGTCGGCGAGCTGGTCGGGGAGAAGCCGCTGGAGCGGCTGCGCGCGGTCGTCGGGGAGCAGCGGGCGGACGAGGTCGTGGTGCTCACCTCACCGCACTTCGTGGAGGAGTTCTTCCACCGCGACTGGGCCTCCCAGGCCCGGCACAAGGTGGGCGTCCCCGTGCTCAGGCTCTTCGCCAGCGACTCCTGACCCGACCGGCCCGGCACGCCGGTGGTGCAGAATCGTCCTTGCGGTCCGCCCGCGAGGACGATTCCGTCTTCCCGACCCGTCCGCCCGCCCTGTCTGCCCCCGCCCCTACGGAGCCACGCCTTGAACGACGCCGCGCACGACCTGCACGCCCCGCACTTCATCGGCATCGGCGGCGCCGGGATGTCCGGCCTGGCGAAGATCCTCGCCGTGCGCGGGGCCAGCGTCTCGGGCAGCGACTCCAAGGAGTCCGAGACCGTCCTCGCGCTGCGCGCCCTCGGCGCCACCGTGCACGTCGGCCACGCCGCCGAGCACGTGCCGGACGGCACCAGCAGCGTGGTCGTCTCCAGCGCGATCCGGGCCGACAACCCGGAGCTGGTGGCCGCCCACGAGCGCGGCATCCCGGTGGTGCACCGCTCCGACGCGCTGGCGGCGCTGATGGGCGGGCGCCGGGCGCTGGCGGTGGCCGGCACCCACGGCAAGACCACCACCACCAGCATGCTCGCCGTCGCCCTCGGCGAGCTGGGCCTGGACCCGTCCTACGCGATCGGCGGCGACCTCGACGCGCCCGGCTCCAACGCCCACCACGGCACCGGCGAGATCTTCGTCGCCGAGGCGGACGAGAGCGACCGCAGCTTCCACAAGTACGCGCCCGAGGTGGCGATCGTGCTCAACGTGGAGCTGGACCACCACGCCAACTACGCGTCGATCGAGGAGATCTACGAGTCCTTCGAGACCTTCGTCGGCCGGATCGTCCCCGGCGGCACCCTGGTGGTCTCGGCCGACCACGACGGCGCCCGCGAGCTCACCTCCCGGGTGGCCGGCCGCGAGGGCCTGAACGTGGTGACGGTCGGCTCCGCCGAGGACGCCGACCTGCGGGTGCTCTCGGTGGTCGCCCACGGCATGACCAGCGAGGTCACCGTCCTGCTGGACGGCGCCGAGCTGAGCTTCACCGTCTCGGTGCCCGGCCGCCACTACGCCCACAACGCGGTGTCCGCGCTGGCCGCCGGCGTCGCGCTGGGCGTCCCGGCCGCCGACCTGGCCAAGGCGCTCGGCGCCTACACCGGCGTGCGCCGCCGCCTCCAGCTCAAGGGCGAGGCCGGCGGGGTCCAGGTGATCGACTCCTACGCCCACCACCCCACCGAGATGACCGCCGACCTGGAGGCCATCCGCGAGGGCCTGACCGGCGGGGGCCGGGTGCTGGTGGTCTTCCAGCCGCACCTGTTCAGCCGCACCCAGCAGCTCTCCGAGGAGATGGGCCAGGCCCTGGCGCTGGCCGACGCCTCGGTGGTGCTGGACATCTACCCGGCCCGCGAGGACCCGATCCCCGGCGTGACCAGCGAGCTGATCATCGACGCGGCCCGCCGGGCCGACGCCGAGGTCACCGCGGAGCACTCCTTCGCCGCCGCCCCCGCCCTGCTGGCCGGCCTCGCCCGCCCGGGCGACCTGCTGCTCACCATGGGCGCCGGGGACGTCACCAACCTCGGCCCGGAAATCCTGCGGCACCTCGCGAACGTTGCTTCCAACGTCTGACGTACGTCCGTCCGACGTCCACCGCGACCGGGAGCCCATGATGAGCTACGAGATCGAGAAGACCGAGGCCGAGTGGCGCGCCCAGCTCAGCCCCGAGGAGTACCACGTGCTCCGCGAGGCGGGCACCGAGCGGCCGTTCACCGGTGAGTACACCGACTCCAAGACCGTCGGCGTCTACGGCTGCCGGGCCTGCGGGGCCGAACTGTTCAGCTCCGAGACCAAGTTCGACAGCCACTGCGGCTGGCCGTCCTACTACGCGCCGCTGGCCGGGGACCGGGTCCAGTACATCGAGGACACCTCGCTCGGCATGCGCCGGGTCGAGGTGCGCTGCGCCCGCTGCGGCGGGCACCTCGGGCACGTCTTCGAGGGCGAGGGCTACGGCACGCCGACGGACCAGCGGTACTGCATCAACAGCGTCTCGCTGACGCTGAAGCCGGCCGAGTAGGGCCGGACCCGCGCGCGGAGGCCCGGACACATACGGTGTCCGGGCCTCCGCGCTATAACGGGCCTGTCCGGGCCTACCCCTCGACCGGTGCGAAGCGGACCGGGAGGTGCGTCAGGGCCCGGTGGAACGGGCCCGGGCGCCAGAGCAGGTCCTCGGCGGGGGTGGACAGTTCGAGGTCGCTGAGGCGGCTGCCCAGCTGCTCGATGGCGGTGATCGCGATCAGCAGGGCCGGGTCCCGGGCCGGGCAGGCGTGCGGGCCGGCCGCCCAGGCCAGGTGGGCGCTCTCGCCGCTGCGCAGCCCGCCGCCGTCGGTGGGCGGCGCGGCCTGGGAGTTGGCGGCCGCGTACGAGACCAGCACCAGCGTGCCCGCCTTGATCTCGCGGCCGTGGAAGGTGATGTCGTACCGCGGGTAGTGGGCCGAGAGGTTGGCCATCGGCGGCTCGTGCCAGAGCACCTCGTCGATCGCCTGGTGGGCGGTCATCGCCCCGCCGAACAGCGAGCCGGCGTAGCGGGCGTCGGTGAGCAGGCGCAGCAGGGCGTTGCCGATCAGGTTGGTGGTCGGCTCGTGCCCGGCGATCAGGGTCAGGGTGATCTGCCGGATCACCTCGTCGTCGTCCAGCCCGACGGGGTGGGTGACGTACATCGAGGTGAGGTCGTGCCGGGGGCGCTCGCGGCGCTCGGCGACCATCGCGGTGACCACCGCCAGGAGCTTCCCGTACGAGGCGCCGGCCCGGGCGGTGGACTCGATCAGCCCGGTGATCGCGTCCACCACCTCCTCGCGCTGCTCCTGCGGCACGCCGAACCAGGTGGTGAGCGCGAAGGCGGGCAGCCGGCGGGCGTACTCGGCGATCAGGTCGGCGTGCCCGACGGCGGCGAAGCGGTCGATCAGCCGGTGCGCGGTCTCGGCGACCTGGCGCTGGAGCCGGTGCGGCTCGAACAGCGCGAGGGCGTCGGTGATCACCGCCCGGTAGCGCGCGTGGGTCTCGCCGTCGCTGAACAGCGCGGTCGGGCGGTAGCCGAGCACCGGCAGCAGCGGGGAGTCCGGCGGGACGGTCCGCTGCCAGGCCCGGGAGTCCTTGGAGAAGGTGTCGGTGTCGCGCAGCAGGTCCAGCGCGGCCTGGTAGTCGGTGACCAGCAGGGCCTCGACGCCGGGTGCGATCTCCACCGGGGCGACCGCGCCGTGCCGCCGCAGCCGCTCGTAGACCAGCTGGGGGTCGGCGGCGAAGACCGGGCCGTGGATCGGGGTCGGGCGGGACTCGACGGTCACGGCTGCTCCGGGGTGGCGGGGTCCGAGGTGACGGGGTCCGGGCCGGCGGGGTCCGGGCCGGCGGGGTCCGGGCCGGCGGGGGCGACGGGCAGGGCCTCCAGGACGTGCTCGGCCAGCGCGATCAGCGCGTCCAGGCTGCTGTCGCGCTCGCGCGCGTCGCAGAGCAGCAGCGGGGTGGCGGCGTGCAGGTCCAGGTGGGTGCGCAGCACCTCGACCGGGTGGTCCGGCGCGTCCGGGAAGCGGTTGACGGCGACGGCGTACGGCAGGCCCTGCTCCTCGACCATGTCCATGATCTCGAAGGAGTCGGCCAGCCGGCGGGTGTCGGCGAGCACCAGGGCGCCCACCGCGCCGCGGGCGATGTCCTGCCAGAGCGGGAAGAAGCGGCGCTGGCCGGGGGTGCCGAACATGTAGAGCACCACGTTGCCGGGCAGGGTGAGCCGGCCGAAGTCGACGGCGACGGTGGTGGTGGACTTCCCGGGTACGCCCGCCAGGTCGTCCACCGGGCGGCCGGTCTCGGTCATCGCCTCCTCGGTGTGCAGGGTGGCGATCTCGGAGAGGGTCCGGATAAGGGTGGTCTTGCCGACCCCGAACGGGCCGGCCACCACCAGTTTCATCAGCGTCTGGTCCTGGTCGGGCAGGTAGCCCACCCGGCTCTGGTCTTCCGGTTCCGGCCGGGCGGCCGGGTCACCGGAGCGCACGGAGTCCAACGAGGAGCCTCTCGACGATGGAGCGGTCGGTCTGCTGGGCGCGCGGGATCGGCGCGCGGGCGTGCAGGCAGCCCGCCTCGACCAGGTCGGCCGCGAGGAAGACGGTGGCGCTGACCGGCAGGCTCAGGTGCGCGGCGGCCTCCACCACGGTCAGCGCGCCGGGGCGCAGCAGTTCCCAGAGCCGGCGGTGTTCGGGGTCGAGCGCCTCCGGCGGGTCCGCGCGGTCGGCGAACAGCACGGTCAGCCGCTCGAAGCCCTTGGTGCCGGGGCGGCTGCGGCCGCCGGTGGCCAGGTAGGCGGGCACCATCCGCCTGCGGGGGACGGCGGTCATGACCGGACGTCGTCGTCCTGCCGCCGGGTCGGGCTCGCGAGCGCGCGACCGAGGGCGGCGACCTGCAGCTGCATCTGGTAGGCGACGTTGCCGAGTTGGGCGTCCGGCGAGGTGAAGACGGCGAGCGAGGTGTTCTCCCCGGCGGGCACCACGACGGCGTAGCCGAGGTCGGACTCCACCACGGTCTGGGCCAGCCGGGGCCGCTCGACGTCGGTGAACGCGGCGGTGAAGGCCCGGGCGGCGGCGTGCACGGTGGCGGTCATCGCGGCGACCCGCTCGGCCGAGGCGCGCTCCAGGCCGTCCGAGGCGCCCTCGACCAGGCCGTCCCCGGTGGCGATGACGGCGTGCAGCACCCCCGGGAGCTCCAGCAGCGGGGTCAGCACCCACGAGATCTCGTCGGTGGCGGTCGGGCTGGGCGTGCTGCTCACTGCTCGGCTCCTTCTGAGGTCGGACCGGTGCTCGGGTCACCGGGGTCGCGGTCGGCGGTGGTGTCGCCGGGGGTGGTGGCGGTCGTACCGGTGGTGCTGTCGCTGTTTCCGGGGGCGGTCCGGCCGGGTGCGGAGCCGGCGGCCTCCTCGCGCTCGGCCCGGGCCACGGCGGCCCGGCCGGAGTCGGTGCCCTGCTGCAGCGCCTGCCAGTGGGCGGCGGCCTGCTCGGGGGTGCGCGCGGCGGCGCGGGCGGGGACGGGTTTCGCGGCGGCCGGCCGTACGGCGGCGGGCTGCTCGGCGGCCAGCGGACGGCGGCGGCGCCGGGTCGGCAGGCCGGTGCCGTCGTCGGCCGCGGACGCGTCCGTCGCGGGGGTGTCCGTCGCGGGGGCGTCCGGGCCGGGCTCGGCCGGGACGGACGCACCCGCCTGGCCCTCCCCCGCCGGGCCGTCCGCGACCGGGTCGGGCACCACGCGGATGGCCGGGGCCGGGTGCGGGCCCGGCTGGTTGTGGCGGTCGGCGAGCCGCGGGCCGTCCTGCTCGTCCGCGTCGCGCATCGGCGGGACGGCCGCGACGGTGGGCGCCGGGGCCGGGCCGGAGCCGGCCCGCAGCGGCAGCGGGGTGAGCACCGACAGCGGCTGCTCGTCGTCCACGACGGTCACCAGCGCGGCCGGGATGCGCAGGATGGTCCGCATGCCGCCGTACGGCGAGGGCTCGATGTGACAGGAGAAGCCGTACTGGCGGGCCAGCTTGCCGATCACCGCGAAGCCGGTCTTGGGCGGGTTGCCGAGCTCGGTGAGCAGCATGTCGGGCGGGCCGGCCAGCAGCCGGCGGGCGCGGCGCAGCTGGTCCTCGTCCATGCCGATGCCGCTGTCGTCGATGATCACCAGCGCGCCGCGGCCGCCCTGCTGGACGGTGACCGGGACGTCGGTCTCCGGGTGGGAGCAGGCGGTGGCGTTGGCGAGCAGCTCGGCGATGGTGACGGCGATCGGCTCGGCGGCCCGGGCGACCACGGCGAGGCGCTGCTCGCGCAGGTGGTTGGCGACCTTGATCCGGGCGTAGCCGGGCACCCGGGAGAGCGCGCCGACGACCACCTCGGCGAGCGGCGAGTCGGTGCGGGCCAGTCCCGGCCAGGCCTCGCAGAGCACCGCGATGGTCTGGATCCGGCGCAGCGCGACCTCGTTGCGGAAGTCGACCTCCAGCAGCCGGGGGTCGTCGTTCTCGTGCTGGAGCTGCTGGACCAGGCTCTGGATCTGGTACAGCAGGGTCTGGATCCGGGAGGTGGCGCCGCGCATGGCGGCGCGGGCGGCGGCGTCCACCCGCTCGCGCTCGTCGGCGAGGGCGGCCTGGGCGGCGTCCAGGACGCCTTGCAGCGCCCGGACCGCCTCCGGGCCGACGGCCTGCGGGTCCAGCGGGCCGACCAGCGGGGCGTTGCCGTGGGTGAGCCGTACGGCGGTGGCGGCGACCCGCTCCTGGGCGAGGTGGCCGATCTCGGCGAGCAGCGCGGTGCCGCGCGCCTCGGCCTCGGCGAGCGCGCGCTCGGCCTGCTCGGCCCGGGCGGTCGCGGCGGAGCCCTGCTGCATGGCGTCCCGGACGGTGTCCTGCGCCTGCCGGGCCGCCTCCTGCGCCTCGCGGACGCTGTCCTCGGCGGCCCGGGTGCGCTCCTCAGCCCGCCGGGCCTCCTCGGCTGAGCGCCGGGCGGCCTCCTGCGCGTCGCGCTGCTGCTGCTCCGCGCGGGCGAGCCGGCCCTCGGCGGTCCGGGCGCGCTCCTCGCCCCGGCCGAGCGCGGTCTCGGCGGTCGTCGCCCGGGTGACGGCGACGGCCCGGCCGCGGGCGAGCACGGCCGCGGCCGCGGCGGCGACCAGCGCCAGGACGATCAGCGCGATCTGCGTCATCGAAGTCCTCGGGGGTGCTTGCGGGGTGGACCGGGTGGTGCGGCCGGGACGACCGGGCGACGGGGCCGGACGAGATCAGGATCGGGCGGTGCCGGGCCCTGGCGGGATCAGGGCCGGGCGGTGCGCGGGCGCTGGGCGCGGGCCTCGTCCTCGGCCAGTTCCCGGGCCACCAGGGCGACCTGGCCCAGGGCCTCCAGGGCGCCCGGGGCCGCCGAGCCGTCCAGGTGCCGGTACTCGGCCGCGACGGTGATCACCAGCCGCTCGGGCAGGCCGAGTTCGGGGTGGCGCTGCTCGGCTATCACCCGCCGGGCGGCGTCCAGCGCGGGTATCCCGGCGGCGTGCAGGGCGTGGGCGCGCTCGCGGACGTAGGTGAGGTAGCCGATGTGCTCGCGGACGCCGTCGCGGTCGAGCACCGGGCCGTGGCCGGGGACGAAGATCTCCGCGCCGGTGGCCAGGGCCTGCTCGCAGGCGCCGATGACGTTCTCCAGCGGTCCGGCCCAGTGCGAGGGGTGGTCGCCGGGCTGCTCGGGCGTCGAGGAGAAGATCACGTCGCCGGTGAACACCGCGCGCTGGTGCGGGAGGTGGACCAGCAGGTCGCCGCCGGTGTGGGCGGCGGGCAGGCTGGTGATCCGCACCGGGTAGCGGCCGACGGTCAGTTCCAGCTCGCCGGTGAAGACGGTGTCGGGGCGCACCGGCTCGGTACCGGACCAGTCGAACTGCCCGAAGTGCTCCTTCAGGTAGCCGCCGAGCGGCGAGTCCGGGTCGCTGTTGGTGACCAGCGCGTGCTGCTGCTGCGGGGTGGGCTCCCAGTGGATGTGCTCCAGCGCCTCGCGGGTGGCGATCACCTCGGCGTCCGGCAGCACCCCGGCGCCCCACAGGTGGTCCCCGTTGGCGTGGGTGACGACCACCCGGTCGACCCCGACCCCGTCCGGCAGCAGCCGCCGGCTCGCGGCGAGGAACTCGCCGGCCATCGAGGGGTCGTACGGCGTGTCGATCCAGAGCGCGGTGGTCTCCGAGGCCAGCAGGCCGCAGTTGGCCAGGCCCCACCCCCGCTTCGGCGGGAGCCACACGTACAGGTCCTCGGCAATCGCGCTCACGTTCGCACGGCTGATCGTCATGTGCGCGATTATGCCCAGGTCGTGACAGGAGTGGAGCAAAACCATTACAGTTCAAGCCACTTCGCGCCCGAAGCAGCCCGGGCTGTCCCGATTCGTCCCACGTGGTCTGGACCACATCTGGCCGAAGTGGCCCGGCCCCGGCCCCTGTCGAAACCGGGGGCGAAACGGGCACGGCCACAGGTACGGGCGCGGGCCGCGTCCGGGGACGCGGCCCGGCGGCGTCAGGCGTCCTGCTCCGACGGCCGCCCCAGCCGCTTGATCCCCTTGCGCTCCGCCGCGCAGCGCTCGTAGCCCAGCCAGGCGTTGATCGCCAGCATCGGCCCGTTGGTCGTGTCGTTGCTGGTGTACGCGTGCCGGAGGCCCGCCGCGGCGGCGAGCCGCAGGGACTCCAGCTTGGCCGACTTGGTCAGCCCGCGGCCGCGGAACTCCCGGTGGCAGGCGGTGAACGCGGACCAGTAGCGGTCCACCCCGTCGGTCTGCGCCATGCTGAACGCGGCCGGCCGGCCGTCCACCACGGCGACGATGCTCAGGGCCAGGTCCCGGTCCGGCCGGTTCCAGTCGTCGCGCAGCCAGTCCTCGTACTCCAGGGCGTCCATCGGCACCTCGCTGCCGGGCTCGTCCAGGATGGCGTCCGCCTCGACCAGGAACACCGGATGCGGGTCGGCCGCCCAGTCCGCGGCCGGACGCAGCTCGACGCCGGGCGGCAGTACGGACGCCGGCGGCAGCGGCAGCGCCAGGTCCCGTCCGGCGAACTGCATGGTGCGCCCGAGCCGGTACCCCCGGGCGGTGGCGAAGGCCACCGAGGCGGGCTCGTCGTCCATCCAGGTGTGCAGTTCCGTCACCCCGTGCCCGACCAGGTGCCGTTCGGCCGCGGCCAGCAGCGCGGTGGCCGCGCCGCGCCGCCGGAACCCGGGCAGCACACTGCCGTTGGCGTAGCCGACGCCCGCGACCGACGTCCCGAGCACCACCCCGCAGCGCACCGCGCCGACCACCCGGCCGTCCAGCTCGGCGACGAAGGTGCGGAAGTGCTCCTCGGGGCTCGGCCGGCCGTTCAGCCAGAGCAGGGTCTCGGCGGAGAGCACCAGGTGCTCGCGCCCGGCCCGGTGGGCCGCGGCCACGGCCTCGGCGTCCTCGGGACGGAAGTCCCGGATCGTCAGGGGGGAGGAATTCGAAGAAGTCATGGATTCCCACGCTAGCCGCGCCCACCCGCCCGGCGCCTCCGATTTATCCGCCGGAGGGCACCCCCACCTGCGGGGGACGGCCCGGGCTCGGGACCCAAGTCCCTCACGACCGGAACGACATGCTCAAATAATGCTCTGAGAAGACCGGGTGAGGCTTGGCAGCCACCCCACCCGGGGACATCCTCAGCAACACGGCCGCACGGGTCCGGCGACGACGCCGCACCGGTCGACGGCCCTCCCACCCGGCCCTCCGAAGGGGGCGAACCGATGACTTCCCCTGCCCTGGCCACCGCACCCCGGGACACCGCGCCCCAGGACGCCGCACCGCTGGCGACCGCGCCCCGGGACACCGCCTCCCGGGACGCCGCGCCCCGCCTGGGCGTCGGCCTCGGCTGGCGCGGCGAGATCGACACCGTGGTCGAGCGCCAGCCCGGCCTGGACTGGGTCGAGGTGGTCGCCGAGAACATCTGCGCCGACCACCTGCCCGACTCCCTGACCGTCCTGCGCGGACGCGGCGTCACCGTCGTCCCGCACGGCGTCGGCCTCGGCCTCGGCGGCGCCGACCTGCCCGACCCCGCCCGCCTCGCCCGGCTCGCCGAGGCCGCGCTGGCGCTCGGCTCCCCGTTGGTCACCGAGCACCTGGCGTTCGTCCGGGCCGGCGGCCTGGAGGCCGGCCACCTGCTGCCCGTCCCCCGCACCCGGGACTCGCTGCGGGTGATCGCCGAGAACGTCCGGATCGCCCAGGACCAGCTGCCGGTGCCGCTCGCCCTGGAGAACATCGCCGCCCAGCTCGCCTGGCCGGACGACGAGTTCACCGAGGGCCAGTTCCTCGCCGAGCTGGTCGAGCGCACCGGCGTCCGGCTGCTGATCGACGTCGCCAACCTGCACACCAACCGGGTCAACCTCGGCATCGACCCGGCCGCCGAGCTCGACCTCCTGCCGCTGGAGGCGCTCGCCTACGTCCACGTCGCGGGCGGCACCCTGGTCGACGGCGTCTGGCACGACACCCACGCCCACCCCGTCACCGAGCCGGTGCTGGAGGTGCTGGCCGAGCTGTGCGCGCGGACCGCCCCGCCCGGGGTCCTGCTGGAGCGGGACGCCAACTTCCCGCCGCCCAGCGAGCTGGCCGGTGAACTGGACGCCATCCGCCGGGTGCTGGAGGGGAGCACCCGGCGATGACCGACCTGACCGGGACCGCGCGGGACACCGCCGACCAGGACCTCGCCGCCGCCCGGCGGCGCCTGGCCCGGCGCCAGGAGGAACTGCTGGCCGCCCTGGTGGCCGGCGGCCCCGTCCCGCCCGGCTTCGACGAACGCCAGGTCCGCGCCCAGTCCACCGGCCTGGCCGCCAAGCGGCGGGACACCACCGCCAAGGTGGCCCCCGACCTGCCCCGTACGCTCGGGGCGGGGTACGGGCCGCTCTTCCTCGACTACGCCCGCTCCCACCCGCAGACCGGCGGCTACCGGGCCGACGCCCGGGCCTTCGCGCAGTGGGTGCTCACCGACGGCGGCCCGCTCGCCGCCGACCACCGCCGGGCCCTGGAGCAGTGGCTCCACCCGGCCCCCGTACGACCGCCGGGCCCGCTCACCCGCCTGCGCCGGGCCCTGCGCCGGTAACCGGTAACCGGTAACCGGTAACCGGTAGCCGGTAGCCGGTAGCCGGTAGCCGGTAGCCGTCGACTGTCGGACACCCGGCCGGCCGTCGGCGACCGCGGGGCCACCGGGCCCTGACGAACCATCACCACCTCGGGGGGAACCGCCCATGTGGCACAACAGCTACTTCATCGTCCCGGCCGTCCTGCTGGCGGCCGCCGCGGTCCACGCGGTCCGGACCCGGCAGCGCATCGGCCAGGTCCGGTACGCCAAGGGCCTGCCCGGCCGCGGCCTGCCGCTGCTCGACACCGCGTTCCTGTCCGGCGGGCCGGCGCGGGTGTTCGACACCGCCCTGGTCCGGATGCACATGAGCGAGCAGGCCGTGGTCAGCCGCTCTGGCCTGGTCACGCTCACCGGCGCCAAGCCGTACGACGCGGTCGACAAGGCGGTCCAGGACGCCGTCGGACCGACCGGGAGCCGTCAGCTCGGCCCGCTGCGCCGCACCGTGATGCGCTCCACCGCCGTCCAGGAGATCGGCGACCGGCTCGCCGACCGCGGCCTGATGCGCCGCCCCGAGCGGCTGCGGCGGGCCCGCACCGCCCGCCGGCTGCTCTGGCTCGCGCTGCTCCTGGTGGCGGCCTCCATGGTGGCCGCCCCGCTGCTCGACGACGGCGCCGCCGGCCACGAGCGCCCGAAGCTCTGGATCCCGGTCATCCTGCTGATCGTGGGCGTCGTCTCGCTGCTCGTCACCCCGCTCGTCAAGAGCCGGATCACCCCGGCCGGGCAGCGCCAGTTGTCCCTGATGCAGGGGCCGTGGAAGCCCAATGCCGGGGTGTCGCCGCGGCTGGCCGGCGGCGCGCTGCTGGGCGCGCTCGCGCTCGGCGGCCTGGCCGCCGCCGGGCTGGGGGAGCCGGAGCTGGAGGCCGCGATGCTGGCCGCGTCGACCGACGACGAGGAGTTCTTCCGGCAGGCCACCGCCGCGAACGGCTCCGCGACCTCCTCGTCCTCGTCGTCCTCCTCCTGCTCCTCCGGCTCCGACGGCGGCTCCGCCGCCTGGTGCGGCTCCTCCGACTCCGGTTCCTCCGGCTCCTCCGGGTCCGGCTGCGGCTCGTCCGGCTGCGGGTCCTCCTCGTCGAGCTGCGGCTCCTCTTCCTCCAGCTGCGGCTCCAGCTCGTCGAGTTGCGGCTCCTCGTCGTCCTCCAGCTGCGGGTCGAGCTGCGGCGGTGGCGGCTGCGGCTCCTGACTCCGGCGGCACCCGGCGGAAGTCACAGTTCGGTATCGCGAACCGGGAAGGCGTTCCGCGCGCAGTCGGCACAGGCATACAACAAGCCCATGTGGTTGCTGTTCCTCATACCGGCCTGTGTCGCGGCTGTCCTGTCCTGCGTCCGACTGGTCCGGATGACCGCCACCGCCGACGCCCTCGCCGACCAGAACGGCCTGCGGCCCCCCGAAGCCGTGGGCATCGGCCTGTACGAGACCGCCTACCTGGCCGGCGGCCCGGGCCGGGTGGTCGAACTCGCCCTCGTCCTGATGGCCGGCCGCGGACGGCTCCACCTGGCGCACACCGGCTGGACCACCGTGGTCGACCCCAGGGGCCGCAGCCGCCTGGAGCGGGCGGTCATCGCCACCGTCGGCCCCGAGGGCCAGTGCCGCACCGACGAGCTGCGCCAGGCGGTCGCCGAGCACCCCAACGTGCTGGAGATCGGCGCCCGGCTCGCCCTGGCCGGCCTGGCCACCCCGGCCCTGGTGCAGCGCAACACCGTGGTGGTGATCCGGCAGGTCCGGCACGCGCTGCTGCTGTCCCTGCTCCTGCTGGCCGCCTCGCTGGCCCTCGACGGCTTCACCGGCGGTGACACCCTCGCCCCGCTCGCCTGGTTCTCGCTGCCGCTGGTGCTCACCTCCGGCACCCTGCTGATGGCCCGCGTCGACGTCTACCCGTACACCCGCTGGGCCTCCCCGATCGGGCAGGAGGTACTGCGCGAGGTCCGCCCGGCCCGCCAGCGCGGCCTGGCCGACGACGAGGAGCGCGAACTGCTCACCGCCGTCGCCATGAACGGCCCCGCCGCCCTGCCCGACGCCCGGCTCCGCGCCGCCCTGCGCCCGCACCGCGGCTAGGGCCGCGGCCTGTGGCCGGTCCGCCCGCCCGGCGCCGACCTGCCGCTGGACGACCTGCCCGGGCTGCTCACCGCCGCCTGCGCCGAGTACGGCCTGATCACCCTGCACACCGAACAGCTGGATCCGGACGTCTGCCGGGTCGGCACCGTCACCGGGCTGCGCCCCCGCTCACTGCGGCTGCACGAGGTCGACACCGAGGCCCGCTGGTACCCGGAGCCGACCAAGTACCGGCTCCGCGACGTCACCCGGGTCGGCCTCGGCGACCACTACACCTCCGTGCTGCGCGAGTTCGCCGGTCCGCGACCGGACCGCGACGGCACGGAGGCCGGCTCCCCCGTGTGACAGGGGGGAACCGGCCTCCGGGAGTCGTGGGCCGCTCCGGCCGGGTCGCTCAGACCAGGCCGTTCAGCAGCTCGCTCACCGGCTTGCGGCGCCCGGTGAAGAACGGCACCTCCTCGCGGACGTGCAGCCGGGCCCGGGAGGGGCGCAGGTCGCGCATCAGGTCGACGATCCGGTGCAGCTCGTCCGCCTCGAAGGCGAGCAGCCACTCGTAGTCGCCGAGCGCGAACGAGGCCACCGTGTTGGCCCGCACGTCCGGGTAGCCGCGCGCCATCTGGCCGTGCTCGGCGAGCATCGCGCGCCGCTCGGCGTCCGGCAGCAGGTACCACTCGTAGGAGCGGACGAACGGGTACACGCAGACGTAGTCGCGCGGGCGCTCGTCGGCCAGGAAGGCCGGGATGTGCGACTTGTTGAACTCGGCCGGGCGGTGCAGCGCCATGTTCGACCAGACCGGCTCCAGCAGCCGGCCGAGGCCGGTGCGGCGGAAGCGGTTGTACGCCTCCTGGAGGTCGTCCGAGTCGGCGGCGTGCCACCAGACCAGGATGTCGGCGTCCGCACGCAGACCGGAGACGTCGTACGTACCGCGCACGGTCACGTCCTTGGCGTCCAGCTGCGCGAACAGCTCGTCCACCTCGGCGGCCAGGGCGGTGCGGTCCTCGGGCAGGCCACCCTTGAGCTTGAACACCGACCACATGGTGTAGCGGATGACCTGGTTCAGGTCGCGCGCCTTCTTCTTCTCGGGCCGCTGCTCCGGCTCCCGCTCAACGCTCTCAGTCATGCGCCCATTGTCCTCTCCGTGGAACCTTCCCCGGTCGCCGGGGTCAGCAGTCTGTCGACGGCGGCCGCGGCGGCGGCCGCCGAACCGATGCACGCCGGAATGCCCACCCCGTCGTACGCGGCGCCGCACAGCGCCAGCTTGCCCACCCGCCCCGCCGCCGCCCGCACCCGGGCCACCCGGTCCAGGTGCCCCACCGGGTACTGCGGCAGACCGGCCGAGAACCGCGAGACGAAGGTGTCGTACGGCCGGGCGGTCAGCCCGATCGCCTCCCTGAGATCGGCCAGCGACCGCGCCACCAGCTCCTCGTCCGGCAGCCCCAGCGCCTCCTCCTCGCGGTACCGGCCCAGCGAGGTGCGCAGCAGGAACGCGTCCGGCGCGGAGCGCTCCAGCCAGCCCCACTTGTTCGAGGAGAAGGTCGACGCCTTGATCTGCCGCCCGTCCACCGGCGGCACCAGGAAGCCGCTGCCGCTCGGCGGCTCGGCCAGGTCGGCGCGGCGGAAGGCCAGGGTGACCAGGGCCATGCCCGCGTACTCGACGGCGTCCAGCTCGGTGGCGGCCGCCGGGGCGTCCTCGCGCAGCAGCCGGGCCGCGGCGGGCGCCGGGACGGCCAGCACCACGGCGTCCGCGTGCAGCACCTCGCCGCCGGTCACCACCCGCCAGCCGTCGGGGGTGCGGCACAGCTCGTCCACCGGGGCGTCGGTGCGCAGGTCCACCCCCGCCCGCACACAGGCCGCGGCGACCGCGCCGGGCAGCGTGCCGAGACCGCCGCGCAGGCCCTGGAACACCGGGGTGCCGACCACCTTCGGCCGCGAGGCCAGCTCGTGCACCCCCGCGACCAGCGAGCCGCCGTCACGCGCGATCGACAGCAGCTGCGGCACGGCGGCGCGCAGCGAGATCTCCTCGGCGCGGCCCGCGTAGACGCCGCCGAGCAGCGGCTCGACCAGCCGGTCCACCACCTCCTGGCCCAGCCGGTCGGCGACGTAGCGGCCGATCGCGACGTCCTCGCCGACCTCGGTGCTCCGCTCGTGCCGGGCCCGCTCCAGGCCCTCGTCGGTCAGCACCCCGGAGGCGGCCAGCGCCTCCAGGTCACCGGGGACGCCCATCACCTGCCCGCCGGGCAGCGGCCGCAGCGCGCCGCGGGTCCAGATCGCGGCCTTCGCGGTGGTCGGCGGCTCCAGCTCCCCGCCGAGCCCGACCGCCCGCGCCAGCTCCACCGCCTCCGGCCGCCGGGCCAGTACCGACTCGGCCCCGAGGTCCACCCGGACCCCGCCGACCTCCCCGCCCCACAGCTTCCCGCCGACCCGCCCGGACGCCTCCAGCACCGTCACCCGCGCCCGCGCCGGCCCCCCGGCCGCCCCGCTCAGGAAGGCGGCCGCAGCCAGCCCCGCGATCCCACCACCGACGACGACGACCTGTGCATCCGACATGCTCCGCAGTCTCGCAGACCCTTACACCGGACCCTCAATCCGCTGCACACCCGAAAAGAGCAGGCCGGTGACCGTCGCTCCCGGTACGGTCCCGACCGAGAGGAGGGTGCCCTGTGGTGTACCTGTGGGGCGAGGCGGTCCGGTGGGTGGACGACGAGCCGCAGCCCGGGGTGGTGGAGGTCTGTTTCACGGACGCGGACGGCCGACGGTGGTCGATCATCGGGAAGACCGCGATGTTCGGGACGGACCAGGCCCTCGGGCCCGGCGCGTGGATCGAAGCGGACTCGCCGTTCCCGTTCCCGGCCGACATCGACTGCACCGTGCTGGGCCCGGCCGCCGGGCGCGCGGACGAGGTCGTCACGGTGTCCATCTGGCAGCCGCACCATCTCCAAACCGTGTGCGGGCGGCGGGAGTTCCCGATGCGGAGGGACCAGCTCTTCGAGGAGTGAGCCGGCCGCCGTAGGCTCCACCGCATGGAACCGATCGTGGTGAGTGCGTGTCTGGCCGGGATTCCCTGTCGGTACGACGGGCGGGCGAAGACCTCCGACGGCGCCGTGCGGCTGGTCGAGGAGGGGCGGGCCGTGGTGGTGTGCCCGGAGGGGGCGGGCGGGCTGCCCACGCCGCGGCCGCCGGCGGAGATCGTGGGCGGGGACGGCGCGGACGTGCTGGACGGGCGGGCCCGGGTGGTGGACGCGACGGGCGCGGACTGCACCGCGGAGTTCCTGGCCGGTGCCCGGGCGGCGCTGTCCGCCGCCGAGGAGGCGGGGGCCCGGCGGGCGGTGCTGATGGCGCGCAGCCCGTCCTGCGGCTGCGGTCAGGTGTACGACGGGACGTTCTCCGGGGAGCTGCGCCCGGGTGACGGGGTGACGGCGGCGCTGCTGCGCCGGGCCGGGATCGAGGTCACGGCCGGGTAGTGGGCCCCCGGAGTCCGGGGGCCCACCGCCCTGAGATCAGCGTGCGCTGGCCTCGTGGACGAAGGCGACGAGGCGGCTGAGCGCGTCCGGGTCCATGGACGGCAGCACGCCGTGGCCGAGGTTGAAGATGTGGCCGCTGGTGCCGAGCGCCTGGGCGGCGTGCAGCACCTCGCGGGCCTTGGTCTCGACGACCTTGGTGGGCGCGTACAGCACCGCCGGGTCGAGGTTGCCCTGGAGGCCCTTGCCCTGGCCGACCCGCTCGGCGGCGACGTTCAGCGGGACCCGCCAGTCGACGCCGACGATGTCGGCGCCGGCCTGGCCCATCAGGCCGAGCAGCTCGCCGGTGCCGACGCCGAAGTGGATCCGCGGCACGCCGTACCCGGCGACGGCGTCGAAGACCTTGGTGCTGGACGGCATCACCGAGCGGCGGTAGTCGTCCGGCGCGAGGGCGCCGACCCAGGAGTCGAACAGCTGGACCGCGGAGGCGCCGGCCTCGATCTGCACCTTGAGGAAGGCCGAGGTGATGTCCGCGAGCCGGTCCACCAGGGCGGCCCACAGCTCGGGCTGCCCGTACATCATGGCCTTGGTGTTCTCGTGGTTCTTGGACGGGCCGCCCTCGATCAGGTAGCTGGCCAGCGTGTACGGCGCGCCGGCGAAGCCGATCAGCGGGGTCTCGCCGAGCTCGTCCACCAGCAGGCCGACGGCCTCGGTGATGTAGGGGACGTCGTCGGGCTCCAGCGGGCGCAGCCGCTTCAGGTCCTCGGCGGTGCGGATCGGGTCGGCGATGACCGGGCCGATGCCGGGCTTGATGTCGACGTCGATGCCGACGGCCTTGAGCGGCACCACGATGTCGCTGAAGAAGATCGCGGCGTCCACCTTGTGCCGGCGCACCGGCTGGAGGGTGATCTCCTTGACCAGCTCGGGCCGCATGCAGGACTCCAGCATGGGGATGCCCTCGCGGACCTTCAGGTACTCGGGCAGCGAGCGGCCGGCCTGGCGCATGAACCACACCGGGGTGTGCGGCACGGGCTCGTGCCGGCAGGCGCGCAGGAACGCCGAGTCGTGCGCGGCGCCGCGGCGCCCGGGGGTGGTCGGGCCGTCGTGGGTGGCCGCCGTGCTGTCTGCCGTAGTCTCGCTCACCGTCAAATCTTCGCACGCGTGCCGGGCCCGGTTTCCCGGCCGGTCTCGTCGGTTCCTCCAAGATCTGTCCGGGTTTGCCGTTCCGGCACGCCGCTGGGAGAGAAGTTGCGGCGATAACCCCGTTCTTCGACCTAGTCTTCGGGACATGGCAGCGGTCGGAGGGCACCCCGCACAGGGTGGCGGAGCAGGTGGCGGAGCGGGTCGCGAGGGGGCGCCGAGCGAGTTCCGGGCGGCCGTGGCGGCCCTGGACGGGGCCCGGTTGCGGCCCGAGGTGCAGCTCTCCCCCGCGCCGGCGCCGCGCCGGCTCGCCCCGTACTCGTTCGCGGTGACCGCCTCGGTCGAGGTGGACGGCGAGGAGCTGGCGGACGGCCGGCTGGTGCTGCTGTACGACCCGGCCGGGCAGGAGGCCTGGAACGGGGAGTTCCGGGTGGTCACGATGACCCGGGCCGAGCTGGAGCCGGAGATGGCCGGCGACCCGATGCTCTCCGAGGTGGGCTGGGCCTGGCTGCTGGACTCCCTGCAGGCGCACGCCGCCGGGTTCGCGGAGCCGTCCGGCACGGTGACGCTGGCCTCCTCCCAGTACTTCGGGGGCCTGGCGGACCGCCCGTCCTCGACGGAGATCGAGATCCGGGCCTCCTGGACCCCGGCCGACGGCCGTTTCGAGCGGCACCTGGCGGCCTGGGGGGACCTGCTGTGTGTCAGCGCCGGCCTGCCGCCGGCCGCCCCGGCTCCGCAGGGTCCCGCCGAGGTTCCTTCACTCGGTGGAGTGGTCCCGATGCCGGCCCGGCGACGCCCGCGGTCGCACTGACGGGTGGTGTGCGGCTCCGGCGGCACCCGGGGGCCGGACGCCACCCCCAGGGCTGACGGAGTGTGACTTCGGACCCGCTCTGCGTCAATTCATCGGTCGATACCGACCGATCGGCACCGAATCTGATCGATTTTGTGCGAATACCAGGCATGTCGCATCAATCATTTGCGCGATTTGTCCGTATTGTTACTCACTAGATCGTGATCTTTCGCTAAAGCCGGGCACGGATGCTGCCGAAGCAGTCTGTGACCCTTTCCCAACGCGGAACACTCCGACCGCCCCCATCGGGGTTCCGTCCGCCACTCCCCGCAGGAGGCCTGGTGTCGGTCCTTCTTGAGCACCCCGCAAACGTGGTCGCCTACCGGCCGACCAAGCCCACCGCCATGGTGGTCATCGCCGATCCCCGTGTCCGAAACACCGTCACCCGCCACCTGTGGGCCCTCGGTGTCCGGGACGTGATCGAGGTGTCCTCCATCGCCGAGGCCCGCCCACGGGTCTCCACCCCCCGCGACATCTGCGTCGCCGACGTCCACCTTCCGGACGGATCCGGGCTGACCATCCTCGCCGAGACCCGCGCCGCGGGCTGGCCCAACGGCCTGGCACTGTCCGCCGCCGACGACATCGGCGCGGTCCGCAGCGCGCTGGCCGGCGGCGTCAAGGGATACGTGGTGACCGGCACCCGGACGAACGTCGCGATGCCGGGCCGCCCCGGGATGCCGCTCGGCGCCGCCGGGCTGGCCGGCCGGATGCGCCGCCCCGGGATGCCGGGCATGCCGGGCGCGGCCGGAGCGCCGGGCGCCCCCGGAGCCCCTGGTGCGCCCGGCGCGCAGCAGGCCGCCTACCGCGAGCTTTCCGGCCGCGAGGTCGAGGTGCTGCGGCTGGTCGCCGAGGGCCAGTCCAACAAGGCGATCGGCGTGGCGATGGGCCTGTCGGCGCTCACCGTGAAGAGCCACCTCGCCCGGATCGCCCGCAAGCTGGGCACCGGCGACCGCGCCGGCATGGTCGCGGTCGCGCTGCGCACCGGCATCATCCACTGAGCCGGACGCTCCGGACCGCTGCGGCGGCCGAGGAGGAACGTTTCCTCCTCGGCCGCCGCGGCGCTGTTCCGGGGCCCGCCGTCGAACTCCCGACGTCAACCTCCCGCCGCCGAACTCCCGTCACCCCCGGAGGGCCCGCGGCGGGTGAACCGCGCCCCGGAGCGGGGCGGGCCGCCCCCGGGCGATCAACAGTCTGACCAGTCCGACAACACTCCCGGCCGCGAGGACCGTCGTACCCTTGGGGGGTGACCGACGCCGTAGCAGCCATCCCAGAAGAAGCAGCCCCGGTCCCGCTCCTTGAGCCGAGGGAGGGGATCCCGCCCGTCGTGGCGGACGAACAGGCGCTGGGCGCCGTCGTCGCCGCCTTCGCCGCGGGCACCGGACCGGTGGCCGTCGATGCCGAACGGGCCTCCGGCTACCGCTACGGGCAGCGCGCCTACCTCATCCAGCTGCGCCGCGCGGGTTCCGGCTCCGCCCTGATCGACCCGATCGCCTGCCCGGACCTCAGTGCGCTCGGCAAGGCCGTCGAGGACGCCGAGTGGGTCGTCCACGCGGCCAGCCAGGACCTGCCCTGCCTGTCCGACGTCGGCATGAGACCCCAGCGCCTGTTCGACACCGAGCTGGCCGGGCGGATCGCCGGCTTCGCCCGGGTCGGCCTCGGGCCGATGACCGAGAACGTGCTCGGGCTGAGCCTGTCCAAGGAGCACTCCGCGGTCGACTGGTCCACCCGCCCGCTGCCCGAGCCGTGGCTGCGCTACGCCGCTCTGGACGTCGAGGTGCTGGTCGAGCTGCGCGACGCACTCGAACAGGAGCTGGACGCCCAGGGCAAGCTCGGCTGGGCGATGGAGGAGTTCGCCTCGATCGCCGCCGCGCCCCGCCCGGGCCCGCGCAACGACCCGTGGCGCCGCACCTCGCAGCTGCACAAGATCCGCCGCCGCCGTCAGCTGGCCGTGGTGCGCGAGCTGTGGCTGGTCCGCGACCGGATGGCGCAGGACCGCGACGTCTCCCCCGGCCGGGTGCTCGCCGACGCGGCGATCGTCAACGCCGCGCTGGCCATGCCGCTGAACATCGCCGCCCTGCAGGCCGTCCAGGGCTTCGGCCCGCGGGTGCACCGGCGCCAGCTGGAGCAGTGGCTGGCGGCCGTGCAGCGCGCCCGGGAGATCCCGGAGAACATGCTGCCGCCGGCCACCGCGCCGCACGACGGACCGCCGCCGCCGCGGGCCTGGGCCGAGAAGGACCCGGTGGCCGCCGCCCGGCTGTCCGGCGCGCGCGCCGCGATCAGCGAGCTGGCCGAGCGGTACCACGTGCCGGCCGAGAACCTGATGACCCCGGACACCGTCCGCCGGGTCTGCTGGCACCCGCCGACCGAGCCGGGCCCCGAGGCCGTGGCCGCCGCCCTGCGCGGGTTCGGCGCCCGGCAGTGGCAGGTGGACCTGGTGGCGCCGGCGGTGGCCGCCGCGTTCGCCGCGGCCGCGGCCCAGGACTGATCACGCTCCAGGACCGATCACGGCAACACGTGGAAGGGGATGTCATCCGTACGGGTGGCATCCCCTTCGTCGCACCCGTCCGTCGTACCCGTTCGTCGCACCGCCCGTCGCACCCGGGAACGACGCTCCTGGTCGGACGGCCCGGGGAACGTGTCGGGGGACACATGGTCAGATCCCTCCGAGGGGCCTGGGCAGGCTGGTTACCGGCGGGTAGCATGGCGGTGATGCGGCGCCGCTCGGGTCTTCGACGGCGGCAGCCCGCCCAATCGTCATGTTGGTCCCTGGGAGGAGAGCCCCCGTGCCTCGTACCGCGAGGGACGTCGTCTTCGTCGATGGCGTCCGCACCCCGTTCGGCAAGGCAGGCCCGAAGGGCATCTACCACGAGACGCGCGCCGACGACCTCGTCGTCAAGTGCATCCGGGAGCTCGTGCGCCGTAACCCGAACCTGCCCGTCGAGCGCATCGACGAGGTCGCCGTCGCGGCCACCACGCAGATCGGCGACCAGGGCCTGACCATCGGGCGCACCGCCGCCCTGCTGTCCGGCCTGCCGAAGTCCGTCCCCGGCTACGCGATCGACCGCATGTGCGCCGGTGCGCTGACCGCCGTGACCACCACCGCCGGCGGCATCGCCTTCGGCGCGTACGACGTGGTCGTGGCCGGCGGTGTCGAGCACATGGGCCGCCACCCGATGGGCGAGGGCGTCGACCCGAACCCGCGCTTCGTCTCCGAGAAGCTGGTCGACGAGTCCGCCCTGTTCATGGGCATGACCGCGGAGAACCTGCACGACCGGTTCCCGCACCTGACCAAGGAGCGCTGCGACGCCTACGCCGTGCGCTCCCAGGAGAAGGCCGCCAAGGCGTACGCCAACGGCGACATCCAGCCCGACCTGGTGCCGATCTCGATCCGCAACACCAACCCCGAGGTCGGCGAGACCGGCTGGGGCCTGGCCACCGTGGACGAGCCGCTGCGCCCGGGCACCACGATGGAGTCGCTGGCCGGCCTGAAGACCCCGTTCCGCCCGCACGGCAACATCACCGCGGGCAACTCGGCCGGTCTGAACGACGGCGCCACCGCCTCGCTGCTGGCCGCCGAGGACGTCGCCGAGGAGCTCGGCCTCCCGGTCAAGATGCGCCTGGTCTCCTTCGCCTTCGCGGGCGTCGAGCCCGAGGTCATGGGCATCGGCCCGGTGCCGGCCACCGAGAAGGCGCTGGCCAAGGCCGGTCTGACCATCGACGACATCCAGGCCTTCGAGATCAACGAGGCCTTCGCCGTCCAGGTCCTGTCCTTCCTGGACCACTACGGCATCGCGGACGACGACGAGCGGGTCAACCCGTACGGCGGCGCGATCGCCTTCGGCCACCCGCTGGCCTCCTCCGGCGTGCGCCTGATGAACCAGCTGGCCCGCCGCTTCGAGCAGCGCCCGGACGTCCGCTACGGCCTCACCACGATGTGCATCGGCTTCGGCATGGGCGGCACCATCATCTGGGAGAACCCCCACTGGAGCGGAGCGACCCAGAACACCGAGCTCGAGGGTGGTAAGTGACCATGACGAACACCACCGAGCTGCTGACCCGCGGCGCCGAGCTCTTCCCGGGCGAGGTCGTCACGACCGCGCACGTCCGCCACCTCGACCTGCCGCTGCAGGCCGGCCGGCTGGCCCTGATCACCCTGGACAACGGCTTCGACCACACCAAGCCGACCACCTTCGGCCCGGGCTCGCTGCTCAAGCTGAACGAGGCGCTGGACCAGGTCGCGGCCGAGGCCGCCGAGGGCACGATCGTCGGTGCCGCGATCACCGGCAAGCCGTTCATCTTCGCGGTCGGCGCCGACCTCAAGGGCGTCGAGCTTCTCAAGGAGCACGCGGACGCGCTGGCCATCGGCAAGGGCGGCCACGACGTCTTCCAGCGGATCGCCACGCTGCCCGTCCCCACCTTCGCCTTCTACAACGGCGCGGCGATGGGCGGCGGCGTCGAGGTCGGCCTGCACTGCGACTACCGCACGGTGTCGGCGGGCGTCCCGGCCTTCTCGCTGCCCGAGGTCTTCCTCGGCCTCGTCCCCGGCTGGGGCGGCTGCACCATCCTGCCGAACCTGGTGGGTGCCGGTAAGGCCGTCAAGGTCATCGTCGAGAACTCGATGAACCAGAACAAGCAGCTCAAGGGCAAGGACGTGTTCGAGCTGGGGATCGCCGACGCGATCTTCGAGCCGGCCGACTTCCTGGAGCAGTCGCTGCTCTGGGCCGCCAAGGTCGTCAAGGGCGACGTCGTCGTCGAGCGCGAGGCGATCGACCGCGGCAAGGCCTGGGACGACGCCGTCCTCTGGGGCCGCATGGTCGCCGACGCCAAGGTGCACGGCGCCGCTCCGGCCGCCTACAGGGCGCTGGACATCATCGCCGCCGCCAAGGACTTCGACCTCGCGGACAAGGCGAGCCTCCAGGCCGGCTTCGACGCCGAGGACGCGGCCCTGGCCGACCTCATCATGAGCGGCGAGCTGCGCAGCGGCATCTACGCCTTCAACCTGGTGCAGCGCCGGGCCAAGCGCCCGGTCGGCGCGCCGGACAAGTCGCTGGCCCGCCCGGTCACCAAGGTCGGCGTCGTCGGCGCCGGTCTGATGGCCTCGCAGCTGGCGCTGCTGTTCGCCCGCCGTCTGGAGGTGCCGGTGGTCCTCACCGACATCGACCAGGCGCGCGTGGACAAGGGCGTCGGCTACGTCCACGCCGAGATCGACAAGCTGCTCGGCAAGGGCCGGATCGGCCAGGACAAGGCCAACCGTCTCAAGGGCCTGGTCTCCGGCTCGCTGGACAAGGCCGCCGCCTTCGGCGACGCGGACTTCGTCATCGAGGCCGTGTTCGAGGAGATGGGCGTCAAGCAGGCCGTCTTCGCGGACCTGGAGAACGTGGTCTCGCCGACCTGCGTGCTGGCGACCAACACCTCCTCGCTGTCGGTCACCGAGATGGCCTCGAAGCTGAAGCACCCCGAGCGGGTCGTCGGCTTCCACTTCTTCAACCCGGTCGCGATCCTGCCGCTGCTGGAGATCGTCCGCGGCGACTCGACGGACGACGCCTCGCTGGCCACCGCCTTCGCGGTGTCCAAGAAGCTGAAGAAGACCTCGGTGCTCTGCAAGGACCGCCCCGCGTTCGTGGTGAACCGGATCCTGACCCGCTTCATGGGCGAGATCCAGGGCATCATCGACGAGGGCACCCCGATCGCCGACGTCGAGAAGGCCGTCGAGCCGCTCGGCCTGCCGATGTCCCCGATCGTGCTGCTGGAGCTGGTCGGCCCGGCCATCGCCCTGCACGTCTCGGAGACCCTGCACGGCGCCTTCCCGGAGCGGTTCACCGTCTCCGAGAACCTCGCCAAGGTGGTCAAGGCCGGCAAGCGCGGCTTCTACACCTGGACGGACGGCCAGCAGGTCCTCGACCCCGAGGTGCTGGAGCTGCTGACCTTCGGCGACTCGGTGCTCACCGGGGAGCAGGTCCGCGCCCGCGCCCTGGAGGCCGTGGCGCAGGAGATCGGCCTGATGCTGGAGGAGGGTGTCGTCGCCGAGGCGCAGGACATCGACCTCTGCATGATCACCGGTGCCGGCTGGCCCTTCCACCTGGGCGGGATCACCCCGTACCTGGACCGTGAGGGCGTCTCGGAGCGGGTGAACGGCAAGGCGTTCCTCGCCCCCGGCGTGGCCTCGGTGCCCGCGTAACGCAGCACCCGAACACGAAGGAGCCCCGGTGACCGCCTGGTCACCGGGGCTCCTCCGTGTGTACGGGGCTGCCACCCGGACGCGGCGTGTACGGCGTTTCCGCCCGAGGTCCTGTGTACGGCGCTGCCGCCGGGAACCCGGCGTGTACGGCGTTGCCGCGAGGAAACCGGGTACGGGCCGCCTCAGTGCTTGAGGCGGTACACCACGGTGTCGGCGAAGACGCCGACCATCTCGTAGTGGGTGTCCAGCAGGTTCTCGATCCGGGGGACCATGACCGGCTGGTACGGGGCGATGCCGGAGTCGTCGACCACGACCTCGGGCAGGCCGTTGGCCAGCTCCTTGTCGAAGGTCTGCCAGGCGTTGGAGACGCTGAACTGCTCGCCGACGTTCTGGTTGCCGTCCTTGCCGCCGCTGTAGTTGGTGAGGAAGCCGGCGGTCAGGTAGCGGGTGGCGGGCTTGCGGTCGGCCAGCCAGTACAGCTCGGGGTGCATGCCCCAGACCAGCACGGTGTCCTTGGGGGTGGTCTGGGCGGCGACGGCGGTGGCGACCTCGGTGGTGCGGTTGAGCCGCTCCCCCGGCCAGGCCAGCGCCAGGCTCCAGAACACCGTGGCGGCGGCCGTGGTGTACAGCAGGACGGGCTTCCAGCGGATCGCCGAGGTGGCGACCGCCCCGGTGCCCAGCAGCACCAGCGGCGGGATCAGCTGGAGGTAGTAGTGGCCGAAGAAGTGGAAGCCCACGCTGACCGCGACGACCGAGGAGAGCAGCCAGACCCACAGGTCGGTGGTCGAGCCGTGCTCCTCGCCGGCCACCGGCAGCGGGCGGTGGCGGTGCTTGAGCCAGAGCCGGCGTCCGACCGGGAGCAGGAAGCCCAGGCCGGCCGCGGCCAGGATGGCCGAGTTGCCGAAGGCCCGGCCGAGCATCTGGAGCCAGGCGCCGCCGAAGGAGGCGTAGTCGCCGCTGCCGGTGACCACCCAGAAGAGGAAGCCCTTGGGCTTGGTGAGGATCACCGCGACCAGCGCTATCGGCAGGGTGAAGCCGAACCCGATCTTGAACAGCGCGGGCGGCCAGCGCACCCCGCGCCGGCGGGCGTCCTGGAACAGCATCCAGAGCACCGGCAGCAGCACCGCGCCGCCGGTCTGCTTGGTCAGTGAGCAGAGGGCGACCGCGATGCCCGCGGCCAGCCAGCGGCGCCGTTCGGCGTACCGGAAGGCGGCCACCATGGCGGGCAGCATGAAGACCTCGAAGGTCGCCGCCTGGGTGTCCTCCGGGGAGAGCCCGATGGAGACCAGCAGGTAGAGCAGTCCGGCCCCGGCCCCGGCCCGGTTGCCCCAGCGGCCGCGGGCGATCGAGGCCAGCAGGATCGCGGTGACCAGGTGGGCCACCACCGCCAGGGTGCGCAGCGGCCAGAGCGAGGCGGAGCCGAAGACCGCGAAGCAGGCCTGGTAGAGCCAGGGCAGCAGCGGTGGTTTGCGGTCCACCACGGTGTCGTACAGCACCCCGCCGTCCGCCAGCATCCGGGCCTGGGTGGCCAGGAAGCCCTCGTCCGGGCTCCAGACGGGCCGGGCGAAGGAGGGGATGTGGGTGAGCAGCGCGACCAGCGCGAGCACCGGCACCAGCCTGGTCCAGTACCCGGTGAGAACACGGGTACGGACGCGCTCGGGCAGGCGCTCGGCCAGTCCGGTGAGGCGGAGGCGGGTGGGGGTCGGCACGGGTGACAACCTACCGGGCGGGATCGGCGCCGGTGGCGCCGGTCCCGCCTTTCAGTGCGATTGTCAGCTTGTTCCGTGACGAACTGTTACGGAGTTACGACAAACGGTCGTCTGCGGAACGGGTGACCGCTCCCCCGGACGGTCTCCGGTCAGGCCTTGACCGGCGCCGCGTCCAGCTTGGCGACCAGAGCCGTCACCTTTCGGGCGATGTCCGGGGCGTTCAGGCCGATCTCGGCCAGGATCTCGGCCCGGCTGGCGTGGTCCAGGAACTCCTGCGGGATGCCGAAGTCGCGCACCGGCAGGTCCACGTCCGCGTCCCGCAGCGCCTGCGCCACGGCGGCGCCGACGCCGCCCACCCGGCCGTTGTCCTCGATCGTGACGACCACCCGGTGCTCGGCGGCCAGGCCCGGCAGGGCCGCGTCCACCGGCTTGACCCAGCGCGGGTCCACCACGGTGGCGGTGACGCCCTGGGCGGCCAGCAGGTCGGCGACCTCCAGGCTGGTGGGGGCCATCGCGCCGACCGAGACGATCAGCACGTCGGCGCGGTGGGCGCCGGAGGGCTCCTCGGCGGCGCGCAGCACGTCCATGCCGCCGATCCGGCCGACCGCGGGGACGGCCGGGCCGACCGTGCCCTTGGAGTAGCGGACCACGGTCGGGGCGTCCTTGACCTCGACGGCCTCACGCAGCTGGGCGCGGACCTGGTCGGCGTCGCGCGGGGCGGCCAGCCGCAGGGTCGGGATGATCTGCAGCATCGACATGTCCCACATGCCGTTGTGCGAGGCGCCGTCGTCGCCGGTGACGCCGGCCCGGTCCAGGACGAAGGTGACGCCCAGCTTGTGCAGGGCGACGTCCATCAGGACCTGGTCGAAGGCCCGGTTGAGGAAGGTCGCGTAGACCGCGAACACCGGGTGCAGGCCGTTGGTGGCCAGGCCGGCCGCGCTGGTGACGGCGTGCTGCTCGGCGATGCCGACGTCGAAGATCCGGTCCGGGAAGGCCTCGGCGAACGGGGCCAGGCCCACCGGGTGGAGCATCGCGGCGGTGATGCCGACGATGTCCTCGCGCTCGTGGCCGAGCGCGACCATCTCCTCGGCGAAGACCGAGGTCCAGCTCCGGCCGCCACCGCTCGTGATCGGCAGGCCGGTCTCCGGGTGGATCTTGCCGACCGCGTGGAAGCGGTCCTCGTCGTTGTTCTCGGCGGCGTGGTAGCCGCGGCCCTTCTCGGTGAGGCAGTGCACGATCACCGGGCCGCCGAAGCCGCGCGCCTTGGTCAGCGCGGACTCCAGGGCGGCCATGTCGTGGCCGTCGATCGGGCCGATGTACTTGAGGCCGAGGTCCTCGAACATGCCCTGCGGGGCGATGAAGTCCTTGAGGCCCTTCTTGGCGCCGTGCAGCGTCTCGAACAGCTGCTGGCCGACCACCGGGGTGCGCTGGAGCGCGTCCTTGCCCCAGGACAGGAAGCGCTCGTAGCCCTGGGTGGTGCGCAGGGTGGCGAGGTGGTTGGCCAGGCCGCCGATGGTCGGGGAGTACGAGCGCTCGTTGTCGTTCACGACGATGACGAGCGGACGGTCCTTGGCGTCGGCGATGTTGTTGAGCGCCTCCCAGGCCATGCCGCCGGTGAGCGCGCCGTCGCCGATCACCGCGACGACCGGGTCGTTCTTGCCCAGAATCTGGTTGGCCTTGGCCAGGCCGTCGGCGTACGAGAGGACCGTGGAGGCGTGCGAGTTCTCGATCACGTCGTGCTCGGACTCGGCCCGGGACGGGTAGCCGGACAGGCCGCCCTTCATCCGCAGCCGGGAGAAGTCCTGGCGGCCGGTGAGCAGCTTGTGGACGTAGCTCTGGTGGCCGGTGTCGAAGAGGATGCGGTCGCGCGGGGAGTCGAAGACCCGGTGCAGCGCGATGGTGAGCTCCACCACGCCGAGGTTGGGCCCGAGGTGGCCACCCGTCTTGGAGACCTCGGTCACCAGGAAGGTCCGGATCTCCTGGGCCAGTGCGGCCAGCTGTCCGGGCGTGAGCCGGTCGAGATCGCGCGGTCCCCGAATGCGGGTCAGCAGGGCCACCCGTTCCTCCTCGTTCAGTGTTCGCGGACCACGGACGGTCCGACGGGCGTCGCTGCCCGGCCCGGCGGCAGTCCGACGGTCCGGCCGGTGGCGACCGGTCGAGTCTAATGTCCGCCTGCCGGACACCAAGCGGCGCGCCCGGTGCCACCGTTCGGTTACCGCCATTCCGGGAGGTCGGGCCGGGAAGCCGGGTCACCTCAGGTTGACGTACAGGCGTTTGAATACGCGGGCGGGCCGGACGGCGGTGTCAGGCGCGGCCCAGCGCGCCCGACTCCCCCATCTCGCTCATCACCAGGGCCAGCGCGCCGAGCACCTCGGCCCGGCCGCCGAGGGTGCCGGGGACGACCGAGAGCTGACGGGCGGCGCTCGGGATCGCGTACCGGGCCACCGAGTCCCGGATCGGGGCGAGCACCAGCTCACCGGCCTCGGCGAGGTCCCCGCCGAGGATCACCCGGCGGGGGTTCAGCAGGTTGCAGAGGGTGGCGACGCCGGTGCCGATCTGCCGGCCCGCGTCGGCGATCACCCGGCGGCAGCCGAGGTCGCCCTGCTGGGCCAGCTCGACCACCCGGGGCAGGCTGAGGTCCTGGCCGAGGGTGGGGGCGAGCAGCGAGAGCAGGTAGCGGGAGCCGACGAAGGTCTCCAGGCAGCCGCGGTTGCCGCAGCGGCAGACCGGCCCCGCCTCGTCCAGGGTGATGTGCCCGATCTCACCCGCGGTGCCGCCCGGGCCGCGGTAGATCTGGCCGTTCACCACCAGCCCGGCGCCGACCCCGCTGGCGACCTTGATGTAGGCGAGGTCGCTCAGCCCGCGGCCGGCGCCCCAGACCAGCTCGCCGAGCGCGCCCAGGTTGGCGTCGTTGTCCACGTGCACCGGCATGCCGAGCCGCTCGGCCAGCTCCCGGCCCGGGGCGATGCCCGTCCAGCCGGGCAGGATCGCGGTGGAGCCGAGCGCGCCGGTCTCCACGTCGATCGGGCCGGGCACGCCGAGGCCGACGCCGATCACCTTGTCGGAACGGAAGCCGGCCTGCGTCAGCAGCCGCTCGACCATCGCCTCGGCGCGGTCGAAGCCCTGCTGGGCGGAGACGTCGACGTCGATCGGGGCGCTCTCCTCGGCCAGCACCCGGTGGGCCAGGTTGCCGACCGCGACGCGCAGGTGGGTGTGGCCGAAGTCGATGCCGACCACGATGCCGGCGTCCCCGCTGAGCGAGACGCTGCGGGCGCGGCGGCCGCCGGAGGAGGTGTCGGCGACCACGACGGTGCCGCTCTCCTTCAACTCCCGCACGATGTTGGACACGGTGGCCGCGGACAGTCCGGTGCCGCGGGCGATCTCGGCCTGGGTCAGCGAGCCGGCCATCCGCACCGCGCGGAGCACCCGTTCCAGGTTCGCCCGGTGCAGCGACGACTGCGAGCCCGGTGTGTCCGTCGACATGATCCACCCTCCCAGGGCGGGGACCCCTCCGCCGGGCGTCCCCTTCAACTCCTGAAGGGTACGGCCCGGGGGCCCGGGCGGGGATCCCGGCTGCGGCGGGCGGGCGCGCAGGGGGGCGCGGACGGCGGCCGCCCGGCGCGGGCCGGCGAGCGGGGGCGCGGGCGTGGGGGCGCGGTGATCGGGGGGTGAAGGTGTTGCGCGGCCTGGACCTGCGGGGACGGGGAACCGCTGTCCTGGCGACGGCCGAAAACCACGCACCACTAACATGGTGCCACTTCTCACCCGTCCCATCGGGGCCGTGGACGGCACCGCCAGGGGGACGCATCCAGACATGACGGGGAATCAGATGGCAGGGGATCACCCTACGCCGGGTGCAGGCGAAACGCCCGGCAGCGGTCCGCAGGACAACCGGGGCGTCTCGTTCGGGCGCCCGCCGGGCGGCGGGGTCGATCCGGCCGCCGTCGCGGACCAGATGACGCAGCTCGACGGCGCCGCCGTCCCGGGACAGGTCACCCCGGGCCCGGTCGCGCCCGCGGGCCCGCCGCCCGGCCAGCCGCCGGCACCGCCCGTGCAGCCGCCCGCGCAGCCGTCGGTCGGCAGCCCGGAGTACGCGGCGTACGCGCCGACCGCGCCCGGGTTCCCCAGCCAGGCCCCGCCGCCGCCCGGTGCCGCGCCGGTCGGCCCGTACGACCCGGTCCCCGGTGCCCCGTACGGTGCCCCGGACGCCGGGCAGGCCTACAACCCGGGCGGCTACGCCTACCCGCAGCAGCCCGGGTACGGCTACCCCGTCGCGCCGGTCGCGCCCAAGCAGCGCAACCCGGTGATGCTGTGGGGCGGGATCATCGGCGGTGTGCTGGCGATCTCGATCGTGGTCGCCCTGGTCGTCCTGCTCAAGGACCCCAAGCCCGCCCCCGACCCGGGCCCGGACCCGGTCAGCACCGGCACCACCGACAACGGCGGGACCAGCAACGGCCCCACCCCCGCCCCCGCTCCCAAGGGCGCCACCTTCAACGTCGCCTGGAGCGCCCCCAAGCCGGCCAACGCGGACAGCTCGAACCAGATGCTCGGCGTCTGGGGCACCGACAAGCTCGCGGTGCGCGTCGACAGCTCCGGGATCAGGGCCTTCAACCTGACCGACGGCAAGGAGGCGTGGACCATCGCCGCCCCGGCCGGCAGCAAGGAGCTGTGCACCGCCTCGTACGCCGCCAACTCCAAGGGCGTCGCCGCCGTCTCCTTCAACACCGGTGACAGCGACTGCTCCACCGTCGGCGCCATCGACCTGACCCAGGGCAAGCTGCTCTGGAGCGTCAAGGTCTCGGCCGACCGGATGTCCTCGCCGACCCTCAGCGTCACCGAGAACGTCGTCGCCGTCGGCGGCAACGCCGTCGCCGCCCTGAACATCGCCAACGGCCAGCCGGCCTGGCAGTACCAGCCGCGCGACAAGGACTGCGTCCTGCGCGGCAAGGCGGCCGGCGCCCAGATCGCGGTCAGCGACCGCTGCTACGGCACCAGCGGCCCGAAGTCGCAGCTGGTCATCGTCAACGCCGAGACCGGCAAGCCGGCCAGCACCCCGATCACCCTCACCGGCAACATCGAGGAGGTCGACTCGGTCGTCCAGGACAAGCCGCTGGTGCTGCTGATGGGCAACGGCCCGCAGGGCGACTACGTCCTGCCGTTCGACAAGGACAACAAGCCGGGCACCCAGATGTCCGTCAAGGAGCCCGGCGCGGACAGCCTGCGCCTCTCCGGCCAGAACGAGGCCCTCACCCGCAACGTGGTCAGCGGCACCACGCTGTACGTCCAGGTCAGCGGCGGCAAGCCGGGCATCAACGCCTACGACCTGAACACCGGCAAGCGGCTGTGGTCGGCCAACTCCGGTTCGACGAGCAACGACATGCGCCTGGTGGCCGGGACCGACAAGGACGGCAAGGTCCGCGCGATCGTCGACCAGGGCTACAACAAGCCGGCCCGGCTGGTGACGCTCTCGCCGACCGACGGCTCGATGTCCGACCTCGGCACCATGACGATGCCGAGCAGCATGGGCATCGGCAGCAGCACCTCCGAGTACCTGGTCTCGGACGACGGCGCCGCCGTCTACGCGTTCCGCCGCTACAGCGCCAGCGACGGTCCGCTGACCAAGTGGAAGAAGTGACGCCGGGGCGCCTCCGGGGCTGATCCCGGGGGCGTGACCCCTCGTCGCGGGCCGCGCGGCGACCGACACGGGCGGGGCGGGCACGGGCTGATCGCCCGGGCCCGCCCCGCCTGTGATTTTTCGGCCGCCCCGTCCGTTGGACGTGCGAGGATTCGGACCATCAGTCTGACAAAGGAGTGCAGCGAGTGCCCGGCACAAACCTGACCCGTGAGGAGGCCCGCACCCGGGCCGACCTCCTCCACGTGGACGCGTACGACATCGAGCTCGACCTCGGTTCGGCCCGCGAGGGCGGTACCTTCCGGTCCACCACCGTGGTCCGGTTCACCGCCACCACCCCGGGGGCGGAGACCTTCATCGACCTCGTCGCCCCGAGCGTCGAGGAGATCACCCTCAACGGCGTGCGGCTCGACCCGGCGACCTTCGCCGACAGCCGCATCCCGCTGCCGGGCCTCGCCGCCGAGAACGAGCTGCGGGTCGTCGCGAACTGCGAGTACACCAACACCGGTGAGGGCCTGCACCGGTTCGTCGACCCGGTCGACGGCGAGACCTACCTGTACACCCAGTTCGAGGTGCCGGACGCCCGCCGGGTCTTCGCCAACTTCGAGCAGCCCGACCTGAAGGCCGCGTTCGCGTTCACCGTGACCGCGCCGGAGGGCTGGGTCGTGGTCTCCAACTCGCCGACCCCGGAGCCGGTCGGCGAGGGCGACACCCGGGTCTGGACGTTCGAGCCCACCGGCCGGATCTCCACCTACATCACCGCGCTCGTCGCCGGCCCGTACGTCGGGGTCTTCGACACCTACGAGAACGGCGAGCAGAAGGTGCCGCTGGGCGTCTACTGCCGGCCCTCGCTGCGCGAGTTCCTGGACCCGGAGGCCGTCTTCGAGGTCACCAAGCAGGGCTTCGACTACTTCCAGGAGAAGTTCGACTTCCCGTACCCGTTCGCCAAGTACGACCAGCTCTTCGTCCCGGAGTTCAACGCCGGCGCGATGGAGAACGCGGGCGCCGTCACCCTGCGCGACCAGTACGTGTTCCGCTCCAAGGTCACCGACGCCGCGTACGAGGCCCGTGCCGCGACGATCCTGCACGAGCTCGCCCACATGTGGTTCGGCGACCTCGTCACCATGGAGTGGTGGAACGACCTCTGGCTCAACGAGTCCTTCGCGACCTACGCCGAGGCCGTCTGCCAGGCCGAGGCCCCGGGCTCCAAGTGGCCGCACTCCTGGACCACCTTCGCCAACCAGATGAAGACCTGGGCGTACCGGCAGGACCAGCTGCCGTCCACCCACCCGATCATGGCGGACATCAACGACCTGGAGGACGTCCAGGTCAACTTCGACGGCATCACCTACGCCAAGGGCGCCTCGGTGCTCAAGCAGCTGGTGGCGTACGTCGGCCAGGACGCCTTCTTCCAGGGCGTGCAGGCGTACTTCAAGCGCCACGCCTGGGGCAACACCCGGCTCAGCGACCTGCTCGGCGCCCTGGAGGAGGCCAGCGGCCGCGACCTCAAGGCCTGGTCCAAGGCCTGGCTGGAGACCGCCGGCATCAACGTGCTGCGGCCCTCGATCGTGCTCAACACCGACGGCGAGATCGAGTCCTTCGCGGTGCTCCAGGAGGCCCCCGCGCTGCCCGCCGGCGCCAAGGGCGAGGCCGTGCTGCGGCCGCACCGCATCGCGATCGGCCTGTACGAGCTGAACGGCGACGCGCTGGTGCGCACCGACCGGATCGAGCTGGACGTCGACGGCCCGCGCACCGAGGTGCCCGAGCTGGTCGGCCGGCACCGCCCGGCCGTCGTGCTGCTGAACGACGACGACCTCTCGTACGCCAAGATCCGGCTGGACGAGGACTCGCTGGCCGTCGTCACCGAGCACCTCGGCGGCTTCACCGAGTCGCTGCCGCGCGCGCTGTGCTGGGCCTCCGCCTGGGACATGACCCGCGACGGCGAGCTGGCCGCCCGCGACTACCTGGCGCTGGCGCTGTCCGGCATCGGGCGCGAGAGCGACATCGGCGTGGTGCAGTCCGTGCACCGCCAGGTCAAGCTCGCCCTCGACGCCTACACCGACCCGCAGTGGCGCGAGCAGGGCCTCGACCGCTGGGCCGCCGCCGCGGAGGAGCACCTGCGCGCCGCCGAGCCCGGCAGCGACCACCAGCTGGCCTGGGCCCGCGCCCTCGCCTCGGTCGCCCGTACCGACGGTCAGCTGGGCCTGCTCGCCGGGCTGCTGGACGGCTCGGTCGAGATCAAGGGCCTCGCGGTGGACACCGAGCTGCGCTGGACCCTGCTGGTGCGCCTCGCCGCCACCGGCCGGGCCGACGAGGCCGCCATCGCCGCCGAGCTGGAGCGGGACAACACCGCGGCCGGCCAGGAGCACGCGGCCACCTGCCGCGCCGCCCGGCCGACCGCCGGGGCCAAGGCGGAGGCCTGGGTGTCGGTGGTGGAGTCCGACAAGCTGACGAACTATGTGCAGGAGGCCGTCATCGCCGGCTTCCAGCAGTCCGACCAGCGCGAGCTGCTCGCGCCGTACGCGGCGAAGTACTTCGCGGCGGTCAAGGGCGTCTGGGAGACCCGCAGCCACGAGATCTCGCAGCAGATCATCGTCGGGCTGTACCCGGCCCTCCAGGTGACGGCCGCGACCCTGGAGGCCACCGACGCGTGGCTGGCCTCGGCCGAGCCGGCCCCGGCGCTGCGGCGCCAGGTCGTCGAGGCCCGGGCGGGCGTCGAGCGCGCGCTCAAGGCCCAGGCGGCCGACCGTGCGGCGGGCGGCCGCTGACGGTCTCCTCGCAACCGCGAAGGGGCGCCGGACGGGATCGTCCGGCGCCCCTTCAGGGTCTTGCGGGCCTTGCGGGTGGTGCGGGTGGTGCGGGCTCTGCAGGTCGTACGGGACCTGCGGGCCCTGCGGGTCGTGCGAGTCCTGGGGACGTCTGCGCGGGTGCTACTTCTTCTTGCCCTTGCCGTAGGGCAGGCCCGCCAGACCGGCGATCACCGCGAAGGCGACCAGCGGGAGAAACACGTACAGGCCGAGGGTCTGGCCCACACTCAGGCCGGAACCGGGGTCATCACCGTCGTCCCTGGTGAAGGCCATGGCGGGCGACGACAGCAGCATCATCAGCGTGACCGTTGCGGAGACCGCGCCGGCTCGCAAAGCGTTCCTCTTGTCCACGTTTCCAACTTACCCGCCGCTTACGGGGGCGCGCTCGTCGGGGTCGGTCGGGCGGGACGGGAGGACGTGCCTCGGGGCCGACCCGGCGGAACCGCGCGGGGCCAGGAGCCGGGCGAGCAGGCCGGCGGCGGGGGCGGTGGCCAGCCGTTCGAGGGTGACCGGGTCGCCGGAGCCGTCCGCGACCGGCAGGCGCCAGTTCGGGTACTGGTCCCAGGTGCCGGGCAGGTTCTGCGGGCGCGGGTCGCCGACCAGGTCCGGCAGCCAGACCCCGACCAGCTCGGCCGGGGTGGCCCGCAGGAAGCGGTACAGCACCGGCATCGTCAGCGGCTCGCCCTCGGCCAGCAGCCCGAGCCGGCCCAGCTCGGCCCGCCAGTCCGCCAGCTCCGCCGCCGCCTGCCCCTGCTCCTCCCCCAGCGGCCGGGCCAGCAGGCCCAGCCGGTGCCGCAGCTCGACATGCTCGCCGGAGAGCCGGGCCGCGGTGCTGGGCAGGTCGTGGGTGGTGAGGGTGGCCAGGCAGCCGGACCGCCAGCGGTCCGGGCCGAGGATCGCGCCGTCGCCCCGCCAGTCCCGCTCGAACCAGAGGACGGACGTGCCGAGCACCCCGCGCGCCGCCAGCTCCTCCCGCACCCCCGGCTCCACCGTGCCGAGGTCCTCGCCGATCACCGCCGTCCCGGCCCGGTGCGCCTCCAGCGCCAGCACGCCGAGCATCGCCTCGGCGTCGTAGCGCACGTACGCGCCCTCGGTCGGCGGGTGCCCCTGCGGCACCCACCAGAGCCGGAACAGGCCCATCACGTGGTCGATCCGCAGGGCCCCCGCGTGCCGGGCGGTGGCCCGCAGCAGCTCCGCGTACGGGGCGTAGCCGGCTTCGGCGAGCGCGTCCGGGCGCCAGGGCGGCAGGCCCCAGTCCTGGCCGTGGGCGTTGAAGGCGTCCGGCGGGGCGCCGACCGAGATGCCGCCGGCCAGCACGTCCCGCAGCGCCCAGGCGTCCGCGCCGTCCGGGTGGACGCCGACGGCCAGGTCGTGGATCAGGCCGACCGGCATGCCGGCCTCGCGGGCCGCCCGCTGGGCGTGGGCGAGCTGCTGGTCGACCTGCCAGGCGAGCCAGCGGTGGAACTCGACCCGCTCCTCCAGCTCCTTGGCGGCGTGCTCGACCTGTGGGCCGTCCGGGTGACGCAGCCCCTTCGGCCAGTGGTGCCAGTCGGTGCCGTGCTCCTCGGCCAGGGCGTTCCACAGCGCGTGCCGGTACAGCCACTCGCCCTCGCGGAGCCGGTACGCGTCGTACTCGGCCTGCCGCCCGGGGCCGCGCGGCACCTCGTGCAGCAGCTCCAGGGCCTCGCGCTTGAGCAGCCAGACGGCGTCCCGGTCGATCAGGGCGTCGTGGACCAGCACCTCGTCGCGCAGCCGGGCGGCCCGCCGGGTCAGCTCCTCGGCCTGCTCGCGCCCGGCGCCGGTCAGGTAGGCGTACTCGGGGACGGCCTCGATCCGCAGGTGCACCGGGTCGGCGAAGCGGCGCGAGGACGGGCGGTACGGGGACGGGTCGGAGGGGGCGCCGGGCAGGGCCTGGTGCAGCGGGTTGATCTGCACGAAGCCCGCGCCGAGGCCGGCTCCCGCCCACCGGGCCAGCTCGACGAGGTCCCCGAGGTCGCCCATGCCCCAGGAGCGCTCGGAGAGCACGGAGTACAGCTGGGCGAGGAACCCCCAGCTGCGGCCCGGGAGTTGCGGCAGCCGCTCGGGGGCGACCACCAGCGCGGCCCGCGCGGTCCTCGTGCCGGTTTCCGCCGTGAGCACGTGGCGCCCCAGCGGCAGGTCCCCCGGCACCCAGTGCGAGTGCCCCCGGGGCAGCTCCCAACTCCCCCCGTCCTCCAGCTCCACCCGCAACCGGGCGTCCGCCGGCACGTCCAGCGCCGTCCGCCGCCCCTGCCGGACCACCACGCACGGCGGCAGCAACCGGGCCCGCTGCCCGGCCCGGTGACGCTCCAACGCCTCCCCCACCTCCTGCGGCGACCCGGCCGCCACCCCCATCGCCCCCAGCACCGCCACCAGCGTCCGCGCCCCCACCGCCTGCCCGCCCGGCCCCGGATACCGGACGTCCACCCCGTACGCCCGCGCCAGCGCCACCAGTTCGGCGGGCGGCGGCGGGGCATCCTGCGCCGGTACCTGCTCGGCTCCGTCACTGTCGTGGTAAGCGGCCACTCGCGGCTCCTGCGATGTCTCGGCAACGCCCGTTCAGGACAGCCACAGTCCTACCCGCGTGACACCACGATCACCCAGCGCGACACGTCGGCGCCAGCGGGCGGACCCTCGGGGGTGGGGGCGGGTCGGCAGGACTTCAGGGCGTCGGCGTGGAAGGTGTCGGCGTTCGTCGTGGTCGTGTCGCCGCCCTCCTTGTCCATAGGTGAGGACCTCGCCGTCCTTCAGCCGCTCCGGGTCTGGAGCTGGGCCGCGGCGGCAGGCGACGGGGGGTCAGCGCGGGGGCCGACCGTACAGGCTGGGGACGGCCGCCACCTGGGATGTGCCGTGAAGCCCGGCGCTCGCGGGTGTTTCCGGGCTGGTCCGACATGCAATGAAATGGCGCAAAACGGTCATAGCAGTCGGCGGCGTTGACACCGGATCGGCCAGCTGGTGGGGTTGCGGACGATGTGGTCGTGGCCTGGCGAGGAGGCTCCTGTGCAAGCCCGAGTGTCCGTAGCGGCCGGGCGGCGGCTCAGGTCGCAACTGGAGCAGAGTCCGGCGTTGCGGGAGGTGCTGCAGCACCCCGCGGCGGAGGCGGCGCGGCGGGCCACGGCGCGGACGTGCCGTCAGTTGGCGCCGCGGACGGCGGACCGGCTGATCGCCGATCTCAAGGGCACCGAGCCGCTGTTGGCGTCGGTGCGCGAGGAGCGCGCGGACCGGGCGGACCGGACCGGGCGGCCGGGGCGGCGGGCGATGCAGATCGCGGCCGGGGTCGCGGCCGCGGCGGTGGTCGGCGGGCTGCTGGCCGGCTCGCTGCCGTCGGCGGCGTACGCGGCGGCCACGGCCGCCTCGACGGCCTCGGACGTGGTGAGCACCGCGCCGCAGACGCCGCTGGGCAGCGTGACCGACCCGAAGGTGTTCCCGAAGCCGCAGCAGCAGACCGTGGCGGGCAAGCCCGTCGCGGTGCCGTCCGCCGTGACGCTGGTGAGCGCGCCCAAGGCGGACATCGGCGCGGTGCGGGCCGTCCAGGAGGTGCTGGAGGTCGCCGGGGCTGGCGAGGTGACGCCGCGTCCGGACGGCGGGACGCCGACCGCCGGGACGCTGGTGGTGTACGTCGGCGGGCCCGCCGAGGGCGCCGGCGGCGAGGTGGACCGGGTGCTGCGGCAGCTGTCCGCCGCCGCGGGCGGCAAGGACGGCGCCGGGCCGACGACCGCGGGGATGCCGGCCGGCGGGTACGTGCTGTCGGCCGGTCAGCTGCCCGCCCAGGGCGGCGGGACGTACGGCGCCGTGGTGCTGGCCGGCGTGGACGCCACCGGCACCTTCTACGCCGCGCAGAGCCTGCGTCAGCTGCTCGCCGCCGTACCGGCCGGGCAGGGGCAGGCGCCGGGTGCGGCCGGGCTCGGCCTGCCCGGGATCACGCTGCGGGACTGGCCGACCGGCGCCCCGGTGCGCGGCGTCACGGAGGGCTTCTACGGCACCCCGTGGACCGCGCAGCAGCGGCTGGAGCAGGTCGACTTCCTGGGCCGCTCCAAGCAGAACTTCTACCTCTACGCGCCCGGTGACGACCCGTACCGGCTCTCCCGCTGGCGCACCGCCTACCCCGCGGCCCAGGCCGAGGAGCTGCGCGAACTGGGCTTCCGGGCACGGCAGAACCACGTCACGCTCGGCTACGCGCTCGACCCGGGGCAGTCCCTCTGCTTCAGCTCCGGCAAGGACGTGGACGCCCTGGTGAACAAGCTGGACGGGCTGCGCAAGCTCGGCTTCACCGCCTTCCAGCTGCAGTTCCTGGACGTCAGCTACGACGAGTGGCACTGCGGCGACGACCGCGACGAGTACGGCACCGGGCCCGCCGCGGCCGCCAAGGCCCAGGCCGAGCTGGTGAAGAAGGTGCAGGACCGGCTGATCGCGAGGAACCCGGGCCTGGCGCCGCTGTCCGTCGTCCCCACCGAGTACCACCAGCAGGGCTCCACCCCGTACCGCAAGGCGCTGGCGGCGGCCCTGCCGGAGGGCGTGCAGGTGGCCTGGAGCGGGGTCGGGGTGATCCCGGAGAAGATCACCGGCGCCCAGGCCTCGGACACCGCCGGGCTGTACGGGCACCCGCTGCTCACCATGGACAACTACCCGGTCAACGACGCCACCCCGGACCGGCTCTTCCTCGGCGCCTACACCGGGCGCGACCCGGAGGTGGCCACCCGCTCGGCGGCGCTGCTGACCGGCGCGATGCAGCAGCCGGTGGCCTCCCGGATCGCCGTGTCGACGGCCGGCGACTTCGCCTGGAACCCGGCCGGCTACAAGCCGGACGAGTCCTGGCAGGCCGCCGTGCGCTCGCTGGCCGGGCCGACCGGCGCCGCCCCGACGCCCGTCGGGACGGCGCTGTCCGCCGTCACCGCGCTGGCCGGGAACAGCACCTCCTCCCCGCTGTCCAAGCAGGAGTCCGGCTACCTGGCACCGCTGCTGGACCGGTTCTGGGCGGCCGCCGAGCCGACCTCCGGCGCCGCCCCCGACCTCGCCCGGCTGATCGAGGCCGCCGCCCCGCTGCGGGACGCCTTCGCCACCATGGCCACCGCCCAGCAGACCCTGGCCGGCACCCCGGCCACCACCCAGCTGGCCGGCGAGGCCGCGCCCTGGCTGGGCCCGCTGCGCGACTACGGGCTGGCCGGGCAGTCCGCCCTCGACATGCTGCTGGCGCAGCACGGCGGCGACGGCACGGCGGCCTGGAAGGCCCGGGTCGAGCTCAACCGGCTGCGCGAGCAGCTGGACCGGGCCCCGGCCACCGTCGGCGCCGGGGTGCTCGGCCCGTTCCTGGACCGCGCCGTGCGCGCCGCCGACAACTGGTCGGGCGTGGGCGGCGGCGCCGCCACCCCGACCACCACCCTGGGCACCGCCCAGGACCACCTGCCCGCGCTGATGACCGACGGCGTGGCCGACACCTTCTACTGGAGCTCCGCTCCCCCGCAGCCCGGCGACGCCGTCGGCCTGGACCTCGGCGCGGGCCGCCCGGTCAGCGGCGTGACCGTGCTGATGGGCGGCTGGGGCAACGGCCCGGACGCCCGGACCGCCGCCGACGACTACATCCGCGACGGCGTGCTGGAGTACTCCACCGGCGAGGGCGGCTGGAAGCAGCTCGCCACCGTCAAGAACCAGAAGACGGTCAGCGCCCAGCTCCCGCCGGGCACCGTGGTCCGGGCGGTGCGGCTGCGGGCCACCGCCGCGCAGAAGACCGCCGTCGCGGTGCGCGAGTTCACCGTCACCGCCCCGGACGATTCCCCGGCCAGCGTCAGCGGCGGCCCCGACGCGGTGCCCGGCTCCTCCGCCGCCGCCGTGCTGGACGGCAACCCGGACACCGCGTACCGGGCCGCCAAGGCGCCGACCGCGATGGACGAGCCGCTCACCGTCGAGCTCGGCGCGGCCCGCCCGCTGGACCGGCTCACCGTGCTGACCGACCCGTCCGTGCGCGCCACCGCCACCCTCGCGGTGCGCCGGGCCGACGGCACCTGGGCCGACATCGGCACCGTGCAGCCCGGCTACAACGAGCTGTCGGCCGGCGGCCAGCCCGCCGACGCGTTCCGGCTGACCTGGAAGCCCGGCGGCGACCCTCCGGTGGTCAACCAGGTGATCCCCTGGTACGCGGACGCCCCGGCGGCCCGGCTCAGCCTCTCCGACCCGGCCCTGGACGTGGTCACCGGCGCCTCCGCGCCCGTGACCACCCGGGCCACCGTGGAGGCCGGCCGCCCCGAGGGCACCACCGGCGAGCTGCGCACCGAGGTGCCGGCCGCCGCCAAGGGCCTGACCGTTGCCCCGGCCGGCCCGGTGACCGTGCCGCGCGGCGGCCGGGTGGGCGTGCCGCTGCTGGTCAGCGCCACCGCGGAGACGCCGTCCGGGACGTACCGGGTGCCGGTGCAGTTCGTGGCCGGCGGCACCACCGTCCGGCAGGTGCTCCAGGTCCACGTGGTGCCCCCCACCGGCGGCCCGGACCTGGCGCTCGGCGCCAAGGCCACCTCCTCGGGCGACGAGACGGCGAACTTCCCGGCCTCGGCGGTCACCGACGGCGACCCGAAGACCCGCTGGTCCTCCCCGGCCAAGGACGACGCCTGGGTGCGGCTGGAGCTGCCGCAGGCGACCAGGCTGGGCTCGGCGGTGCTGCACTGGCAGGCCGCGTACGCCGCCTCGTACAAGATCCAGGTCTCGGCGGACGGGAACACCTGGACCGACGCCGCGACGGTGGACAACGGCAAGGGCGGCGACGAGACGGTGCGCTTCGACGCGCCCAACGTCCGGTACCTCCGGGTGCAGGGCGTGGCGCGGGCGACCAAGTACGGCTACTCGCTGTGGGGCGTCGAGCTGTACGCGGTGACCCCGCCGGCCGCGCCGCAGCCCCCGGCCGGCCAGGGAGGCGGCCAGGCCGCCCAGCCCGGCGGCGCGCCCGGGACGCCGGCGACACCTCCGGCGGCGGCGGGCGGGACCGCGCCCAAGCCGTAGCCGTGGCCGTGGCCGTGGTGGCCGTTGCCGGGCCCGGTCACGGGTGGGCGGAAACGCGGCGGGCCGCCGGCTCCCCGGTGCGGGGGGCTCGGCGGCCCATGAGGCGCGTACCGACGGTGTGACGGGCGGGCCCTTGTGGAGCTGTGGTCAGGCGGAGAGCGGTTCGGGCTGCTCACCGCGGCGGACGGGGGCGGGGTGGCCCGAGTGGGCCCGGCCGAGCGGGACCGGGTGGACCGGCTGCTCGGTGCGGTCGTGGTGCTCGTACTCGCCCCACTGCGGGGCGCGCAGCTGGTCCGCGCCGCCGTAGGGCTCCAGGTAGGGCCGCCACCGCGGGTCCTTGATCCCGGTGCCGATGATGCGCCAGGCCAGGCCGCTGGGCGGCGCGGGTGGTCGTTTCATCCGCCAGCCGAGTTCGGTGAGGTGGCGGTCGGCCTTGGTGTGGTTGCAGCGGCGGCAGGCCGCCACCACGTTGTCCCACCGGTGCTGGCCACCGCGGCTGCGCGGGATGACGTGGTCGACGCTGGTGGCGGCGGCCCCGCAGTAGACGCAGCGGCCGTGGTCGCGGGCGAACAGGGCCCGGCGGGTGAGCGGGACGGGCCCGCAGAACGGGACCCGGACGAAGCGGGTCAGACGGACGACGGACGGCGCCGGAAGGGCGCTGGTGGCGCTGTGCAGAGTGACTTCCGAGTCCTCCAGGCTGACCGCCTTGTGGTTGAGGACCAGGATGAGTGCGCGGCGCATCGATACGACGCCGAGTGGCTCGTAGGACGCGTTGAGGACCAGGACATGCGGCACGGATGCCTCCTTGGACGCCTGCGGCGCGTGGCTCGCGCCGGGACGAGCGGTTGGATCGCGCCACTCGTGCGCGATCTCCCCCAGTGTCGCCTTACGCCTTTGTACGGCGCCACCACTCCTGTGTAACGGACCTGACGCGAACTCCGGGTGTGGTCTCTGTCATAGCCGGTATGCCCGGGGGAAGGTCGGGTTGCACCCGGGTGGCGGTGCGACGGGTCCCGGTGACTCCGGCGGGTCGCCCGCCGGGGGCACGGTTCGGCCGTCCGGAGCAGCGCCCCTCCTGCCCCGGACGGCCCCGGAGCCCCGGTTCGGGGGGAGCGTACGGGGGCGTTGACGGGGCGTTCGACACGCTCCGTACGCCCTTGGGCACACCCGTGCGGGGTTCCGGCGTGTCCGGGCCAGCCCGCGGCGGCGGATAGGCTGACGCCCACGGTCCGCGGGCCGCTTGCCGGCGGTGCGGGCCCACCACGCACCCCAGCCAGGAAGGTCCGCACGTGTTCAGCTCCGGTGCCACCGGTCCGTCCGACGCGTCCTCGACGCTCGCCACCCCGACCCCGGCCCCCAGCCCCACCGCGCAGCTGCCCGAGCTCGACCTGCGGATCCCGACCAGCGCGCAGGAGGTCTCGGACACCACCCGGCAGGCCGCCAGCTGGTTCGACACCCACTGGCAGGGCTGGGTGGCCTCCGGGCTGCGGATCGTCTTCATCATCGTGCTCGCGCTGGTCCTCCGGGCCGTCGTGCGCAAGCTCATCACCCAGCTGATAGGGCGGATGGCGCGCACCTCCGAGCACCAGGAGGAGAGCCGGCTGGGCGGGCTGCTGGCCAACACCGGGGTGGTGAACACCGAACGGCGCCAGCAGCGCTCGGAGGCGATCGGCTCGGTGCTGCGCAGCGTGGCCTCCTTCAGCATCCTGGGCACGGCGGCGCTGATGGTGCTCTCCGCGCTGGGCGTGAACCTGGCGCCGCTGCTGGCGAGCGCCGGTGTGGCCGGTGTGGCGATCGGTTTCGGCGCCCGGAACCTGGTCACCGACTTCCTCTCCGGGGTCTTCATGATCATGGAGGACCAGTACGGCGTCGGCGACGAGATCGACACCGGTGTCGCCACCGGCACGGTGCTGGAGGTCGGCCTGCGGGTCACCAAGCTGCGCGGCGGGAACGGCGAGATCTGGTACATCCGCAACGGCGAGGTGAAGCGGATCGCCAACATGAGCCAGGGCTGGGCGACCGCCTCGGTGGACGTCCAGGTCGGGTACAAGGAGGACCTGATCCGGGTCGAGGACCTGATCCTGGCGACGGCCGAGGAGATGGCCAAGGAGGCCCCGTACGACGAGCTGATCTGGGCTCCGGTGTCGATCCTGGGCGTGGAGTCGGTCGCCTCGGACTCGGTGGTGCTGCGGGTCGAGGCCAGGACCGCCCCGGGCAAGGCCGCCTCCGTCTCCCGGGCGCTGCGCCAGCGGCTGAAGGCGGCCTTCGACGGGGCCGGGATCAAGGTCAAGGAGGAGGTCGCCGCGGTGGCCGCCGGGGCGACCGGCGTGGTGATCGCCCCCTCCCCGGTCCCGGCCGCCGAACAGGCCGCACCCGCCGACCGGGTGGCCGAGCCCGTTCCGGCCCAGGCCCCGGTCCCGGCGGCGGCCCGGGCGGCGGACGACGCGTCGAAGCCGTAGCGGTTCGGCCGCACGGACACGGACGAAGCCCCGCTCCCACCACGGTGGGGGCGGGGCTTCGTGGTGTCCGGCCAGAGCCCTCCTCGCACTCTCGACACCGGACCGGAGCCGCTGGACTCCGACCGCCGACGCCCTCGGTCTGCCGTACCCGCGATCGGGCAGCCGCGGGTACGTCTTTCTCTGATCGGACGTCAGATCGAGTGGGCGGACGGCTCTGTCGGCGCTGGTATGTTCCAGGCGTGAACCGCGACACCAGCGATCTCGTCTCCCGCCTTGGCCGGCCTCTTCGGCTGATCGTCACCGGCGGTGGAACGGGCGGCCACACCTATCCGGCCCTCACCGCGATCCGCGCCCTGCGCTCGCGTCTCGCCGGGGTCGACGGCGCCCTGGACGTGCTGTGGATCGGCACCGCCACCGGCCTTGAGGCCAAGGTCACCGCCGCCGAGGACATCCCGTTCAGGACCGTCGCCACCGGGAAGATCCGGCGCTCCGCCAACCCGCTCAAGCTGGTGTCGCCCGCCAACGTCAAGGACATGGGCCGCGTCCCCCTGGGCGTCGCGCAGGCCCGTTCCGCGATCGCCGGGTTCGGCCCGGACGTGGTACTCGGCACGGGCGGCTACGTCGCCGTTCCGGTCGGGATGGCCGCCCGGATGTGCCACCGGCCGCTGGTGGTCCACGAGCAGACCGTCCGACTCGGCCTGGGCAACCGGGCCCTGGCCCGGATGGCGACCCGGGTCGCGGTCTCCTCCGAGTCGACGCTCCGGTACCTGCCCGAATCCGCCCGTGCCACCGCCGTGGTGACCGGCAACCCGGTCCGCCCGGAGGTGCTGACCGGGCAGGGTGAGAAGGCGATCCAGGCGCTCGGCCTGTGGGGCTTCGACCGCGCCCTGCCGACCGTGTACGTCACCGGCGGCGCGCAGGGCTCCCAGCAGATCAACGAGCTGGTGAGCGAGATCCTGCCGTGGCTGCTCGGCCACGCCAACGTGGTCCACCAGTGCGGGCCCAGCCACGAGGCGGGGCTTCGGGAGCGGGCTGCGGCACTGCCGGAACACCTGCGCGCCCGGTACCTGGTGACCGGCTTCGTCGGCCCGGAACTGCCGGACGTGCTCGCCCTCGCGGACGTGGTCGTCTCCCGCAGCGGCGCGGGAACACTGGCCGAACTGACCGCGCTGGGGCGGGCCGCGGTGTTCATCCCGCTGGCGACGTCGGCCGGGAACGAGCAGGAGCACAACGCCCGCCACCTGGCCGATGCCGGCGCGGCGGTGGCTCTCCTCGGCCGGGCCGCCCCGGACACCCTCCAGGCGGCGATCGCCCCGCTGCTGACGGACCCGGCCCGCCGCGCGGACATCGCGCGACGGGCCGCCGAGCACGGCCGGCCGGACGCCGCCGACCGCCTCGTGGACGTACTGCTGTCGGTCGTGGGCCGCTAGTTCTCCAGGTCCGGCAGGTGCCGGACGGCGCCGGCCTGGATGGTGTCCACGCACACCTGGTAGGCGGCGTAGTCGCTCTCCCAGGGGTCGGGCACGTCCTCGCCGCTGACGTAGAGGTCGAGCTTGCCTGCGGCCGGGGTTCCGTCCGCCATGGTCCTGAGTTCGGCGAGGACGGCGTGGTCCATGGCCAGCACGGCGTCCGCCCAGTCGAGCATGCGGTGGTTGACCTTGACCGCGCGGTGGTCACGGATGTCGTACCCGGCGTCCTCGGCGGCGCGGATCGCGTTGCTGTGCGCCGGACCGCCGACGTGGCGCTCGCGCAGCCCGGCCGAGCGGACCTCGACCTTCTCCCCGCCGGTGTGGGCGAGGACCGCGGCGGCGAGCGGCGAGCGGTTGTGGTTGCCCAGGCAGACCACCAGGATGCGGTGGCGCTTCGGGTGGCGGAACATCTCGCTCATCTTCGGCTCCTTGGTGTCGGTCACGCGGCGGCCTTGATCGCGTCGGCGAGCGCGGCGACCGTGTAGCGGACGCTGTCGTGGGTCATGGCGGGGTGGAACGGCAGGCCGAGGATCCGGCCGGCGACCTGTTCGGTGACCGGCAGGTCCCGGTGCCAGGCCGAGAACGCGGCTTGGGTGTGGTTGGGCGGGTAGTGCACGGCGACGCCGATGCCGTGCTCCCGCAGGTGGCGGAAGACCTCGTCGCGGTGGTGGTCGAGGACCACCACGCAGTTGAACGGCACGGTGTTCACCACGTCCACGTCGACCAGGCGGGCGCCGTCCAGGCCGGCCAGTTCGGCCTGGTACGTGCGCCACAGGTGCTGGCGGTGTGCGGCGGTCTGCGGGAAGTGCTTCAGCTGGGCGACGCCGATGGCGGCATTCAGCTGGGACATGTCGAAGCGCATCCCGGGGCCCTGGACCTCGTAGGAGGTCATGGCGGCCCGGGCGTCATTGGACTGGACGATTCCGAACAGGCGCAGGCTGCGGAGGGTGTCGGCTTCCTCACGGGTGCGGGGAATGATCGTGCCGCCCTGGCCGGTGGTGAGGTTCTTGATCGGGTCGTGGGAGAAGCAGGTCAGCACGGCGGGGTCGGCGCCGACCATGGTTCCGTCCGGGCGGCGGGAGCCGAAGGCGTGGGCGGCGTCCTCGATGATCTGGATGCACCGGTCGGCCAGGTGGTCGCGGATCGGGGTGAGGTCCACGGCCCGGCCGCCGTACAGCACGGGCATGACGGCGCGGGTGTTCGGAGTGAGGGCTTCGAGCACGGTGTCCGGGGTGACGGCCAGCATGCCGGGGTCGATCTCGGCGAAGCGGGGTGCGGCGCCGCTCCAGGTGATGGCCTGGACGCTGGCGCAGAAGGTGAGGGAGGGGAGGACGACGTCGTCACCGGGGCCGATGCCGATCGAGCGCAGAGCGAGGTGGAGTGCCGTGGTGCCGGAGTTCACGGCGACGGTGTGGGTGACGCCGATCAGGTCGGCGACTCCGGCTTCGAACTGGTCGGTGGCCGGGCCGTGGCCCCACTGGCCGCCGGGGAGGACGGCGGCCAGTGCGGCGGCTTCGGTGCCGTGCAGCAGCGGCGCGGCGTTGCGCTCGACGCCCGGGGGCCGCGTGGTGGTCGAGGCCAAGGCGGGTGCTCCTTCGTCAGAGCGTGCCGGAGACGGCACGGGACTCGGTGGACATCACGGCGACGTACTTGGTGAGGAAGACGCCGCCGCGGTAGGTGAGCCGCCGATGGTCGACGGGCTGCCGGAAGAGGCCGTTCAGGGTCTGCCGGACCAGGTCGGCTCCGGCTTCCTCGGCGAGCAGGAATCCGGCGGCGAACCGGGCGTTGATCTCGGTGATGACCACGCGCGGGTCGGCGCCGTCGGTGATGAAGCCCTGGACGTCCACCGGGCCGACGGCGCCGATCGCCCGGATCGCCTCGGCGACCCGCTTGGTGGCCTCCGGGTCGTCGATCGTGACAGCGACCATCGACATGCCGGCCTGGACCATCAAGCGCCGTCGCAGGATCGCGGAGGTGCGACCGTTGCGGTCCGTCAGGCAGTCGGCGGAGAACTCCACGCCCCGGACGCGCTGCTGGACGATCGGGGCGGGCACGAGCTCGCACAGCACGCGGGCCTGTTCGCGGGTCCGACAGAAGTGCACGTCCTTGGAGCCCTGGCCGCGGCGCGGCTTGACGACCAGCTCGGTGCCGTCGGGGGTCTGGCCGATCCGGTCGGGCAGCCAGGTCTGCGGGGTGGGCACCCTCGCGGCGCGCATCGCCTGGTGGAACTCCCACTTGTCGCCCGCGGTGGTGACGCTGGCCGCGGGCGGCAGCCAGGTTCGTACTCCGGCACGTTCCAGATGGCCGCGCAGGTGGACCAGCTGCGGAAGCTCGTTCTCGACGCAGCAGATCAGGGCGTCCGGCTTGAGGTCGTGCACCAGCTCCATCAGGTCCGCGGCGAACAGCGGGCTGTCGGCGCGGGCGATGGTGCGGGCGGTGATGCCGGGGGCGAGCAGGCCCGGCGCGAGGGGGTTGGAGTCGGTGCCGATGACCTCGTGGCCGAGCTTGAGGAGGGTGAGCGCGAGGTCGAGGCCAGGGGCCCCGCCGATGCCGGTCACCAGGATGCGGCGGAGCTCCGCCGGGTCAGGGGTGTTCACCTCGCCGCCTTTCACGCGGCGGCCCGCGCGGTGGCGGTCTGCCACCAGTCGGGGTTGCTGCGGTACCAGTCGACGGTCTCGGCGATGCCGGCCGCCAGGTCCTGCCGGGGCTGGTAGCCGAGCTGGGCGAGCTTGCCCCAGTCCATGGAGTACCGGATGTCGTTGGCGGCCCGGTCGGGCACGTAGGTGACCTGGTTCCAGGTGGCGCCGGTGGCACGCAGGAGCATGCCGGTCAGCTCGATGGTGGTCAGGTCGGTTCCGCCGCCGATGTTGTACGCCTGCCCGGGGATGCCCTTGTGGAGGACCAGCTCCACTCCGGCGCAGTTGTCGGTGACGTGCAGCCAGTTGCGGACGTGCTCGCCGTTGCCGTGGACGGTGGCCTTCTCCCCGGCCAGCAACCTGGTGACGAACAGCGGGATCAGCTTCTCCGGGTACTGGCGGGGCCCGTAGTTGTTGGAGGAGCGGGTCACGCACACCGGCACGCCGTAGCTGGAGTGGTAGGCCAGGGCGATCATGTCGGAGGCGGCCTTGGACGCCGAGTACGGCACGGTGGGGTTCAGCGGATCGGATTCGAAGGCGGTTCCGGTGGGCAAGGAGCCGTACACCTCGTCGGTCGAGATGTGGACGAACTTGCGCGTGCCGATGCGGCGGGCGGAGTCGAGGAGCGTCTGCGTGCCGAGCACGTTGGTGGAGACGAAGTTCCCGGCATCGGTGAGGGAGCGGTCGACGTGGGACTCGGCGGCGAAGTGGACCACGGCGTCGTGGGTCTCCATCAGGGCGTCGACCAGGGTGCGGTCGAGGATGTTGCCCTGGACGAAGGTGAACTTCTTGGAGTCGGTGATGCCGTCGAGATTGCCGAGGTTTCCCGCGTAGGTGAGGGCGTCCAGGACGGTCACCTTGGCGATGTCGTCGGCGTCGACGAGGCGGCGGGCGAAGTGCGATCCGATGAAGCCGGCACCGCCGGTGACGAGGATGTTCTCCATGGGAGTCACCAATCTGGGTGAGGTATCGCGAGGGTCAGGCGGAGTAGGCGGGCAGCAGGTTGCGGTCGAGGGCCTCGACGAGGCTCAGGCTGTTGCCCACGACGATGGAGGCGGGCTCGGGCGGCCACTCGATGGCGAGGTCCGCGTCGAGCGGGTCGATCGTCAGGAACTTCTCAGGACGGTGCAGCTCGCTGAGCAGGTAGGTGACGCTGGAGCGGTCCGCCAGAGCGAGGGTGGCGTGCCCGACGCCAGGCGGCACGAACAGCGAGGTCCGCCGCTCGGCGTCGAGGCGTTCCAGGTGCCAGCTGCCAAATGCGGCCGATCCGGTCCGCAGGTCCACCAAGGCGTCGAGGACCGCTCCGTCGGTGCAGGTGAGGTACTTGGCGTGGCCGGCGGTGGCGACGCTGATGCCGCGGAGCGCGCCGAGGCGGGACACCACGGTGTTGACCTGGGCCAGGCGGAATGTCCGGCGGGTGGCTGCACGGAACGCGTCCTCCCGGAAGAACTCCTGGAGTTCGCCGCGGACGTCGTGGTGGGCGTTCGCTTCGAAGGCGAACGTCCCGGGGACGGCGAGTGGACGGGCCCTCACCGGCGGCCGTCCTCGACGAACCAGTCCGGCGCGCTGGTCGGGACCGCCCCTTCGAGGTGGGTCTCGGCGTGGTGGACCAGCAGTCCGAGCACACCGAGGGCAACGACGTTGAGTGCGGCCCAGGACACGGTGACGAACGCCCCGAGGCGGTCGTGGTCGGCGGGAACAGGGCGCGCGGGACCGCACACACCGCTGGTCAGGGTGGTGCCGGGCAGAAGCGCCGCGCCGGCGAGCGGGTCGGCGGCGATCCGAGGCATGGGTGAGAAGGCGGTGGCGAGTACGCGCATGGCGAGGAAACCCTTCGAGGGGCAGGGTCGGACGGGAGGCGTCAACGGGCCCGGGGTGGGGAAAGCCAAGGGCTTCGCTCGACGGCCCGACTTACTGATAGACAGTCAACTCCTGGATCCACCAACAGCGCTGGCGCCATTGAAGGGGCCATTTTCTCCGCGGGGGCCGCTTAGGGGGGCCAGGTTCGGGCACTGGACAGTCAGATGCGCAGGGAGCAGGCATGATGGCACCGGACGGCATCGGCGTACTGCTGCGGGAGCGCCGCGAAGCCACTGGCCGTTCGCGCGAAGAGCAGGCCCTGTTCCTGGTGCGGCTCCAGGACGGGGAACCGTTCGACGCGGGGAACTTGAAGCGGTGGGAGAAGGAGAAGCGGCTTCCGACTCCCCGGTGGTACCAACTGCTCGCCGAAGGCTACGAACTGACGGTCCAGGAGATCGTCCGGGCGGTGACCGCCTCCAGGCGCTGGCGCAGGGCAACCCGTCATGCTGACGGCGTTGACGGAGAGGAGGAGACAGCGGTGAAAAGGCGGAGCTTTCTCAGTGTGGCAGCACTGGCAACGGGAATCACGGCGGTGCCCGGCATCGCCGAAGCGCGGACGGGTATCAATGCGGGACTCTCCGGCTCCGATGCCGGCGACCTCGCCTATCTCGACGGGGCCTTCGAGCGCCACCGCGGCGGCTACCACGGGCGCTCACCAGTCGTCGTCCTCGACCAGATGAAGGCCGACCTCAACCTCCTGCGCGACGTACTGGGACGCCCGCACCCCGCCGGCATCCGTACCGACCTCGCGCGCACGGCGGCCGGCATCACCGGGCTGGTCGCGATCATCCAACACGACCGCGGCGACCAGCGCGACGCGCACGGCTGGTTCGCCACCGCCGAGCAGGCCGCCCGTGAATCCGGTGACAAGCAGATGCTCGCCTGGGTACTCGCCCGCCACGCCATGGTCCCCCTGAACTACGGCGCTTCGAACGCCGCAGCCAACCTCGCCGCCCGCGCGCGGGCCGAAAGCGGCGACGCACCGACCGCCTCGGCGGCCCTGGCCGCCGCCGTCACCGCCCGCGCCCTCGCCTCCGCCGGTGATCACCAGGGCGCCCTGCAAGCCGTCGCAGACGCCCGTACCATCGCCGAGCGTCTGGACGGAACCCAGGCTGCCGACACCTGGTTCGGCTACCCGATGCAGAAGCACCACGTGCACCTGAGCCAAGCCTTCACCCTCATGGGCCACACCCGCGACGCCTACGCCGAGCAGGAAGCCGCACTCGCACTCACCCATTCCCCGTCGATCATGGTCCGGGCGCTCCTGGAGATGGACGCCGCCACGTGCCTGTGCTCCGACGGCGACCCCACCAGCGCCGTGGACAAGGCCGTCGACGTCTGGGAGAAGCTGCCTCCCGCGTACCGCGGCGGATTGATCCGCACCCGCGCCGAAGCCCTGCGGCAAGTCCTGCCCGGGGCAGCACATGACCGCCTCGAGGAGGCCCTGGCCACTCCGTAGTTTCCGCCGTGCCGCGCCGACCGGCTCGTCGGTACTTGGAACGGTCAGCCGCTGCGGTCTCGCACCGGGACCAGGACGCCCCATTCCTCATCTGTTCCCTGTTCACCCCGCATTGGTTCCGTTCCGCCGCGATCACGATCGCGGCGGAACGGCACAAGAAACCGCGGTCTTCTCACGCTTTCTTGCCTTCTGCACAGGAAGTCGATCGGGCCGACTTCCTGTGCAGAAGGCAAGAAATACCGCCACCCCGGCCCCGTTGTGCCACCCCTATCCAGCACTTTCTCCGGGTTCCGCTCCTCGACATGTCGAGGAGCGGAACCCAGATTCTCATCTTTCTTCCTCAAGGAATCCGCAGGCCACACCTCATCGAGGCAAGCCACCGCACCTGTTCTCAATAGCCGGAATGCCTTTTGTGTTGCCCGCCTCGCCGCCCAAGCGAGGCGGGCAACACAAGAATCCTCCTCCTTCCCGATCTTGTTGAAGCATTTCCCTTCCAGTGTGGCCCCTCGAATCATCGAGGGGCCACACCAGAATCTCCGCTGCTTTCAATCCTGATTCATTGGCGCGTCACCCTCCTCTTCCGGGGAGGGTGACGCGCTTGTTTTTCTTCCTCATACGGATTTCCGTGTGGGGCTGGGTGGGTGTCGGCACCGCTCCCGTCTGGGTGGGGGCGGGGCTTCGTGGTGTCGGGTAACGCTTCGGCATCCTCCGCTCCGCCCACCATTGACACCCCTACGACAGGGCGCTTACGGTCCTTCCCTAGCGACTGGAAAGTTTCCTAACAGTTCGTCCGAAACCCGCCCGCTCCCCACACCGGGGACACCCGCAGGACGTCGACGACCAGCCGGAAGAGGAGGATGCCGGGCATGACCAAGAGCACCGCCAAGGCCCCCCTCGCCGGCACCCCCAGTCTGCTGCGCGCCATCAACGACCGCGCCGCCCTCGAACTGCTGCTGGAGAACGGGCCGCTCTCCCGTACCCAGATCGGCACCCTCACCGGGCTGTCCAAGCCCACCGCCTCCCAGCTGCTGGCCCGGCTGGAGGCGGCCGGGCTGGTCCTGCCGGTCGGTACCACGGCGGGCGGGCCCGGCCCCAACGCCCGGCTGTACCAGGTGAATCCGGCCGCCGGATACGTCGCCGGACTGGACGTCACCAACAGCGGCATCGAGGTCGCCGTCGCCGACATCACCGGCACCACGCTGGCCGGGCACACTGTGCCGACCAAGGGCGTGCCGGCGGCCGCGACCGTGCCCACCGTCGCCGCCGCGGTGGCCGAGGCGGTCCGGGCCGCCGGTCTGCCGGAGGGCGCCCTGCGCACCGTCGCGATCGGGGTCGGCGGCGCCCCCGACCCGGTCACCGGCAAGCTGCGCTACGCCTCCCACCTGCCGGGCTGGCACTCGCCGCGGCTGGTCGAGGAGCTGACCGAGGCGATCGGCGCGCCGGTGTCGATCGAGAACGACGTGAACCTGGCCGCCGTCGCCGAGCGGTCCTCGGGCGCCGCGGCCGGCTTCGAGGACTTCGTCCTGCTCTGGGCCGGGGCCGGGGTCGGCGCGGCGATCGTGATCGCCGGGCGGCTGCACCGCGGCTTCACCGGCGGCGCCGGGGAGGTCGGCTACATGCCGCTGCCCGACTCCCCGGTCGAGTGGGACGCCCGCCGCCGCAAGTTCGGCGGGTTCCAGGCGCTGGTCGGCGCGCCCGCCGTCCGGTCGCTGGCCCGTGAGCACGGGCTCGGCGCGGCCACCGCGCAGGAGTCCATCGCCAGGGCGCTGGCCACCCCCGGCGCCGGCGACGCCTTCCTCGCCGAGCTGGCCGGGCGGCTCGCCGTCGGGCTGGCGGTGATCGTCGCCGTCGTCGACCCCCAGCTGGTGGTCCTCTCCGGTGTGGTGCCGAGCGCGGGCGGCGAACGGCTGCGCGCGCTGGTCGAGGACGAACTGGCACGGATCTCCATCGCCCGGCCGGAGGTCCGCAGCACCGCCCTGTCCGGCTCGCCGGTCCTGCTCGGCGCCCTGCAACGTGCCCTGTCCGACGCCCGCGAGGCGGTCTTCTCCACCCACTGACGCCCGCCCCCGATCGACTCGACGCCCCCACTGACGCTCCCCCTGTCACCTCGCCACCTGCACCCACCTCTCCCCAACCCCCGAACGCGGGACCCGAGGCAACGAGGCCTGCCCGCGCACCCCCAGGAGGATCCCGAAGTGCACGCCACCACCTCCCGCAGAGGCCGCCGCACGATCGCCGCCGTCGCCGGCAGCGCCGTCCTGGCCCTGCTCGCCTCCGCCTGCACCGGTTCCAGCGACTCGGGCGGCTCCGACGACTCGGCCAGCGGCAAGGACGTCACCATCACCTTCTGGCACGGCTGGAGCCAGGAGAACGAGAAGAAGGCGATCAACGACAACATCGCCGCCTTCGAGAAGGCCCACCCCAACATCCACGTCAAGTCCGTGGACGGCCTCGAGGACGACAAGGTCAACCAGGCCCTGCGGGCGGGCGGCTCGGACGCGCCGGACGTGGTCTCCTCCTTCACCACCAACAACGTCGGCATGTTCTGCTCGACCAAGGCCTTCGTCGACCTCAAGCCGATGCTCCAGAAGAGCGGCATCGACCCGGTCAAGACCTTCCCGGCCGCGATGCTCAACTACACGCAGTTCCAGGGCAACCAGTGCTCGCTGCCGCTGCTCGGCGACGCGTACGGCCTGTACTACAACAAGAAGGCCTTCGCCGACGCCGGCATCGCGAACCCGCCGAAGACCTTCAGCGAGTTCGCCGAGGACGCCGCCAAGCTGACCGTCGCCGACGGCGACTCGTACAAGCAGCTCGGCTACATGCCGCTGTACCACGGCTACGAGTCCACCACCGAGCACTTCCTCGGCCAGTACGGCGCGACCTACTTCGGCGCCGACGGCAAGTCGAACATCGCCACCGACCCGAAGGTCGCCGCGATGTTCAAGTGGCAGAAGGGCCTGGTCGACCAGCTCGGCGGCTACGACAAGCTGGAGAAGTACCGCGCGACCTTCGGCGAGGAGTTCAGCGCCAAGAACCCCTTCCACACCGGCCAGGTCGCGATGGCCCTCGACGGCGAATGGCGCACCGCCTCGCTCGCCAAGGACAAGCCCGACTTCGAGTGGGCCACCGCCGCCTTCCCCGTCCCGGACGACCAGGCCGACACCTACGGCCGCGGCTACCAGACCGGCACCATCATCGGCATCGCCAGCACCAGCAAGAAGCAGGCCGCCGCCTGGGAGTTCGTCAAGTACCTGACCACGGACACCGACGCGGTGGTGAACTTCTCCAACGCGATCCACAACGTGCCGAGCACCTTCGAGGCGCTGGACTCGCCGAAGCTGGTGAGCGACCGGAACTTCAAGACCTTCCTGGACGTCGCCAAGAACGCCCACTCCGGCACCACCCCGCCGGCCGTCAACGGCGGCAGCTACCTCATCACCCTGCAGAACCTCGGCTACGACTACGAGTCCGGCAAGCAGGGCGACCTCCAGGCGGGTCTGGCCGCCACGGCCAAGCAGATCGACACCGACATCGCCCAGGCCAAGTAGGCCGGGGAACGGTCCACGGAGCTCCCATGTCACTCGCGTTCGGCACCCGCAAGGGAAGCGACGAGGCCGACGCGGGACCGACCGGCCCGGCGGCGCCCTCCACGCAGCACCTGCTGCGCCGGAAGCGCCGCCGGGAGGCGGCCCGCACCCTCGCCTTCCTCTCCCCCTGGCTGATCGGGTTCAGCGTCTTCTTCGCCTACCCGCTCGTCTCCACCGCCTACTTCTCCTTCACCTCGTACAACGGCTTCGGCGCCCCGACCTTCAGCGGCCTGAAGAACTGGGACTACGTCTTCAACCACCTGCCGACCTTCTGGCAGGGCCTGCGCAACACCCTGTGGCTGGTCGTCGTGATGGTGACCCTGCGGGTCGTCTTCGGCCTGGGCATCGGGATGCTGATCACCAAGGTGAAGACCGGCGCCGGCTTCTTCCGCACCGCCTTCTACCTGCCGTACCTGGCCCCGCCGGTGGCCGCCACCGTCGCCTTCGCCTTCCTGTTCAACCCCGGCACCGGCCCGGTCAACCACCTGCTGGGCGAGCTCGGCCTGCCGCAGCCCGGCTGGTTCGCCTCCGCGGACTGGTCCAAGCCCGCGCTCACCCTGCTCGCCATGTGGGGCGTCGGCGACCTGATGGTCATCTTCATGGCCTCGCTGCTGGACGTCCCCCGGGAGCAGTACGAGGCGGCCTCGCTGGACGGCGCCGGCCCGTTCCAGCGGTTCCGGTACGTCACCCTGCCGAACATCTCGCCGATCATCATGTTCGCGGTGGTCACCGGGGTGATCCAGACCATGCAGTACTACACCCAGGCGATCGTCGCCGGGAAGGTCGCCAGCGGCATCGCGGGCGGCTCCGGCCAGCCCTTCGAGCCCGGCTTCCCGAACGGCTCCACCTGGACCCTGCCGCAGATGGTCTACAAGCTCGGCTTCCAGAGCTTCAACTACGGCGCGGCCTGCGTCGTCGCCCTGGTGCTGTTCGCCATCTCGATGGCCGTCACCTCGATCCTGCTCCGCCGCCGGTCCGGCTTCATGGCGAGCGACGACTAGCGGCCCGTGAGGACCTGATCATGACTCTTGGCTCCACGCTCACGAGGGCCCCGGCCGCGGCCGGCCCCTCCCGCCCCGGCGGACCCGCCGCCCGGGCCGCCCGCCGCCGCGCGGCCCTCAACTGGGTGGCCGTGCACGCGCTGGCCATCGCCGCCGCGCTGTTCTTCCTGCTGCCCTTCGTGTTCGTCTTCCTCACCTCGGTGATGTCGGACCGGCAGGCGCTCACCACCGACTACTGGCCGACCAGCTGGAACTGGGGCAACTACGGCAAGGTCTGGGACACCCCCGGCTTCCTCACCTGGTGGCGCAACACCCTGCTGTACGCCGTGGCCGGCACCGTGCTGACCGTGGTCTCCAGCCTGCCGGTGGCCTACGCGCTCGCCAAGTTCCGCTTCCGCGGCCGCAACCTGGCGCTGATGGCGGTCATCGCGATGATGATGCTGCCGCCGCAGGTCACCGTCATCCCGATGTACCTGTTCTGGTCCAAGCAGATGGGCCTGAGCAGCTCGCTCTGGCCGCTGATCATCCCGATGGCCTTCGGCGACGCGTTCACCATCTTCCTGCTGCGCCAGTTCCTGATGACCATCCCCAGGGAGTACATCGAGGCCGCCCGGATCGACGGCTGCGGCGACCTGCGCACCCTGCTGCGGGTGGTCCTGCCGATGGCCAAGCCGGCCATCGCCGCGGTCGCGCTGTTCCAGTTCTTCTACTGCTGGAACGACTACTTCGGCCCGCAGATCTACGCCAGCAACAACCACGACTCCTGGACGCTCAGTTACGGGCTGGAGTCCTTCAAGGCCGCCCACCACACCAACTGGAACCTCACCATGGCCGCCACCATGATGGTGATGGCCCCGGTGATCGTCCTCTTCTTCTTCGCTCAGAAGGCCTTCATCGAAGGCGTGACACTGACAGGGGTCAAGGGCTGATGTCCGCACTGAAGTTGGCAATCGTCGGCGGGGGTTCGACGTACACTCCGGAGCTGATCGACGGCTTCGCCCGGCTGCGCGACACCCTGCCGGTCGGCGAGCTGGTGCTGATCGACCCGGCCGCCGAGCGGCTGGAGCTGATCGGCGGCCTGGCCCGGCGGATCTTCGCCCGGCAGGGCCACCCCGCGGTCGTCACGGTGACCACGGACCTGGCGGCGGGCGTCGCGGACGCCGACGCCGTGCTGCTCCAGCTGCGCGTCGGCGGGCAGGCGGCCCGCAACCAGGACGAGACCTGGCCGCTGGAGTGCGGCTGCGTCGGGCAGGAGACCACCGGCGCCGGCGGGCTCGCCAAGGCGCTGCGCACCGTCCCGGTGGTGCTGGACATCGCCGAGCAGGTGCGCCGGACCAACCCGGACGCCTGGATCGTGGACTTCACCAACCCGGTCGGCATCGTCACCCGGGCGCTGCAGACCGCCGGCCACAAGGCCGTCGGGCTGTGCAACGTCGCGATCGGCTTCCAGCGCAAGTTCGCCGGGCACCTGGGCGTGGACCCGGAGCTGGTCCGGCTGGACCACGTCGGGCTCAACCACCTGACCTGGGAGCGCGGGGTGACCCTGCTGGACGCCCCGGGCGCCACGACCGGGCGCGAGGTGCTCCCCGAGCTGCTCTCCTCGCACGGCAAGGAGATCGCCGAGGACCTGCACCTGCCGCAGGCCGTCATCGAGCGGCTCGGCGTCGTGCCGTCCTACTACCTGCGGTACTTCTACCAGCACGACGCCGTGGTGGCGGAGCTGAGGGAGCAGGGCTCGCGGGCCGCGCAGGTCGCCGAGATCGAGCGGCAGCTGCTGGAGCTGTACGCCGACCCGGCCCTGGACACCAAGCCCGAGCTGCTCGGCAAGCGCGGCGGCGCCTTCTACTCGGAGGCGGCCGTCCAGCTGATCGCCGCGCTGCTCGGCACCGGCGGCGGCACGTCCGTCCAGGTGGTGAACACCCGCAACGACGGCGTGCTGCCGTTCCTGCCGGACGACGCCGTCATCGAGGTGCCGGCCGAGGTGGACGCGCGGGGCGTGCGCCCGCTGCCGCAGCGGCCCGTCGAGCCGCTGTACGCCGGACTGGTCGCCGCCGTCACCTCGTACGAGCAGCTCGCCCTCGACGCCGCCCTGCGCGGCGGCCGCGACCGGGTCTTCGACGCCCTGCTCGCCCACCCGCTGGTCGGCCAGATCGAGCTCGCCGACCAGCTCACGGACCGCCTGCTCGCCCACAACCGCGAGCACCTCGCCTGGGCCTGACCCGGCCCGCTCCGCGCCGTCCGGCGACCGCCCCCGGTCGCCGGACGGGCACCGCGAGGAGACCGTCCACCCCCGGCCGGGGACCTTTCGGCCGGGCCACCCGGCCGGGACCACCGCCGGGCACCCGGCCGACGACCAACGGCCCGGGCCACGTACGAGCCGCGGGGACCTGATGACCCACCAGCCCGAACCACTCCTGCCCGGCGTCCTCGCCATCGACGCGGGGAACTCCAAGACCGACGTCGCCCTGATCGGCACCGACGGCAGCATCCTCGGCACCGCCCGCGGCGGCGGCTTCGAACCGCAGAAGATCGGCGGCGCGGCGGCCGTCGCCGGCCTCGCCCCGCTGGTCGAGCAGGCCGCCGCCGAGGCCGGCCACCCGTCCTGGAGCGGCGTGCTCACCGGCCACGTCAGCGCCTGCCTGGCCAACGCCGACCTGCCGGTCGAGGAGGAGGCGCTGCGGGTGGCGCTGGAGTCCCACCCCTGGGGCGCCGGCAACACCGTCGTCAACGACACCTTCGGCCTGCTGCGGGCCGGCACCGACGGCCCGCGCGGGGTCGCGGTGGTCTGCGGCGCCGGGATCAACTGCGTCGGCCTGCTGCCGGACGGCCGCACCGCCCGCTTCCCCGCCCTCGGCGAGCTCACCGGCGACTGGGGCGGCGGCTCCGGACTCGCCGTCGCCAGCATGTGGCACGCCGTCCGCGCGGAGGACGGGCGCGGCGGGCCGACCGGGCTCGCCCGCGCCATCGCCGAGCACTTCGGCCTGCCCGGCGCCGGCGCCGTCGCCGAGGCCGTCCACCTCGGGCACCTGCCGCACGCGCGGCTGCACGAGATCGTCCGGGTGCTGTTCGCCGTCGCGGACGAGGGCGACGAGGTGGCGCGGGGGCTGATCGACCGCCAGGCCGACGAGATCGTCCGGCTCGCGGTGGTGGCGCTCCGCCGCCTGGACCTGCTGGACGCCCCCACCCCGGTGGTGCTGGGCGGCGGCGTTCTCGCCTCCCGGCATCCGCTGCTGCTGGACAACGTGACCGCGCGGCTCGCCGAGGCCGCGCCGCTGGCCGAGCCGCGCGTCGTCGTCGCCCCGCCGGTGCTCGGCGCGGCACTGCTCGGCCTCGACCACCTGGCGGCGGGCGCGCGGGCGCAGGCCCGGGTGCGCGAGGCGTACGAGGCGGGCCGGCCGGTGGCCGCCTGACGGCCGCCACCTGCTCCCCTGCCGCCGCCTGACGGCCGCTCATCGGCTCCCCTCCCCCGCCGGATCCGCACATCCGGCGGGGGAGGGGCCCTGGCGGGAACCACGGGCCGGGCTCCGGTCGTGTTAAGCGGGTACCGCCAACCGCCGCCGCCCGGGGAGACTTGTGTCATGGCCACCCCCCGCATGCTCCTCGCCGCCGCCCTGCTGGCCTGCGGCGCCGCCGCCGCCCTCACCGGCTGCACGCCCGCCGACTCCGGCCCCACCGTGGCCGCCGCCTCCGCCGCCGCGCTGGCCGACGAGGGCGCGGACGACCTGCTGGACGAGGACGACGGCCTCTTCTACGAGGAGGAGGAGTACTACTCCGGCTCGGCCGAGCCGTCCGCCGCCTTCTCCTCCGCCTCGCCCGACTCGTCCGCTTCGCCCGACGTGCCCGCCCCGCCGGACTCGCCGGACTCGCCGGACGCGCCCGCGTCTCCCGACGAACCCTCAGCCGAGCCCTCCACGGAGTCTTCCGCCGGGCCCGGGTGCGCCGTTCCCACCGGCCGCCCCGGCCACGAGTTCCTCGTCGTCGTCTCCGCCGGACCGGCCGAACTCACCGCCCGGTCCGCCCGCTTCAGCTGCGGCTCCGCCCGCTACGAGCCCGTCGGCAGCCCCGTCCACTACGGCTTCGCGGGGGCGGGCGTGGCGGCGACCCTGGTCGACGTCACCCACGACGAACCGGCCAGGACCGTCCGCCTCGACGAGCTGATCGCCCACATCGACGACTGCCTGGCCGAGCGCGAACCGGCCGACCCGTACGGCTGCCACGGCAACGCCTACGACGTGGTGCTGGACTCGCACGGCCGGATCATGCGGATCGGCGAGGTCGAGGGCCCCTGAGTCGACCTTCGGCGACGACCTGACGGCGCATACGGTGTAGAAGCGCCTCTCAACTGTTGGCATTCGGCTGCGCTACGCGCATCAACCCACGTCCAGCTGCGGGCTTTTGACGTTCGCTACGTCCGCCCGGGCGTTCCTTGGGGCGGGTCTTACCCTTTGCGTGCTTGAAGCGGTTTCGGCGGCGGTGCTTTGCTTCCGGCGGTCGGCGGTGAACCGGTCCCCCATCCCACCCCGCTGGTCGTCCCTGACGGGCCGCCGGCAGGTCCGGCTCGCCGTCGTCGTGCTCCTCCCCCTTCGTCCCCCACCGTGCCGCCGCGCCGTACCCGGCCGCGGCCGGCACCAGAGAGGAACCCTCACGATGGGCATCTCCCCCACCTCCCGCCGGATGCGACTGCGGGCCCTGACCGGGCTCAGCGCCCTGGCGCTGGCCGCCGCCGGCTTCGCGGCCGCCCCGGCGGCCCAGGCCGCCCAGGACAACCGGCCGGCCGGCGAGTTCGCCGGACAGCCGCACCCCTACCGGCACGGCGCGCACCCGACCAAGGAGGCCGGCAACTCCGCGAAGGCCGCGGGCAACAACCTCAGCTACGGCGGTGGCGTCGACGGCATCGGCGTCACCACCGGCGCGCCGAAGGTCTACCTGGTCTTCTGGGGCTCCCAGTGGGGCACCCAGGGCACCAACTCCAGCGGCTACACCACCCTGACCGGCGACCCGAAGGGCGAGGCCGTCCGGGCACAGCAGCTGTTCAAGGGCCTCGGCACCAACAGCGAGACCTGGTCCGGCGTCATGACCCAGTACTGCGAGGGCGTCGCCGCGGGCGCGACCAGCTGCCCGACCGGTTCGACGCACGTCGGCTACCCGACCGGCGGCGCGCTGGCCGGCGTCTGGGTCGACGGGTCCGCCGCCGCTCCGGGCCAGGCCAGCGGCAACCAGCTGGCCGCCGAGGCCGTGAAGGCGGCCGGGCACTTCGGCAACACCACCGCCGCCTCCAACCGCAACGTGCAGTACGTGGTGCTGTCGCCGACCGGCACCCACCCGGACGGCTTCAACACCCCGAACGGGGGCTTCTGCGCCTGGCACGACTGGAACGGCGACACCACCCTGAGCGGCGGCGCGGCCTCCTCCCCGTACGGCGACGTGGCGTTCACCAACGACCCGTACGTGACCGACATGGGCAGCTCCTGCGGCCAGAACTACGTCAACAGCGGCAGCGCGGGCACCCTGGACGGCGTGACCATCGTGTACGGCCACGAGTACTCGGAGACCATCACCGACCAGAACCCGGCGGGCGGCTGGACCGACTCGACCGGGTACGAGAACGCCGACAAGTGCTCCTGGAACGGGGTCGGCGGGACGGGCGGCGCGCAGAACGTGACGTTCGCGACGGGCTCGTTCGCCATGCAGGGCACCTGGTCGAACGGCGTGAGCGGCTGCCAGATCTCGCACGCGGTCGTCCACTGACGACCGGGTGAGGCGAGCGCCGGAGTGGGCCGTGCGGGCCCGCTCCGGCGCTCTCGCGTGACGCGCTCCACGCGCTTTACGTTCCTTGCGCGCTTCACACGCTTCTACGCGCTGACCAGCCCGAACTCGTAGGCCTGGATGACCAGGTGGACCCGGTCGCGGGCGTCGAGCTTGGTGAACAGCCGGGCGACGTGGGCCTTGGCGGTGGCCACGCTGATGGTGAGCTCCGCGGCGATCTCGGCGTTGGACAGGCCCCGGCCGACCAGGGTGAGAACCTCCCGCTCGCGCTCGGTGACGGCCTCGGCGACCGGCCTGCGGGGCCTGGCCGCGGCGTCGGCGTCCGGGCGGGCGGCGAACTCGCCGATCAGCCGGCGGGTGATGCCGGGGGCCAGCAGGGCGTCCCCGGCGGCGACCACCCGGACGCCGTCCAGGATGGTCTCCAGGGCGAGGTCCTTGACCAGGAAGCCGCTCGCCCCGGCCCGCAGCGCGCCGTAGACGTAGTCGTCGTCGTCGAAGGTGGTGAGGACGAGGACGTGGGTGGGCAGGTCCGGGTCGGCGGTGATCCGGCGGGTGGCCTCGATGCCGTCCATGCCGGGCATCCGGATGTCCATCACGGCGACGTCGGGGCGCAGCCGGGCGACCAGTTCGACGGCCTCGGCGCCGTTGCCGGCCTCGCCGACCACCTCCAGGTCGGGGGCGTCGGCGATCAGCACGCGCAGGCCGGTGCGGATGAGCGGCTGGTCGTCGACCAGGACGACACGGATCACGGTCCCACCTCCACGGGGGTCTCGACGGCGGTTCCGACGGCGGTCCCGACACCGGGCTCGACGGGGGTCTGCACGGCCGGGGTCTGCACGGCCGGGCTCTCGGGGAGCGGCAGCCGCGCGGCGACCCGGAAGCCGCCCTCGGGGCGCGGGCCGGCCGCGAACTCGCCGTCCAGCAGGGCGACCCGCTCGCGCATGCCGGCCAGCCCGTAGCCGGTGCCGGGGGTGCCGGTCGCCGCGCCCGCGCCCAGGTCGACGACGGTGACGTCGAGCTCCCGCGGCCCGTACCCGACGGTGACGTGGCAGTCCCGGGTGCCGGAGTGCTTGACCACGTTGGTGACCGCCTCCTGGACGATCCGGTAGGCGGCGAGGTCCACCTCGGACGGCAGCGGACGGGCTTCGCCGCGGCGGGTGAGCGCCACCCGCACCCCGGCGCCCGCCGCCTTCTCCACCAGCCGGTCCAACTCGCCCAGTCCGGGCATCACTTCGAGCGGCGCCGGCTCCCCCTCGCCCTGCCGCAGCGCGCCGAGCATCCGGCGCAGCCCGGCCAGGGTCTCCCGGCTGGTGGCCTCGATCGCCTCCAGGGCGGCCCGGGTCTCGGCGGGCTGGGTGTCCATGACCCGGCTGCCCATGCCGGCCTGGATCGCGATGATGCCGATGTTGTGGGCCACCATGTCGTGCAACTCGCGGGCGATGCGCAGCCGTTCGGCGGTGATGGCCTGCTCGGAGGCCCGGCCGCGCAGCGCCTCGGTGTGGGCCCGGCCCTGGTGCACGGTGTTGCCGATCAGCCAGGCGATCAGCACGGTGGCCGCGAAGCCCCCGTAGGCGAGCGGATTGACGGGGTAGTCGTTGACGGCGCCCCAGAGCAGCAGCCCGGCGAGGGTGGCGAGCGGCAGCGCCAGGGCGGTGAGCGAGACCCGGCGGGAGCGGGTGGCCGCGCAGTAGCCGACCACCGCGTCGGCGATCAGGAACTGGAGCGGCGCCGCCTCCGGGACGCCCCACATCCCGAGCGCGAACATCCCGCCCCCGAGCGCCACCACGACGGCGAGCAGCGGCAGCCGGACCAGCAGCGTCGCGACCAGGGTGGTGACCACCGCGGTGACCACCATCGGCATGTCCTCGGGATTGCCGTGGTAGTTCAGCAGGTGGTGCAGCTCGTTCTCGCGCGTGAAGAAGCGGAACGCGACCAGGGCCGTCCACAGCGCCCCCACCCACACGCCCGCGGGCAGGCGCCTGAGCAGCGGCGGACGGGGTTCGGTGATCATGACGCGATGGTAGCGGCGGCCCTGACGGCGGCACATTGGCCCGGGGGCGTAATCCCCGGGGCCAGTGCGGCCGCCCGCGGTTGTGGCCCGCGGCCCGATGCCCGGGCGGGGGCCCGACCGGCAGCGTTGTCCCCGTGATCGAGATCGAGCGACTGACCAAGCGGTACGGCGCCACCACGGCCGTCGACCAGTTGACCTTCACCGTCCGGCCCGGCACCGTGACCGGCTTCCTCGGCCCCAACGGGGCGGGCAAGTCCACCACGCTGCGGATGGTCCTGGGCCTCGACACCCCCACCGGGGGGAGTGCCACCGTGGCCGGGGTGCCCTTCGCGAACCGGCCGCGCGGCCTGCGGCACGTCGGCGCCCTGCTGGACGCGGGCGACGTGCACGGCGGGCGCAGCGCCCGGGCACACCTGTCGGCCCTGGCCCGGAGCAACCGCATCCCGCTCCGGCGGGTGGACGAGGTGCTGGCCGAGGTCGGGCTCGGCAAGGCCGCCGGGCGCCGGATCGGCGGCTACTCGCTGGGCATGAAGCAGCGGCTCGGCATCGCGGGCGCGCTGCTCGGCGACCCGCCGGTGCTGCTCTTCGACGAGCCGCTCAACGGGCTGGACCCGGAGGGCGTGCTCTGGGTGCGCGGGCTGTTCCGCCGGCTCGCCGCCGAGGGGCGCACCGTCTTCGTCTCCAGCCACATGATGGCCGAGATGGAGCACACCGCCGACCGGCTGGTGGTGATCGGGCGCGGCCGGCTGATCACGGACGAGAGCCTCGCCGAGTTCTCGGCCCGCAACGCGGTCTCCTCGGTGGCCGTCCGGGGACCCGAACTCGCCTCGCTGGCCGGGGTCCTGCGCGCGGAGGGGGCCGAAGTACGGCTGACGGAGCCCGGGTTCGGGACCGTCACCGGGATGCCGGCCGAACGGATCGGCGAACTCGCGCTGCGGCACGGCGTGGTGCTGCACGAACTGGCCGCCCGGACGTCGTCGCTGGAGTCGGCGTTCATGTCCCTGACCGCCGACAGCGTCGAGTACCTGGCAGGAGAAGCCCGATGAGCAGCATGAACGCCATGGCCCTCGGTTCCACCGGTTCCGGCGGTTCCACCGGTTCCGTCGCCGAGCCGGCCCCCCGGTTCCTCGACCTGCTCGCCGCCGAGTGGATCAAACTGCGCTCGCTGCGCTCCACCTACTGGGTGCTGGCGCTGGCCTCGCTGGTGGCGATCGCGGTCAACGTGAACGCCGTCCACACCGACCTGACGTACATCGACCACCCGCCCGCGCCGATGCCCGGGCGCTCCCCGTACACCTACGACCCGCTGTTCCACGGCCTCGGCAGCATCGCGAGCGACCTGATGGCGGTCGCGGCCGGCAGCCTCGGGGCGATCACCGTCTTCGGCGAGTACACCACCGGCCTGATCCGCACCACCTTCGCCGCCGTCCCGGACCGGCGCGGTGTGATCGCGGCCAAGGTGCTGCTGATCGGCGGGATCACCGCGCTCGCCGGGCTCGTCGTCTCGGCGGTCTCCTTCTTCACCATCAACGCGATGCTGGCCTCCCGGCACGTCGGGCTCTCCATCACCGACGAGGGCTGCCTGCGGGCCGTGCTCGCCTACGCGGCGATCGTGCCGGTCTGCGCGCTGATCGGGATGGCGCTGGGCGCGCTGCTGCGGCACGCCACCGCCTCGATCGTGTCGCTGGTGATGCTGATGTTCATCCTGCCGATGATGTTCGGCGGGGACCGCTACCGGTGGCTGAAGGAGATCGGCACCCACCTGCCGCTGGCCACCGTGCAGCGGCTCACCATCACACCGAACTCCAGGACCACGATGGGGAAGTACGCGCCGAGCGTGCTGGACTCGTGGATCACCATGGGGGTGTGGGGCGCGGTGGCGGTGGCGGTGACGGTGGTCGTGGTGCGGCGGCGGGACGTGTGAGGTATCGGGGCGCCCCGGGCCTCGGGTCGCCCCAGGTCTCGGGGCATCCCAGGCCTCTGGTCGCCCCAGGCCTCGGGTCACCCCAGGCCGAGGCGCCGCGCCGTCGCGGCGGGCAGCGGGTACGGGCGCTCGGGCGGCAGCAGCCGCTGCGCCTTCGCCGCCTGCCCGCCGCGGACCAGCGCGGCGATCCGCTGCACCTGCGGGGTGAGGTCGGTGAGCCCGACGACCCACTCCTCGGCGTAGCGGCGGACCAGCGACCGGCCGACGCCCACCTGGATGCTGTAGTGGTTCAGCGCCGCCCCGCGCAGCGACCGCTCCGGGTCCCACTGCACGTGGACCTCGGCGCGGGCCACCACGTCCGGGTGCGCGGTGGTCAGGACGGCGCGGGCGAGCGCCTCCTCCCAGCCCTCCCGGGTGATCCGGACCGCCAGCACCCTGGTCTGGCCGGGCTTCTGCGCCCAGTTGCTGCGGTGCATCAGCCAGCGGAACGAGGGCTTGATCCACGTCATCCGGTGGAAGCCGAACGGCGCCGTGAACCGGCCCGCCGCCAGCGCCGCGTCGGCGATCGCCGGCGGGTAGGCCTGGTAGAGCACGATCGTCCGCCCGTCGTGGTCGGCCCGGATCTCACGCAGAGCGGTCATCCCGCGCCACCCCCTTCCGCCCCGGCACGCTGCCCGCCCGGCCACGCTGCCAGCACCGACGGCACGGTGCAACGGGATTAGGGCACGCCTACGGGCACGGCGCCAGGGGCGCACCGCTATGGGACGAACTGCGCGCCGATCAGCCCGTGACCGGCCTCGGCTGCGGCCCGCCAGACCGGGAGGACGGCGTCGAAGAGGCCGGAGAGGTCGTCCGTCCACAGGGCGTCGAGGGCCCGCCGCTCAGCCGCCCGTCGCTCGGCCCCGTCCAGGTCGAACACCGCCTCGACGGCCGGGAGGGCGGCCCGCACCTCCTCCGGCCCTCGGGCCTGTCTTCAAACTCGCGTCTGCGGGGCGACGCCGGGGCACGCACCTCGCCGCGTTGTCGTCGGTCGCCAATGCTCCGCAGTGGCTCCCTCCTCCGCCTTGCGATGCACGCACCCCAACGCCGCCCCGCCCGCCCTCCGGGCGGACGACGGGAGTTTGAAGACAGGCCCGACAACCACGTCCCCGAACCAGCCGGGCAGCCCGGCCGTCCGCTCCGGGCCGAGGCCGTGCGCCAGCCCCAGCACCGGGTAGCGGTTGCGGGCCTGGACGGCGGCGCACGGGCCGGCCGTCCCGCAGTCCTCCCAGACCGCGTACAGGCCGTCCGGGTCCTCCCCGAGCGGACCGACGGCCAGCTCCTCCAACTCCTCCGGCGCCAGCCCCTCCCGCTCCCAACGACGGCGCAGCGCCCGGTTGCCCGGGTCCGCGGCGTGCGCGTCGAGCAGCGCCCGCAGCCGCGGCCCGTGCCGCTCGACGACGTCGGCGGGCGCGGGGATCAGGAACCACATCGCCTGGTAGCTCATCGCCCGCCAGCGTAGGCGCGGGCTCCGACAGGTCGGGCTCAGGCGGCGGCGCCCGCCTTGGTGCGGAAGGCGCCGAGGGTGGCCGCCGGGACGCCGCAGGAGGGGAGGAAGGAGGCGGCGCCGCCGTGGTGGGTGCGGACGCGGTCGAGGAAGACGGACATGGCCTCGGCCGGGGCCTCCAGGAGGGGCGCGGGGATGGTCAGGTTGCGGCCCCGGGAGTCCGTGACGCGGGAGGTGGTGCGGTCGTTGAGGGCGGTGCGGTGGCGCTCGGCGAGGCCCGCGAAGATCTGCGGGAGGGCGTCGGCGGTGCGGGTGTAGTCGGCGACGATGTGCTCGGCGGGGACGCCGAGGAGGTCCAGCAGGAGGGCGGTCAGCAGGCCGGTGCGGTCCTTGCCGGCGGCGCAGTGCAGCAGGACGGCGCCGGGGCGGACGGTGGCGTCGACGGCGGCGGCCACCGCGTCGGGCGCGGACTCGGCCAGCAGGACGTAGAAGTCGCCCAGGTCGGCGGCGGTGGCCATGGTGCCCATCCGCGCGGTGAGGGCGTCGGTGGCGGGGTTCACCGGGGCGGCGACGACGGATATCCCGGCGGCCTCGGCGGCGGCCCAGTCGGCGGGGTCGGTCTCGCGCGGGTCGCGCAGGTCCACGATGGTGCGGATGTCGCAGCCGCGCAGCTGGGCGACGGTGGCCTCGTCGGCGGCCGGGAACGGCTGGGCGGAGCGGTACAGCACACCGGGGCGGACCCGCCGGCCCTCGGGGTCGCCGAGGGCGGCGGCGTCGCGGAAGTTGACCAGGGACATGCGGGAGGCCTTTCGGTGGGGCCGCACCCGGGAGGAGACGGGGAGATCCGGAGGCGGAGACATCTAGACGTCTAGATGTGTAACCCCTCGGGGGGCCGCCGGGCAAGCCTCGGTGGCGCGGGTCTCGCCGACGCGGGCCTCGATCGGTACATCCTTCTATCCCACGCCCATCGCCCGCCCACGGCGACCCGGGGGCCGCGGTGTCCCGTACGGCACGGCGCCCGGGCGGCCCCAGCGGTGACGAGGGGCACAGGCGGCACGGGCGGCACGAGCGACGCAGGCGGCCCGGGCGGGCCGGGCGGGCCGGGCGGCCCGGGCGGCCCGGGCGGGCTCCGTAGGATCGGGCCCGTGGCGACGAACCCCCCGGACACCCCGAGCTCCCCGAACACCCCGGTGTACCGCCGCCTGGCCCGCCGGCTCCAGGAGCGCGTCGACACCGGCGCCTACCCGCCCGGCACCCGGCTGCCCAGCGAGCCCGAGCTGAGCGCCGAGTTCGGCGTGAACCGGCTGACCGTACGGCAGGCGGTGGCGGAGCTGGAGCGGGCCGCCGTGGTGGAGATCCGCCGGGGCGTGGGCACCTTCGTCCGCCCGCCCGCCGTCCGGGTGTCGATCGCCGTGGACCCGCGCAGCCAGCGCTTCGACCTCGGCAGCGTGCCCACCGCGCTGCCGAACGACGAGTCCACCGACGGCGAGTTCGTGGTGGCCGCCCCGCCCGTCACCGGCTCGGCGCAGGACGCGGAGGCGGCCCGCCAGCTGGGCCGCACTCCCGCGGAGCTGTCCCGGGTGGACTCGGTGATCCGGCTGGGCGGGCGGGCCCGGGCGGCGTGCAGCTACTGGGTGCCGTTCGGCCCGCTGCCCGCCGAGCTGGTCCGGCCGGGCCGCCCCGGGAACCTGGTGCCGGACCTGGCGCGGGCCGCCGGGGTGGAGCTGGAGTACGACTGGCGGGCCTTCGGCGCCGTCGGCGCGGACCTCGCGGACGCCGAGCTGCTGGGCGTCCCGCCGGGCACCGCGCTGCTGGTGCGCGAGGGGGTCAGCTGCACCCCGGACGGCGCTCCGGCGCTGTACGTGCGGCGGCGGATCGACGGCAGCAGCGCCCGCTTCGTCCTGCACTTCCGGGACCGGTAGCGGGGGCCGCCGCGGCGGGCGGCAGCGGCCGGTGGCGGGGGCCTCCTCGGCTGGTGGCAGGGGCCGCCGCGCCCGTTCCCGGCCGGAGCGCCCCTGATAAATTCAGCGCCGAAATACCGGGCCGCACGGGGGTTGGCAGGACAGGGTGACCGAGGAGATCGACTACGACATACCGACCGAGCTGGCCGAGGTCTACCTCGTGCTGCTCGCCGACGTCTCCCGCACCGGCCGGCTGCTGCGCCGCGAGGAGCTGGAGCGTCTGCGAAGGCTCGGCGAGCACTGCGCCGAGGCCGGGCACGGGCTGCGCGAGGTGGTCGCGCACTGCCTGGCCGCGGCCCGGCGGGCCTGGCAGACCCTGCCCGGGACGACCTCCGCGAGCAGCGTCACCGAACTGCGCCGGACCGGCGACGCGGTGCTGGCCGCCACCGACGCCGCGCTGGCCGCGCTGGGCGAGGGCCACGAGCGGGCCCAGCGCCTGGCCGTCCGCCAGGAGGAGGCCGCCCGGCGGGAGTTCATCGACGACCTGCTGTTCGGCCGCAGCGACCTCGGGCTGCTCGCCGAGCGCGCGGAGCGGTTCGGGCTGCGGCTGGCGGGCGCGTACACGGTGGCGGTCGCGGTGGGCGACGAGCCGTTCGCGGACGTCCATCCGCTGGTGCACCGGGTGGAGCGGGAGCTGGCCGGGCGGTTCGGCGAGCGGGACGTGCTGCTGGCCAGCAAGGACGGCCGGCTGGTGTGCATCGCCCCGGACTCCGAGCGGGCCGTGCTGGAGGCCTTCGCCGAGCTGACGCTGCGCCCGGGGACCGGCCGCGGCTACCAGCCGGTCCGGCGGGTGGCCACCGGCCGCCGGCACTCGGGGCCGAGCGGGGTGCTGCGCAGCTACGAGGAGGCGCTGGACGCCCTGGACTACGCGCAGCGGCTGGGCCTGCCGGCCCGGCAGCTGCGGGCCGAGGAGCTGCTGGTCTTCCCGGTGCTGATGCGCGACCGGTCGGCCATGGCCGACCTGGTGCGCACCGTGCTCGGCCCGCTGACCGAGGCGCGCGGCGGCGCCCGTCCGCTGCTGGACACCATCGCGGTGCAGGCGGAGGCCGCGTACGTGAACGCGGAGGCGGCGCGCCGACTGGGCCTGAGCGTGCGCACCCTGGGCTACCGGCTGGAGCGGATCAAGGCGCTCACCGGGTACGACCCGGCGGACGCGCTCCAGCGTTTTACCCTGGAGACCGCGGCCATGGGGGCGCGGCTGCTGAACTGGCCGGAACAACCGCTGTAGTGCGCGGGACTACCGCTGTAGTGCTCGGAACAACCGTTGTAGTGCGCGGAACTACCGCCGTGGTGCGCTGGACTACCGCCGTAGTGCGCGGCACGACGGCCGTAGTCCCCGCCGCCCCGGGAAGGGCCGCCGCGGTCCCGCCGCGCGAAACCCGCGCGGCGCCGCTGCGACCGTCCGGCGCCCGTCCTGTTGCCTGGTTGTTGCAGTGTCACGCGGGCCGCGTGTACCAGGGTGTCAAGAGGGCGTAAAGATTGCCGGATCCTGGCAATGTGCGACGGGCCCCGGCGCTGTCATGATCTCCCCGGTGCCGAAGCGCGGCGCCGGTGGAGAGGCGGGGGAGGGTGGCCGGGATGGGGGGATTCTTCGCGGCCGCGCTGGCCTTTCCGACGGCGCTGTTCAGCTTCGCGCTGGTGGTGGTGGTCGGGTACTGGTTGCTGATGCTGTTCGGCGGCCTCGTTCCCGGCGCCGTGCACGGGGGGCACGACGCCGGGCACCACATGGACGTCGGGCACGCGGGGCACCACCTCGGTGCCGAGCACGGGGGGCACGTCGGACACGGGGGGCACGGTGCCGGGGGGCACGGTGCCGACGGGGGACCCGACCGGCCCGGTGCGGGCCACCACACGGGCGTGCTGGACGCGCTGGGACTGGGCGGGGTGCCCGTGACGGTGGCGGTGTCGCTGCTGGTCGCGCTCGCCTGGTTCGTCAGCCTGGCCGGCACCGTCCTCACCTCGGGGGCGCCGGCGCGCGGCGGCGTGTTCGTCGTCGCGCTGGCCGCCTCCTGGGCGGGCACCCGGGTGCTCGTCCGGCCGCTGTCGCGGCTGTTCCCGCAGGACCGGCCGGCCACCCGGGGGGACTTCGTCGGCCGGGTCTGCGTGATCCGGACCGGCCGGGTGACGGCCGACTTCGGGCAGGCCGAGGTCACCGCGGAGGACGGCTCCACCGCGACCGTCCAGGTCCGCACGGCGGAGCCCGAACCGGGCCTGACGGCCGGGCGGACCGCCCTGATCTTCGACTACGACGCCGTGGGCGAGCACTTCCTGGTGGCGCCCTTCGACCCGCCGTCCACCGGCGTCTGATCCCCGGCCTCCCGTTCCCCGGCCGGCCCTCCGCCACCGCACTTCCCTTTCGCACCACCTCTTCGCATCGACTCCTCGCACCACCTCTTCGCTCCAACTCGCCATCTCGTCAAAGGACTCCGTGATGGACACCATCGCCGTGGGTTTCGGCGTGCTCGTCGCCGTCGTGCTGCTCATCCTGCTCGCCATGCTGCTGTTCGTGGGCCGCCTGTTCCAGAAGGTCGAGCAGGGCAAGGCACTGATCGTCTCCCGGACGAAGAAGGTGGACGTGACCTTCACCGGCGCGATCGTCCTCCCGGTGCTCCACAAGGCGGAGTTGATGGACATCACCGCCAAGACGGTGGAGATCCACCGGGCCGGCCGGGACGGTCTGATCTGCCGGGACAACATCCGCGCGGACATCCGGATCTCGTTCTTCGTCCGGGTCAACAAGACCGTCGAGGACGTCATCAAGGTCGCGCAGTCGATCGGCACCGCCCGGGCCAGCGATCCGCAGGCGATCCAGGAGTTCTTCGCCGTCAAGTTCGCCGAGGCGCTCAAGACCGTCGGCAAGCAGCTGGACTTCACCGACCTGTACACCCACCGGCACGAGTTCCGGGACCAGATCATCGCGGTCATCGGCACCGACCTCAACGGCTACACCCTTGAGGACGCGGCGATCGACCACCTGGAACAGACCCCGATGAACCAGCTGGACGCCGACAACATCCTGGACGCCCAGGGCATCCGCAAGATCACCGAGCTGACCGCGATCGAGCACGTGCGCACCAACGAGTACCAGCGCACCGAGGAGAAGGAGATCACCCGGCAGAACGTGGACGCCCGGGAGGCCGTCCTGGAGCTGGAGCGCCGGCAGGCCGACGCCGAGATCCGCCAGCGCCGCGAGATCGAGACCCTGCGGGCCAAGGAGGACGCGGTGATCGCCCGGGTGCAGGAGGAGGAGCGGCTCAACGCCCAGACCGCCTTCCTGCGCACCGAGGAGCTGCTCGGGGTGCAGCGGGAGAACCAGGCCCGCGAGGTCGCGGTGGCGCAGAAGAACCGCGAGCGGGTGATCGCGGTGGAGAACGAGCGGATCGAGAAGGACCGCCTGCTGGAGGTCGTCGGCCGCGAGCGGGAGACCCAGCTCGCCACGATCGCCAAGGAGAAGGAGCTCGAGTCCGCCAAGCGCGAGGTCGCCGACGTGGTCCGCGAGCGGGTCGCGGTGGACCGCACCGTCGCCGAGCAGGAGGAGGCCGTCAAGACCCTGCGCGCCACCGAGGAGGCCGAGCGCGTCCGCAAGGCCGTCGTGATCCAGGCCGAGGCCGAGGCGCAGGAGAAGCTCGTCAAGGACATCAAGGCCGCGGAGGCCGCCGAGCAGGCCGCCACCCACAAGGCCCGCGAGGCGCTGGTGCTGGCCGAGGCCCGGCAGCAGGCCGCCGAGCTGGACGCGGCCGCCAAGATCCGGATGGCCGAGGGCGTCCGGGCGGAGGCCGCGGCCGAGGGCCTGGCCCGGGTCCAGGTCCGCGAGCAGGAGGCCGCGGCGGTGGAGAAGGTCGGCCGTGCCGAGGCCGTCGTCCAGGCGGAGAAGGCCAAGGCCGCCGCGCTGGAGATCGGCGGCCGGCTGAAGGCCGAGGCCGAGGGCCTGACCGAGAAGGCCGCGGCGATGGCCAAGCTGGACGAGGCCTCGCGCGGGCACGAGGAGTACCGGCTGCGGCTGGCCGCCGAGAAGGACGTCCGGCTGGCCGGGCTGGACACCCAGCGGCAGATCGCCGAGGCCCAGGCGGCGCTGGTCGCGGCCGGGCTGGAGAAGGCGAAGATCGACATCGTCGGCGGGGACTCGGTGTTCTTCGACCGGCTGGTGCAGTCGGTGTCGGCCGGCAAGAGCGTGGACGCCTTCGTCGCCCACTCGCAGACCGCGCAGACGCTGGCCGGGCCCTGGCTGGACGGGCGGGCGAGCTTCACGGACGACCTCACCCGGGTGCTCTCCTCGGTCTCCACGGCCGACGTGCAGAACCTGACGGTGTCGGCCCTGCTGATGAAGCTGATCGGCTCGGGGGCCGGCGACCAGGCCGGTCAGCTGCGCCAACTGCTGGAGTCGGCACGGAAGCTGGGCGTCGCGGAGACCCCGATCGGGGCGCTGGCCGGCGGGCTCGCCTCGGCCAACGGCTCCAAGTGATCCGCTGAGCGGGCACGCCGACCGCGCTGAGCGGGCACGCCGACCGCGCTGAGCGGGCACGCCGACCGCGCCGACCGCGGCTACCGATCCAGCCGCATCGATCGCGGCAACCGATTCGACCGAGTCAACTGAGGAACGTGACCGTGACCGTGGACGCCCTCGACGCCCGGCTCGACGCCGGCACCTACGAGGTCCTGCGCGACCGGCTCGCCCGAGCCGCCGCCGAACTCGCCGACCGGGCCCAGGCGTTGAACGCCCGCCGGGTCGCCGAGTTCGGCGGCGGGGAGCTGCGGCTGGCCGGCACCGGACGGCTCACCACCGACCGGGCCTGCCTGCCGCAGGACCTCACCGCCGCCGGCGGGCTGCTGCTGCTCGCCACCCGTCCGACCGAATCCGCCGACGGTGCCGGGGACTTCACCGACGTCCTCGGCCTGCACCACCCCGACCTCTCCCCCGCGCCCGCCGAGGGCACCCTGCTGGACGACCCGCGGCTGCGCCAGGACCTCGCCGACCTGCGGCGCTACTTCCGCGACGCCCGGCTGGAGCGGCTGCGCGCGGTGGACGGCCGGCTGCTCGCCGTCTTCCGCACCGGCCCGACCGCCGCCGACGTCCGGGTGCTGCGCTGGCGCCTGGACGGCGGCCTCGCCGACGACGCCCAGCCGTCCTACCTGGACGGGCGCGGCGAACGCGACCACACCCCGGCCGACGGGCAGCAGCTGCCCTGGACCGCCCTCACCCGGGACGACCAGCTGCCCGCCGGCCCCGGCCGCCCGCCCCGTGCCGACCTGGCCGGCGAACTGCTCGTCGGCGTCGACGGCGGCCGGCTGACCATCACCGCCCCGGACGGCCGGGAGCTGCACCACGAGCCGCTGGCCGAGGCCCTGCAGACGCTCGCCGACGCCCGGATCGCCCACGCCCGGCTCGGCACCCTGCTGCTGGTGCGCGTGCGCCCGTACCAGGAGGAGACCGAGCGGCACCTGGTGGTGCACCTGCCCACCGGCACCGTCACCCGGATCGACGCGCTCGGCCAGGCCTGCCTGCGGCTGCCCGCCGACCAGGGCGTGGCCTTCCCCGGCGGCTGCCACCTGGTGGACGGCACCGTGCGCACCTTCGACCAGCCGGTCGACGGCCTGCGCTACGAGCGCACCCTCCTCTCGCCCAACGGCGAGGACGTGCTGTACGAGTTCCGCTCCCCCGCCGACGGCCGCGCCCTGCTCCAGCCGTACAACAGCGTCCGCCAGGAGGCCGCCGCCCCGCTGCCCTGCCAGGGCTACGCGCTGCTCGCCGACGGCACTCTGATCGCGCTGCGCCCGGCCGAGGACGGGCCGACCCGGCTGCACCCCGTCCAGCTCTGGCAGACCCCGTTCACCAGCGAGCGCTTCGCCGCCGAACAGCCGCCCGGCAGCGGGCCGTTGGCCCGGATCGGCAACGCCGACCTGGTCCGCGGCCTGGCCGACTGCCTGGCCCTGGCCCGGCTGGCCGCGGCCGGCGCCGGCACCCCGGCCGGCCACCAGGCCGTCCTCGCCGCCTGCACCCGCACCGCCGACCGGCACCACTGGCTCGGCCAGGACGGCCTCGGCGACCTCGCCGCGCCGCTCGCCGAGATCCGCGACACCGCCCGGCAGGTCGTCGCCGAGTACGAGGCCGTCGCCCAGCTCACCGCGCACGCCGCCCGGCGGACCGACGAGGTCGCCGAGCACGTCGAGGGCCTGCTGCGCACCGCCCGCGGCGAGACCCTGGCCGACGCCGCCGAGTGGGTCGACCGGCTGGCCGGACTGCGCCGCGCCCAGGGCCGCGTCGAGGCGCTGCGCGACCTGCCGCGCGCCGACCCGGAGCGGATCGACGGGCTCGCCGCGCACCTCGCCGAGGGCCTGGCCGAGGCCGCCGACCGCGCCGTCGGCCAGCTCGCCGAGCCGACCGCCTTCGAGCCCCACCGGCAGCGGGCCGGTGAGCTGGCCGAGCGCTGCGCCGCCATCGCCACCGCCGCCGAGGCCGAGCCGCTGGGCCTCGAACTGGGCGGCCAGAGCGAGGCCCTGCAGACCGTCTCGGAGCTGGTCGGCACCCTCGACCTGGCCGACGCCACCACCCGCACCGCGATCCTCGACCGGCTCGCCGACGTGCTCGGGCTGCTCAACCGGGCCCGGTCCGCGCTGACCGTGCGCCGCCGGGAGCTGCGCACCCGCGAGGCCGCCGCCGAGTTCGCCGCCGAGACCGCCCTGCTCGGCCAGGCCACCACCGCCGCGCTCGCCGCCGCCGACACCCCCGAGGCCTGCGACGAGCAGCTCGGCCGGCTGCTGCTGCGGATCGAGCAGTTGGAGACCCGCTTCGCCGACGCCGACCCGGCGCTCGGCGAGCAGCTCACCGCCCGCCGCACCGAGGTCCACGACGCGCTCACCGCCCGCCGCCAGCACCTGCTGGAGGAGCGGGCCCGGCGCGCCGACCGGCTGGCCGCCTCCGCCGGACGCGTCCTCGACACCCTGCACCGCCGGCTGGCCGGTCTTGACACCGCCGCCGAGATCGACGCCGCCCTCGCCGCCGACCCGACCGCCGTCAAACTCCGCGACCTGGCCGGGCAGTTGGCCGCGCTCGGCGACCGGGTCCGGGCCGAGGAGCTGACCGGACGGCTGCGCGCCGCCCGCGGCCGCGCCCACCGGGCCCTGCGCGACCGCGCCGAGCTCGCCGGGGACGGCCCCGGCACCCTGCGGCTGGGCCGGCACCTGTTCGCCGTCACCACCCAGCGCCCCGAACTCGCCCTGGTGCCCTGGCGCGGACGCCCCGCCTTCACCCTCACCGGCACCGACTACCGCTCCCCCGTCACCGACCCGGCCTTCGCCGCCACCGAGCGGTACTGGGACCGTCCGCTGCCCTCGGAGACCCCGCGGCTGTACCGCGCCGAGTACCTCGCCGCGAGCCTGCTGCCGGCCGTCGAGGCGGCGGCGCCGCTCACCGACGCCGAGTTGCTGGAGTACGTCCGGCGGGCCGCCGAGCAGCGCCCGGACGAGGGCTACCAGCGCGGCGTGCACGACCACGACGCCACACTGCTGCTCCGCGCCCTGCTCCGACTCGACGCCGAGGCCGGGCTGTTGCGCCACCCGGCGGGCGCCCGGGCGGCCGCGCAGCTGTACTGGGCGCACGGCGCCGACGAGCGGCAGCGGCTGCTCTGGCACACCCGGGCCCGCTCGCTGGGCCTCGCCCGGGACGCCTTCGGGGGCGCCCCGGCGCAGGCCGCGCTGGACGCCCTCGCCCGCGAACTCTCCTCCGCCGTCGCCGACTTCGTCCCGGGAGCGGCGCCCGCCGGGCCCTACCTGGTGGCCGAACTGGCCGCCGCCGCACCCAGCTTCGCCCACTCGACGGGCTCCGCCGCACTGCTCGACAAGTTCCGCGCCGCCCCCGAGTCGGCCGGTCTCACCGAGGCGCTGGCCGCACTGCCCGAGGAGCCCGAGCTGCTGCCGGTACGGCGCCAACTCGCCGCCGCCTGGCTGGAGTCGGGCGCCGTCGACGCCGATCCGGCGGACCTCGCCGAGGCCGCCGCCGCGCTGCTCTGCCCGTCCCTGCCGCGCCGCCCCGCCGAGGGGGCCGTGGGCGCCCGGATCACCGGGCTGCTCGGCGACCACCCGCGGCTCGCGGGCGGAGCGCTCGACCTCCGGCTGGACGAACTGCTCGCCCGGGTGGCGGAGTTCGAGCAGGTCGAGGTGCCCGGCTACCGGGCCTACCAGCGGCTGCGCGGCGAACTGCTGGCCGCCGAGCACGCCCGGCTGCGGCTCGACCAGTACCGGCCCGCCCCGCTCAACGGCTTCGTCCGCAACCGGCTGATCGACCAGGTGTACCTGCCGCTGGTCGGCGACAACCTCGCCAAGCAGCTCGGCACCGCCGGGCCCGGCGGACCGGTCGACCGCAGCAGCCTGCTGCTGCTGGTCTCCCCGCCCGGCTACGGCAAGACCACCCTGGTCGAGTACCTCGCCGAGCGGCTCGGCCTGCTGCTGGTCTCCGTCAGCGGCCCCGCGCTCGGCCACCGGGTCACCTCGCTGGACCCGGCCGAGGCCCCCGACGCGACCTCCCGGCGCGAGGTCGAGAAGCTCAACTTCGCCCTGCACGCGGGTGACAACGTGCTGCTCTACCTGGACGACGTCCAGCACACCTCGCCCGAGTTCCTCCAGCGCTTCATCCCGCTGTGCGACGCCCAGCGCCGGGTCGACGGCGTCTGGGACGGCGAGGCCCGCGAGTGGGACCTGCGCGGCAAGCGCTTCGCCGTCGTCATGGCCGCCAACCCGTACACCGAGTCCGGCCGCCTCTTCCGGCTGCCCGACATGCTCGCCAACCGCGCCGACGTGTGGAACCTCGGCGACGCCGTCGCCGGGCGCGAGGACCTGTTCGCGCTCAGCTTCGTCGAGAACGCCCTGCCCGCCAGCCCCCACCTGGCCCCGCTCGCCACCGCCGAACGCGCCGACCTGGACACCCTGCTCGCCCGCGCCGGCGGCCTGCCCGGCGGCACCCTGGCCGGTGCCTGGCCCGCCGCCGAGACCGAGCGGATGACCGCCGTCCTCGCCGGCCTGCTCCACCTGCGCTCCACCGTCCTGGCCGTCAACCGCGCCTACCTGGCCTCCGCCGCCCAGGACGACCGCACCCGCACCGAGCCCCCCTTCCTGCTCCAGGGCTCCTACCGCAACATGGCCAAGCTCGCCCAGCGCCTCGACCCCGCCCTCACCCGCCCCGAACTCGACGCCCTGCTCACCGACCACTACCGCGCCGAGGCCCAACCCCTGGGCGCCGACGCCGAGGCCCAGCTCCTCAAACTCGCCGAACTCCGTGGCACCCTGACGGAGGATCAGTCATCCCGCTGGGCAGAGCTGAAGCGCTCGTGGTCGGAGCGCGGGCGACCCGGCGAGCGTCCTTGACCTGAAGGACGCTTGAGCTCCTACCGCCCGGGACGTCGACTGACACCTCGGCGGGCCCGACTCCCCCGCTGCCCGCCCTCCCCCACCCCACCGATGGAACGATGACCGCACGATTCACTCCATCGGGGCATCCGCGGGCGGCGGGGGTAGGCGGCGCCGCGAGCCGGGTAACCCGCTGGCATGAGCGCTCAGGGACTCGATCTGGCCGGGCTGCGCAGGGTGTACGGGCGGGCGGGGAGCCGGTGGTTCTACACCCGGGTGGCGCGCAACGCGCGGCACTGGGGGTGGACGGAGCCGGGGCAGTCGAAGTGGCGGTTGTGGCGGGCGCAGCGGCAGTTGGAGGACGTGCTGGGGCGCAAGCTGGCGCTGCCGGCCGGGGCGCGGGTGCTGGACGCCGGGTGCGGGGCCGGGGTGGTGGCCCGGGCGATGGCCCTGCGCTTCGGGCTGGCGGTGACGGGGGTCGACGTCCTGGACTTCCACCTCGCCGAGGCGGCCCGGCTCAGCGCCCGGGCCCGGATGGGCGACCGGACGGTGTTCCGCTTCGGGGACTTCCACCGGCTCCCCTTCGACGACGGGGAGTTCGACGGCGCGTACTCGATGGAGACGCTGGTCCACTCCTACGACCCGCCCCGGGCCCTGGCCGAGCTCCACCGGGTGCTGCGCCCGGGCGGCCGGCTGGTACTGCTCGGCCCGATGAGCACCGGCCCGCTGGACGAAATGGAGCCGGGCGCACGGGCGTTGATCGAACCGTACCTGGACGCGATGACGATGACCGGCTCCAAGGTCTACCACGCCGGCAACCTGTCGCGGCTGCTCGCCGAGGCCGGCTTCGAGGTCGAGGAGGCGCTGGACGCGACGCCGTACTACCTGCCGACCTCGGAGGCCGTGTACGCGTACTTCCGGCTGCCGTGGGAGATACTGCGGCGCTTCGGCGATCCGGCCAAGTGGCTCAATCTCCGGTCCACGGTGGAGATGTACGGCGTTCGGGAGCACGTCGCCTGGTACGTTCACACGGCTGTCAAGCCATCGAGGTGAACTCCGCGTGGACGAGCGCTCCGCCCCCCTGCCGTACCCCAGTGGCTGGTTCTGCGTCGGCCGGTCCCGGGACCTGCCGCCCGGGCGGGTCCGCACGGTCCGGCTGATGGGCGAGGACGTGGTGCTGTACCGGACCCGCCGGGGCGCGGTGCGCGCGGTCGGCCCGCACTGCCCGCACCTGGGCGCGCACTTCGGGGCGGGCGGGAAGGTCCGGGGCGAGGAGCTGGTCTGCCCGTTCCACGGCTTCGCCTTCGGCCCGGACGGCTCGTGCACCGGTTCGCCGGACGGCATCCGGTTCCGCGGCGCCCTGGCCGGGCGCCGGCTGTGCGAGCGGGACGGCGCGCTGTTCGTCTGGTGCGGCCCCGGCGGCGGCCCGGGCAACGGTTCGGGCGGCGGTCCGGACGGCGGCGCACCGGACTGGGAGCTGCCGCCGGCCCTCGGGGTACGGCCGCTGGCGTGGTGGAGCGGGGACGTGCTCTCCCACCCGCAGGAGGTGATGGAGAACAGCGTCGACTTCCGGCACACCCGGGTGCTGCACGGCCTGGACACCCGGGAGACCGCCCCGCCCGAGGTGGCCGGGCCGCTGTTCACCGTCCACCAGCGCACCACGACCCGGTTCCCCGGGCTGGGCACGGTGAGTCTGGAGCAGCCGGTGACGCTGTTCGGCCTCGGGCTGATGCGCATGGAGGTCGAACTGCCGCAGGTGGGCGGCACCTTGCGGGTGTGGGTGCTGCCGACGCCGGTCGCGCCGTGGCGGACCAGGGTGCGCTTCGCGGTGACCGCCACGGTGCCGGTGCCGGGGGTCGGCGCGGCGCGGGCCGTCGACCGGGCGGCCTCCTGGGCGGCGCTCCAGGCCTCGGTGCGGATCATCAAGCAGGACCGCCCGGTCCTGGACCACAAGCGGTACCTGGCGCAGCCCCGGCTCGTCCCCGGGGAGCGCTCGATCGGGCTGTTCCGCCGGTGGGCGCGGCAGTTCTACCCCGGGTTCCACCCCGAGCCCGCCCCCGGGTTCCACCCCGACGCCCGCGCCGGGCTCCAGCCGGAGCCGGACGCCTCCTGAGCCCCGGCCGGCGCGGCCGGCGGCTCCCAGTCCGGGTCGGGCAGCCCGGGGACGGCCCGCCCCTCGGCCTGCCAGCGCCGGGCCAGTTCGGCGTAGATGGGCGTCTCCGGACCGGGTTCCGCCACGGGTTCCGCCACGGGTTCCGGCACGGGCGCCGCCCACGACTGCTCCGGCGGCCGCTCCGGCGGTCTGTCCGGAGCGCCGTGCAGGATCGTTTCCTCAGCCAGCGGCCGCTCCGGTTCCGGCAGCCTCCCAAAACCACTCACACCCGGCCAACGCGCCCCGCCCGTACCGGGACACGGCCACGTCAACCCGGCTCCCCGCAGGTCAACCCCCTGCGGGGAGCCGCCAGTGCGCAGGAAGTCGGCCCACCCGACTTCCTGCGCACGTCCTGTGCGCCGCCCCGCAGACGCGAGTTCGAAGACGGGCCCTACCGCCGCAGCCCCGCCGCCAGCAGCTCGGCGACTGTGGCGAGCTTCACCCGGGGCCGCCCCTCGGCCTCGCCCCGCTCGCGTTCCGCGCGGTCCACCGCCCGTAGCTCCCGCAGCCCGACCGCGTCCGGCCGCCGCTTGCGCACCAGCCGTTCGAAGTCGCCGCGCCCCGCCTCCGGGACGGGCAGCGCGCGGGCGGTCGCGTCGTCCAGCAGCGCGCCCACCGTCTCCCGGGCGCAGGCCCGGTTGGCGCCGATCCCGCCGGACGGCCCGCGCTTGGCCCAGCCCACCACGTACGTCCCCGGCAGCGGCCGTCCGGTCGCCGGGTCGACGACCCGCCCCGCCCGGTGCGCGACCGTCCCGGTCCGCTCGTCAAAGGGCAGCCCGGGCAGCGGGACGCCCCGGTGCCCGATGGAGCGCACCACCAGCCCGGCCCGCAGCACGTCCCGTACCCCGGTGCCCTCGACCCGGCCGTCCGCCGCCGGGGCGGTCCGCTCGACGGTCAGCGCCTCGACCCGCCCCTCCCCGGACAGCTCGACCGGCGCCGACAGGAACCGCAGCACGATCCGCCGCCCCGGCCCGGGCGCCGCGTCACCGTCGTGCGGCACCAGCGGCAGCCCGGCGAGCAGCGCCGCCCCCGACGCCGTACCCGACCCCGCTTCCGCCTCCGCTTCCGCCTCCGCCTCCGCCGCCGCCGCCTCGATGGCCGCCCGGACCTCCGGGTGGTCGGCCACCACCACCTCGACGCCCGGCAGCCGCCGCAGCGCCAGGAACTCCGCCCTGCTCCACGCCGCCTGCCCGGGGCCGCGCCGGGCGAGCAGCACGACCTCCCGGACCCGGCTGCGGCGCAGCGCGGCCAGGGCGTGGTCGGCGATGTCGGTGGCGGCGAGCCGGTCGGGGTCGGTGAGCAGGATGCGGGCGACGTCCACCGCGACGTTGCCGTTGCCGACCACCACCACGCGCTCCGCCGACAGCTCCACCGCGTCGGCGGGCACCGTCGGTTCGGCGTTGTACCAGCCGACGAAGGCGGTGGCGGGCAGGCTGCCCGGCAGGTCCTCGCCGGGTATGCCGAGCCGGCGGTCGGCGGCCGCGCCGACCGCGTACACCACCGCGTGGTGGTGGGCGGCGAGCTCCTGGTGGGTGAGGTCCGTGCCGATCTCCACGTTCAGGTGCATCCGCAGCCGCGGGTCGTGGAAGACGCTCGCGAAGCTCTCCGCGATCCGCTTGGTGGACTGGTGGTCGGGCGCGACGCCGTGGCGCAGCAGGCCGCCGGTGACCGGCAGCCGGTCGATCATGGTGATCTCGGCGCTGGTGCCGCGCAGCAGTTCCTGCGCGGTGTACCCGGCGGACGGGCCGGTGCCGACGACGGCGATCCGCAGCGCGCCGACTTCGGCCGGCAGGCTGCGCGGGAAGCTGGGCGCGCCCCAGGCGTGGTCGTTGGGGTGGTCGCGGAACCAGTCGCGGTTGAGGTCGCCGAACACGGTGTCGGGTCCGCGCAGCCGGTCGACCGGGAACACGGCGTCCACCGGGCAGGCGTCCGCGCAGGCGCCGCAGTCGATGCACGCCCGCGGGTCGATGTAGAGCGTGTCGGTGGTGCCGAACTCCGGTTCGTCCGGGGTCGGGTGGATGCAGTTGACCGGGCAGACGGACACGCACGAGGCGTCGTTGCAGCAGGTCTGGGTGATCGCGTAGGCCATGGCCGGGGTGGGTCCTCGCTGCGCGTGGGGGATGGGGCGGCTCGGTGGTGACGGTCCGTCAGAGCATGTGCACCCGGCGGTAGACGGCCGCCGAGCGACTGGTGAGCAGGCCGGTCTCGGCGAGGAAGGCCATCAGGTGCCGGGAGCTGGTGCGCATCATCGCCTTGCGGTGCTCGCTGGCCCGCACCTCGGCGAGCGCCCGCTGCACGTCGAGCCCGGCGGCCTTGTACACACCCGGGTGCACCATGCTGGTGACGATGACGTACGCGCCCACGGCGATGCCGGTGGCCGAGGCGCGCCGGCGGGCCGGGCTCGCGTGGCGCATCCGCTCGCGGATCTCCTGCCGGGCGAACTTCATGTGCCGGGACTCCTCGACCACGTGGATCCGGGAGGTGCCGCGGACGATCTCCAGCACCTTCTCGCCGCGCATCCAGTCGCGCTGCATGACGTCGAGCACCTCTTCGGCCACCAGGATGCCGCCGTAGGCGAGTTCGCCCTTGGCGAGCGCCTTGAAGGCGCGCCCGGCCTGGGCGATCACCTTGTTCGGGCGGTAGGCGGGGACGCCCATCTTGGCGCAGGCGCGGGCGAACATGATCGAGTGGCGGCACTCGTCGGCGATCTCGGTGAGCGCGAACTGGAACTCGGCGGTGGCGGGGTTCTTGAGGTACTGGTCGCGCAGCACCATCTGCTGGAGGATCATCTCGAACCAGATGCCGGTGTTCATGATCGAGCAGACCTCGTGCCGGGTGAGCGTGACCCGCTGGCGCTCGGTCATCTCGTCCCACAGCCGGGTGCCGTAGAGGGTGCTCCACTCCGGGTTGAGGCCGTAGTGGTCGTCCGGGAGGGGGGCGTCCCAGTCGATCTCGGTCGAGGGGTCGTAGGAGAGGGTGGCGGCCGACTCCAGCAGCCGCTTCGAGACGTCGTCGTCGGCCGTGGTGTGGCCGTGCCCCGTCTGCCAGGTGAGAGCCATGGCTGCCTCCAGGTGCCTGTTCCGCGGGTTCCCGCTCACCCGCTTATTAGACGGACAGTACAATAAGAGCCGGTCGCCGAGAACCCCCTGCGCGACAGCGATCCGGCGCGTGACCGTACGGCTCACGCCCCCCTTCTGCCTCCGGGCACGCCCCCTTCCGCCTCACGATCACACCCCCCTTCCACGTCCGGCCCCGCCCCGCCTTCCCGCCTCACGGCACGGCGAAGGGCGGGACCCGCCCGCCGCCGGGGTCCCGCCCTTCGCCGCAAGCCCTCCGGCGCGCCGCCGCTACCCGCCGATCGCCTGCCGCAGCGCCTCCGCCGCCTCGGCCGTCGCCTCCCGGAAGCGGTGGCCGATGCCGATGTAGCTGGCGTACCCGTGGATAAGGTCCGACTGCCGGCTCAGCCGCACCGCGACCCCGGCCTCCTCCAGCGCCCGCGCGTACGCCTCGCCCTCGTCGCGCAGCGGGTCGAAGCCCGCGGTGCCGATGTACGCGGGCGGCAGGCCGGTCAGGTCCTCGGCGAGCAGCGGCGACAGCCGCGGGTCGGTGCGGTCGGCGGGCGCGGGCGCGTACCGGTCGGCGAACCAGTCCATGTCGGCGCTGGTCAGGAAGAACCCGTCGGCGAACAGTGCGCGCGAGGGGCGCCGGGTCGAGGCGTCGGTCGCCGGGTACAGCAGCAGCTGGAACACCGGCGCGGGGCCGCCCCGCCGGACCGCCTGCTGGGCGGCGACGGCGGCCAGGTTGCCGCCCGCGCTGTCCCCGCCGACCGCGATCCGCTCCGGGTCCGCGCCCAGGTCGGCGGCCTTGGCGTAGGCGTAGTCGAACGCGGCCAGCGCGTCCTCGGCCGCCGCCGGGAACGCGTGCTCGGGCGCCAGCCGGTACTCCACCGACAGCACCCGCACCCGCGCCCGCTGGGCGAGGAAGCGGGCGACGTGGTCGTGGCTGGCCCGGCTGCCGACCACCCAGCCCCCGCCGTGCAGGAGGACCAGCAGGCCGGAGCCGGCCGCCAGCCCCTCCGGGGTGTACAGCGTCGCGGCCAGTTCGCCGTGCTCCTGCGGGATGCCGACGCTCCGCGCGGCCACCGTACGGTTGCGCGGCCCGCCCACCAGGTGCCGCGCGTGCTCCATCGCGGCGCGCGACGGCCCGACCCCGCCCGACATCACCAGGGACGCCCCGGACAGCTGTTGGAGCTTGAGTATCAACTGCGCGTCCAGCGCGAGCGTCTGCCCGTCGAGGACCACCGGCTTGCCCGCGACGGCCCGCCGCAGGCCCTCGGGCAGCGCGTACGCGGCGCGGACGACGGCGGCCTGGATCCGAACGGGCGGTGGGATCGTCATCTCTTCTGCCTCCTGACGGCGGCCCTGGAACGGTGTCGGGGCGGTTCTGCCGGGGCCGGGAGCCCATGATGGGCCCCTCCCACCGGACGCGGAAGCCCCCTGGACGCCGTCTGAACCCGCCCTCGACCCCGCCCTCGACCCTGCCGCCCGCCCGCTCACCCCGTACTCGAGGCCACCTCCAACCGCCGTGCCCGGGAGGCCAGATGGCGCCGCTCCGGGGCGCTCGCCGTCCGGGCCGCCGCCTCCCGGTAGGCGCGGGCGGCGGCCGCCGGGTCGGTGCCGAGCCGGTCGAGCAGGTGCGCCCGGACGGCGAGCAGCCGGTGGTGCCGGGCCAGGCGCCGGTCCCCGGCCAGCTCCGCCACCAGTGCCAGCCCCGCCTCCGGCCCGTGCACCATCGCGACCGCGACCGCCCGGTTGAGCGCGACCACCGGGTTCGGGTCGAGGCGCAGCAGCAGGTCGTACAGCGCCAGGACCTGCGGCCAGTCGGTCTCCCGCGCCGTCGCCGCCTCCCCGTGCACCGCGGCGATCGCGGCCTGCACCTGGTACGGCCCGGCCTGCCCGCGCGGCAGCACCGAGGCGATCAACTCCAGCCCCTCGTCCAGCAGTTCACGGTCCCACCGGCCGCGGTCCTGCTCGTCCAGCGGCACCACAGCGCCGTGCGCCCCGGTACGGGCCGGCCGGCGGGCGTCGGTCAGCAGCATCAGCGCGAGCAGCCCCGCCGTCTCGGCGTCCCCGGGGGTGAGCCGCCGCAGCAGCCGGGTCAGCCGGATCGCCTCCTCGGACAGCCGCGGCGCGGTCAGCTCCTCGCCGCCGCTCGCCGTGTAGCCCTCGTTGAAGACCAGGTACAGCACGTGCCGGACCTCGCCCAGCCGCCCCGCCCCGCCCTCCGGGAGGGACTCTCCCCCACCGAGGGACAGTCCCCCGCCCACGGTCCTCAGCGTCTGCTTCGCCCGGCTGATCCGCTGCGCCATCGTCGCCTCGGGCACCAGGAACGCGGCCGCGATCTGCGCGGTGGTCAGGCCGCCGACCGCGCGCAGGGTCAGCGCGATCCGGCTCGGCACGGACAGCGCCGGGTGGCAGCAGAGGAACAGCAGCGCGAGCGAGTCGTCCGCCGCCGGGTCGGGCGCGTCGGCCGCGGGGGCCAGCAGCGCCGACTGCGGCGTGGCCAGCGCCAGCGCCTCCTCCCGGCGGCGCCGCGCCGAATCGCTGCGCACCCGGTCCACCAGCCGCCGGTCCGCGACCGTCACCAGCCAGCCCCTCGGGTTGCCCGGCACCCCGCCCTCCGGCCACTGCGTCGCGGCGGCCAGCAGCGCCTCCTGCACCGCGTCCTCGCACGCGTCGAACGCCCCGCCGTGCCGCCGCACCAGCACGCCGAGGACCTGCGGCGCCAGTTCGCGCAGCAGGCCCTCGACGGCACCGGTCGTTCCGCTCACTCGCACACGGGGAGGTCGCCCGCCACGGACTCGTGCAGGATCGGCCACAGCTCCACCGGCTCCACGTCCGCGAACGGCATGTCCGCCGCGATCTGCTGGGCCCGCTCCAGGCTCTCGCAGTCCAGCAGGTAGAAGCTGGCCACGTACTCCTTGGTCTCCAGGTACGGCCCGTCGGTGACCACCGGCACCCCCTCCGCCCGCCGCACCAGCTGCGCCGCCGCCGCGTCCGCCAGCCCGTACGCGCCGACCAGCTCCCCGCTCTCCCGGTACCGCGCGTTGAACGCCTCCTGCCTGGCGATCGCCTCCGGCCACGCCTCGGCCGGGAAGGAGTCCCACTTGGCCTGGTTGCCGTAGATCATCGCGACGTACTTCATTCCGGGTGTCCCCTCCGTCTCACGCGCCCCGTCGGCGCGCCGTCACCTCTCAGTCGGAGCGGCGGAACCCGGCCTCTACATCAGCCGACGACTTTCCCGAGGAATCTTTCTCGCGCCCCTGACCCCACAGACGATCAAGGTACGGCAGCCGCCGGCCACCCGGCGCTCAGGAGTTGCGCCGGTCCTCCGCGTCGAAGGACGTGAGGGCCCGGGCCCCCGGTTCGAGGGCCTGGCGCAGGGCGGCCAGGACGGTTGGGTCCAACCCTCCCACGGCGTCGGCGAGTTCCTCGGCCACGTCCGCCGCGATCTCCGCCGCCACGGCCTGTGCCGGCGTGCGGGGGCCGAGCTTGCTGACGGCGGCGGCGGCGCGGGTGGGGGTGAGCAGGGCCGAGGCCTGGACGAGGAGCCAGGCGGGGACGCCGGCCGCGCCCTCCGGCGGGGGGAGGTAGGGGCGGGCGCCGTCGTAGCGGTCGTCCTCGGCGAAGGCCCGCTGCTTCACCTTCACGAGCGGACGGGCGGTGGCGGACTCGTGCCATTCGCCGGCCGGTTTGAGGACGTACCCCTCGGCGAGGTTGTCCGGCAGCTCGGGCAGGCCGAGCAGGGCGGGCACCCGGCTGGGGTAGCGGACCGGCAGGTCGTGCAGGGTGTTCAGCGGGCCGTGGTCGAGCAGGGGGACGCAGGTGAGTCCGGCGGCCCGCGCGGCCGTGCGCAGGGTCCGGTCGGCGATCCACCAACGGCCTTCGGGTGTCTCGACGGTGGCGTCGAAGGGCAGCCAGCGCAGGCCGGGGGCGTACCAGACGCCGGTCTGGACCGGGTCGACGCCGGGGACGGCGGGCACCCCGGGGTGCGGGTAGCGGCCGCCGGCCAGTTCGCCGTAGACCGTCACCACGGCGGCGGCGCCCCACGGTTCGCGCACCGCGGCGGCGAACCGGGCGGCCGCGACGGAGAGTTCGGGCCAGATCCGGCTCACCCCGAAGAAGCCGTCCAGCCCCTCGTCGTCCAGCAGTTCACGCCGTTTCGCGGCCCGTACGGTGCCGCCTTCGCAGACCACGGCGAAGTGCGCCCCGTGCACCTTCTCGGCCGCGGTCCACTCGCGGCTGCCGGGCCCGCCGGAGCGGCCCCGGGCGGGGATCTTGGGGTAGGGCCGCAGCCCGGGCCCGTCGGACACCGTCTCGAACACCGTCTCGGACACGAACGGAATCCTCGCCGCCGGGGCCGCCGCCTGGCAACCGGGATTTCCCGGCCCGGACGACGACCCGGGTCGGACCGACGACCCGGGTCGGAGCGGCAACCCGGGTCGGAGCGGCAACCCGGGTCGGAGCGGCGCGGGTCAGACCCCCCACTCCGCGCGCAGCGCCGCGAAGGCCTCGTGGAACCCCGGGAAGGTCTTCCGCACGCAGCCCGGGTCGTCGAAGGTGATGCCGGGGGTGCGCAGCGAGGTGACGGCGAAGGACATGACGATCCGGTGGTCGGAGTGGGTGATGACCTCGGCCGGGCGGGGCGTGCCGGGCCGGATCTCGATCCAGTCGTCCCCGGTGGCCACGGTGACGCCCATCGCGCGCAGGTTGTCGGCGCAGGCCTCCAGGCGGTCGCACTCCTTGACCCGGGTGTTGTGGACGTCCTCGATCCGCACCGGCCCGGTGGCGAACGGGGCGATGGCCGCGAGGGTGGGCATGGTGTCGGAGATGTCCCGCATGTTGACGGTGATCCCGCCGAGCGGGCCCTCGCCGGCCACCGTGGTGCGGTCGGCGCCGACGTCCACCCGGGCGCCCATCCGCCGCAGCACGTCGACGAAGCGCAGGTCGCCCTGGAGCGCGTCCCGGCCGAGGCCGGGGACGGTGACCTCCCGGCCGGCCAGGGCCGCCGCGGCGAAGAAGTAGCTGGCGGTGGAGGCGTCCGGCTCGATCGGGTAGTCGGCGGCCCGGTAGCCGCCGGGGGGCACCTCGAACAGCTCGCCGGCGGGCGTCCGCTCCCGCTTCACCTCGACCCCGAAGTCGCGCATCATCGCCAGGGTGATGCCGATGTACGGCGCGGAGACCAGCCGGGTGACGGTGATCCGCAGGCCGTCCCGGGTGAGCGGGCCGAGCAGCAGCAGCGCGGTCAGGTACTGCGAGGACTGCCCGGCGTCCAGGGTGAGTTCACCGCCGCGGACGCCGTCGGCGAGGACCGTCAGCGGGTGGTGCCCCTCGGCCTCCTCGTGCCGCAGGTCCACGCCCAGGTCGCGCAGCGCCCGGGTGAGCGGGGCGACCGGGCGGCGGCGCATCTGGGCGGAGGCGTCGAAGCGGTACGTGCCGTGGCCGGCGGCGGCGAGGGTGGGCAGGAAGCGCGCGGTGGTGGCGCCGTCGCGGCAGTACACCTCGGCCTCCGGGACGGCGGGACCGGCCGGGCGGCCCTCCACCCGCCATGCCGCGGCCGTCCGCTCGATCCGGTACCCGAGGGTGTCCAGCCCCTGCGCGAAGCCCTCGGTGTCGTCCGAGGACAGCGGCCGGCGCAGGGTGGTCACGCCCTCGGCGGCGGCGGCCAGGAACAGCGCCCGGGCGGTGATGGACTTGGACCCGGGGATCTCCACAGCAGTCACGGCAGGCTCTCCCAACTCGAGTGTCCGACAGGTGTCTCCGGTGACGTCGGGCCCGATCCTGCCCGACCCGGCCACCGCCGTGGCCGACCATCCACGGACTGGACGGTGACGGGGGCGACAACAGTGGGCGAAGGCTTCAGCCGCGTGCCGAGGGGCCGTTTCAGCAGCGCGCCCAGAGCCCGGCCAGGTGCGTGTGCAGGACCTCCTCCGCCTCCGCCACCGTCCGGTGCCCGACCAGTACGTGCGCGGTGAGCCCGTCGGCGAGGGCGAGCAGCGTACGGGCCTCGGTCCGCGCGTCCACCGCCCCGGCGGTGTCCGCCCCGCCCAGCGCCGATCCCCCGGCCGCCGGCCCGCCCGCCGTCGCCCCGCCCAGCGCCGATCCCCCGGCTGCCGGCCCGGCCGCCGCCTCCGCGACCAGCCGCACCACCAGCTCCTCCAGCGCCGCGTAGCTGCTCCGCAGGGTGGCCGCCAGCGCCGGGTTGACGGCGGCCCCGGCGACGAAGGCGAGCCAGATCCTGGCCTCGGCCCGGTGTTCCTCGCGCAGCAGCGCCACCTCGCCCGCCACCAGCCCGAGTTCGGTGGCCGCCGACTGCGCAGGGCCGGCCGTGAGCCGGTTCCGCACCCGCGCGGTGACCCGCTCCCCGACGTGCGCGAGCGCGGCCAGCAGCATCTCCTCCTTGGTGCGGAAGCAGCGCTGGACAGCCCCCATCGAGACCTCCGCCCGGGTGGCGACGTCCCGCAGGGTGACGCCCTCCAGCCCGTGCTCGTCCACCAGCAGGCAGACGGCCTCGGCGATCCGCCGGCGCCGGCCCTCGTGGTCCACCTGTTTCGGCATGCCCGTCCTCCTCGCCGCCGTGCTCTCCGAACTTCGATATTCCGATGCAAGCGTATCGGTTCCGGGCTAGGGTTCGTTCCGTTCCGATGCGACCGCATCGGAACGAGCCCGACGACCCGCCGAGGAGCGCCCCCATGTCCCTGTGGAGCAAGCCCGCCACCGAACTCGCCGCCGCCGTGCGCGGCGGCGAGGTGTCGGCCCTGGAGGTGGTGGACAGCCACCTGGCCCGGATCGACGAGGTCAACCCCCGCTTGAACGCCGTCACCCAGCTCCTCGCCGACCGGGCCCGCGCGGCCGCGCGGGACACCGACCGCCGCCGGGCCGCCGGCGAGCCCCTCGGGCCGCTCGCGGGCGTGCCGTTCACCGTGAAGGAGTGCACCCCGATCGCCGGCGTGGCCACCACCTTCGGCACCCCGCGCTTCCGCGACCACGTCGCCACCGACGACGCCGTCCCGGTGGCCCGGCTGCGCGCGGCCGGGGCGATCCCGATCGGCCACAGCAACCTGCCGACCCTGATCCTCGCCGGGATGCACACCCGCAGCGAGCTGTACGGCGACACCTACAACCCCTGGGACCGGCGCCGCACCCCGGGCGGCACCAGCGGCGGGGACGGCGTGGCCGTCGCCGCCGGGATGGCCCCGCTCGGGCTCGGCAACGACTCCGGCGGCTCGGTCCGCATCCCCGCCTCCTTCTGCGGGGTCGCCGCCCTCGATCCGACCACCGGCCGATTCCCCGCCGACCAGCGCCTGATCGGCCCGGACGACCCCGGCCCGGCCTCCCAGGTCCTGGTCACCGACGGCCCGTTGGCCCGTACGGTCGCCGACCTGCGGCTCGCCTACGAGACGCTGGCGGGCACCGACCCGCGCGACCCGCGCGCCGTGCCCGTCCCGCTGTACGGCGAGCCGCTCGCCGCCCCCGTCCGGGTCGCCGTCGTCGCCGACCCGGGCGGCCACGGCGTCCACCCCACCGTCCGCCGCGCCGTCGAGACCGCCGCCGACGCGCTGCGCGACGCCGGGTACGACGTCCAGGAGGTCCCCGACGTCCCGCGGCTGGACGAGGCGCTCGACACCTACCACCGCCTGACCGGCACCGAGTTCGCGCCGAACTGGCCCGCCGTCCGGCAGCTGCTGGGCGAGGGCGGCGACCGCTTCATCGAGCTGACGATGCGCAGCTCCCCGCCCGTGGACGGCCCCGGCCTGATCCGGCTGCTGGGCACCTGGATGAACATCCGCCGCTCCTGGGCGGAGTTCCTGCACGCGTACCCGCTGCTGCTGGGCCCGGTGTTCACCGAGCCGCCGGTCGAACCAGGCCTGGAGTCGCGGGACCAGGCGGGCCGGGACCGGGTCGCCTCGGCCATGCGGCTCTGCTCGGTGACCAGCTTCGTCGGCGTCCCGTCCGTCGCCGTCCCGACCGGTCTCGCCGCGGACGGCCTCCCCACCGGTGTGCAGCTCGTCGGCCGGGCCTTCCGGGAGGACCTCTGCCTGGCCGCCGCCCAGGCCGTCGAGGACCGCCTCGGCACCCTCGCCCCGATCGACCCGAGGCCGTAAGCCGCAGGCCGTAAGCCGCAGGCCGTAAGCCGCAGGCCGCACGCCCGCACACCGCAGGCCGCAGGCCGCAGGCCGCACCGACCGCCGGGGCTGCCCCCGCCGTGGCCACATCACCGTGGCCGCACCGCCGCTCAGGCGCCGGGCAGCCCCGGCACCACCAGCCCGCTCTCGTACGCGATCACCACCGCGTGGGTCCGGTTCTGCGCGCCGAGCTTGCCCAGCACGTTCCCGACGTGCGTCTTCACCGTCTCCTGACTCACCGCGAGGGCCTGCGCGATCTCCGGATTGGAGAGCCCGGTCGCCATCAGCCGCAGCACCCCCTCCTCCCGGCCGGTCAGCGCCGCCCGGGGCAGCGCCTCGGCCGACTCCAGCGGCCGGGCCGCGACCATCCGGCGCAGCGCGGCGGGGAACAGCACCGCCTCCCCGGCGGCCACCACCCGTACCGCCTCGGCGATCTGCGGGACGGGCCGCCGCTTCAGCACGAAGCCGCTGGCGCCGGCGCTCAGCGCGGCGGTGACATAGCCGTCGTTCTCGAAGGTGGTGATCACCACGACCTTGGGCGGGTCGGCGTCCTTCAGCAGTTCGCGGGTCGCCTCGATCCCGTTGCGACGCGGCATCCGCACGTCCATCAGCACCACGTCCGGGCGCAACATCCGTACCTGCTGGACCACTTCGACGCCGTCGGCGGCCCGCCCGACCACCGTGATGCCCTGTTGGGCGCCCAGCAGGGTGCTCAGGCCGCTGCGGGTGACGGGGTCGTCGTCGGCGATCAGGAGGGTGACGTCGGGCGCCGCCCCAGCGGCGGGGTCGGCCACCCTGTCCTCACCGCTCCCGCTCACGCCGACCACCGCATCGGCAGCCGGACCGCCAGCCGCCACTGCCCCTCGCCGTACGGGCCGGCCTCGAACTCGCCGTGCAGCAGCCGCACCCGCTCGGCCAGCCCGGGCAGGCCGTGCCCGGAGGTCGGGAAGCCGCCCGCCCCGGCCCCGTCCGCCACTCCGTTGACCACGCTCAGCTCCAGCTCGTCCGCCCCCGCCGCCACCCGCAGCTCGATCGTCCCGCCCGAGCCGTGCCGCAGCGCGTTGGTCAGCCCCTCCTGGACGATCCGGTACGCGGCCCGGGAGAGCGTGCCCTGCACCTGCGCCAGGTCCCCGGTGGTGCGCGGCGCCACGACGGCGCCCGCGTGCCGGAGCCGGTCGATCAGCTCGGGCAGGTCGGTGAGGGTGCGGGTCGGCGCGGTGCCGGACTGCTCCTCGCGCAGCGCGCCGAGCACGTAGTCGAGGTCCTCCAGCGCGGCCCGGGTCGACTCCTCGATGCTGCGCATGGCGGCCCGCGCCGCGACCGGGTCGTCGGCCAGCACCTCGCCCGCGACGGCGGCCTGGATGGTGGCGGCGGTCAGGGTGTGCCCGATGGAGTCGTGCAGTTGGTGGGCCAGCCGGTTGCGTTCGGCCAGCAGCCGCTCCCGCTCGGCGGCCATCGCGAGCCGCTCGGCCGGCGAGGGCCCGAGCAGCCGGGGCGCCAGCCACCGCAGCGCGCCCGACACGGCCACGAACAGCGCCACCGCGAGCACCAGGGCGAGCACTCCGACGATCCAGGCCCAGACGCCCGTCACGTCCGTGGCCCAGCCGAGGAGGCTGACCCGCGCCGTGCCCTCCGCCCAGCGCCCGGGCAGCGCCACGGCCGTCACCAGCAGCGTGCTGCCGCCGATCAGCACCGTCCAGCCCAGTGCCACGTGCGCCACCACGAACGCCGGCGTCCGCCACCACTCCGCCGCGGCGGCCCCCTTCACCGGGGCGGGCACCGCGACGCCCAGCGTCCTGCGCGCCCCCGCCGCCAGCACCCGGCGCACCACCCGGGGCAGCCCGCACAGCCCGAGCAGCACCGCCCACAGGGGCAGCGCCACCCAGACCGAGTCCGGCCGGCCCGACAAGCCCAGCGGCACCCCGAGCGCCACCATCGCCACCGGCAGCGCGGCCACTGCCCCGACCACCGCGAACAGCACACCCGTATACGTCGACCCGCGCAGCAGCGGCTTCAGTCCCTTGATCATGTCCGCCAGTATCACCGGCCTTCGCACCCTCGCCCTCCCCCGATCGAGGGAGGATCTCCGCAGGTCCGCGCCGTGCCCCCGCGCCGTCCGCCACCCGCCGGCTCCGCCGACTCCGCCGAGCGCGACGCGGCTCCCCGCGGCGGGGCCCCGGGCGCGGTCCCACGCCGCCCGCCCGAGCGCCGCCCGTCCGAGGGCCGCCGACCTTCACCGACGAGGGCCCGCGTCGAACTCGGCCGGAACGCGACCACTCGTTCGCGTGATTCGGGGTCGAAGCCACCGCCGGGGCCGCCGGAGATCAGACCATCGCAAGGATGACGATCAATCAAAAGCTCTTCCGGCAAGGCCTGTTGGCGACCGCGTCCACAGCCACGGCACTGGCCGTCACGACCGGCACCACGACGGCCGCCCCGGCCGCACCCGCCCAGCGGGACGGCGGCCCGCAGGCCTACCGGGTTTCCGTCCGGGCCGGTGGGGCCTGGGAACTGCCCCCCGGCCTGACCTCCTTCACGGTGTACGTCCAGGGTTCCGGCGGCGGCTCCGGCGGCGGCTCCGGCGGCGGCGGCTCCGGAAGCGGCTGGAGCGGCGGCCGGGACGCCACCGAGGGCACCACCGGCAGCGGCGGCCCGGCGATCGCACCCGGCTGACGCAGCCGGGCGGAGGCGCAACGACGCCCGCCCCGGCACCCCCACCGCCCCGCTCGGCCGAACCACGGGAAATCGGCCGCCGCCCCGGATCCGCACCCCTCCCGACCTGCCCGATGCGGATCCGGGGGTGCGGATTCCGGCCGTTTCGGTGATCGGCCTGCCAACGAACGGACGGTGGCCGAGACTTGGCCACCGGACCGGGCACCCGACCAGCCTGACTCCGACGGAACGTCAATTCGCTTGATCCACAAGGTCATTGAAGAGACAGGAGTTTCCGGATGGCTGGTTCATCCACCCCGCGCACGGCCGCCCTCGCCGCCGCCGCGACGGCCGTCGCCCTGCTCCTCGGCCCGGTACCCGCCGCAACGGCCGACCCGGGCGCACCGCTCCCGACCTCCCACCTGCTCCCGACCCCCCACCTCCTACCGCTGCCCGCCAACGCCGGCCCGCTCAGCACCGCGTCCAGCCTGAACAACGCGGGCGACGTCCTCGGCGAGTGCTACCTGGACATACCCGGCCGGTTCGCCCCGCGCGCCCTCCGCTGGAACACCGGCACCCTCGGCTACACCGCCCTGGAACCGCTGCCCGGCGAGACCGGTACCCGCCCGGGCGCCATGAACGAGGCGGGCACCGCGGTCGGGGTCTCCTTCGCGTCGCTGACCGACAACCACCCGGTCCGCTGGGCCCTCGACGGCACCCCGACCGCCCTGGAACTGCCGGCCGGAGCCCGGGGCGGCGGCGCGTCCGGGATCAACAACGCCGGTGTCGCGATCGGCAGTTCGTACGACGCGGTGTTCCGCCCCGTGCCCGTGAAGTGGCGGGCCGACGGCACCCGGGTCGCCCTGCCCCTGCTGGACGGCGACGACACCGGCTCGACCACGGCCGTCAACGACGCGGGCTTCGTCATCGGCTGGTCCGAACGACGTCTCAGCGGCGAGCCCCGGAAGCGCGCGGTGGTCTGGAGCCCGTCGGGCACCGTGACCGCGCTGCCGCTCCCGCCTGGGATCGACGTGGCCGGGGTCTACCGGATCACCGACGCCGGTGTGATCGTCGGCCCCGGACGGCGAGAGGGGAGCACCGAGCTCGACCGGGTGGTGCTCTGGGCGGCGGACGGCACCGTCCGGGACATCGGCGAGGGCCGGCCGAACTCCATCACCAACACCGACACCGTCGTCGGGGCGGCGTTCGACGCCGCCCGCTCCCTGCACGCCGCCTACTGGAACCCGGACGGCACCCGGACGCTGCTCGACGGCCCGGCAGGCCAACAGAGCACGGCGCGCACGATCAACAGCGCGGGCACCGCCGTCGGCACCGCGACGGGTTCGGACTGGGACCACGGCACGGCACTGCTGTGGAAGCGCGACGGGACGGCCGTCACGCTCCCGCCGTCCTCGCTCAGCCCGTACGCCTCGGCCTCCCTCGTCAACGAGTCCGGGGTGATCGTCGGACACGCCACCGTGCCCGGCGAGCAGTCGCTGCCGCGCGCGATGGTCTGGAAGCCCTGATGGCCACGACCCGTAGTCGCCCCGACGAAACAGGAGTTCTCCGCATGACCGGTTCACGCACTTCTCGTACGGCCGCCCTCGCCGCCGCCGCGACGGCCGCCGCCCTGCTCCTCGGCCCGATACCCGCGGCGGCTGCCACTCCCGCCCACTACTTGGCCTCCCCGCAGTTCCTGCCGACCCCGCCGGACACCGCCTACAGCACGGTGTGGGGCCTGAGCCGCGACGGCGCCGTCGTCGGCGAGTACTTCGCGAAGACCCCCGGCCAGTCCGGTCCGCGCGCCATCCGCTGGAGCCCCGACCACCTCGGCTACACCGTCCTGGCGCCGCTGCCCGGCGACCTGTCCAGCCGCCCGAGCGGGTACAACGACACGGGCACCGTGGTCGGGGCCTCCTTCGTATCGCTGAGCGACAACCACCCGGTCCGCTGGGCCCCGGACGGCACCCCGACCGCGCTGGAGCTGCCGGCCGGGGTCCGCGGCGGCGGCGCGGGAGCGGTCAATGACGCCGGTGTCGTGGTGGGCGGCTCGTACGACGAGGTCTACCAGCCCAAGCCCTTGAAGTGGCGGGCCGACGGCACCCGGGTCGACCTGCCGCTGCTGCCCGGCGACACCATGGGCTCGACCGCCTCCGTCACCAACGCGGGCTTCGTCGCCGGCAGTTCCGTACGGCGCCTCGCCGACGGCGACTACCAGGAGACCCCGGTGCTCTGGAGCCCGACGGACACGGTGACCGCGCTCCCGCTCCCGCCGGGCGTCGACGGCGCCCGGGTGGACCGGATGACCGACGACGGCGTGGTGCTCGGGCACGGGCGGCGGGCCGGCGGCACGGAGTTCGACCGGGTGCTGGTCTGGACGGCCGACGGCACCGTCCGCGACGCCGGCTACGGCCGGACACGGGCCGTCAACAGCGCGGGCACCGTCGTCGGGGCCACGTTCGACGCGGCGCACTCCACGTTCGCCGCCCGCTGGAACCCGGACGGCAGCCAGACCCTGCTCGGCGGCCCGGCGGGCCGGCAGAGCGAGGCCATGGCGGTCAACAACGCGGGTACCGCCGTCGGCAGCGCCCAGGGCCCGGACTGGACCCGCGCCACCGCCCTGCTGTGGCAGCCCGACGGGACGACCGTCACGCTCCCGCCGTCCCCGCTCAGCCCGTACGCCGAGGCCAGGTACATCAACGACGCCGGACTGGTCGCCGGTCACGCCGTCGAGCTGAACGCGGCCGGCCAGCCGGTCGCGTCCCACCCCGTGGTCTGGAAGCCCTGACGCGGAACGGCCGGTCCCCTCTCGGACCGGCCGTTCTCCGCCCCGCTCCGGCGCGGGCCCGAGGGCGTCGCGCAGCATGGTGCGGGAGGTGATGCCGAGCCGCTCGTAGATCTGGTACAGGTGCCCGCCGACGGTCCGGTGCGAGAGGAACAGCCGTTCGGCGATCTGCTTGTTGGTGAGTCCGGAGGCGGCGAGGCGGGCGATCTCCAGCTTCTGGGCGCTCAGGCCGTGGGTGTTCGAGGCGTCGGACCGCGGCCTGCTCGCGCCCGTCGCCCGCAGTTCGTTCCGCGCCCGCTCGGCCCACGGCCGGGCATCCGGCTCCTCGAACACCTCCAGGGCGGCGGCGAGTTGGACCCTGGCCCGGACCGTCGCCCGGGCCCGGCGGAGCCGTTCGCCGTGGGCGAGCCGGACCCGGGCCTGGTCGAAGCACCACCGGTCGGCTCCGGGGGTGTCCAGCGCGAGGGCGAAGCGGCGCAGGGCGTCCCGGTCGTCCTCGGCGCAGAGGGCGGCCGACGCCTCCAGCAGCATGGCGTGCCGGGAGGACACCGCGCCGAGGCGGTCGAGGTAGAGGGCGCCGGTGCCGACCCGGGTGACCAGGACGGGGTCGGGCTCGTCCGCCAACGAGGCCAACCGCAATCCACGGCCCCGTGCGCCCGGCGGCCGGTCGGCCCTCGGGTCGGCCGGCCGCCGCCGCGTCTCCTGACGCACCGCCTCCTCCGCCCGGACGACCTCGGCGATCGACCGCCCGAGCGGCCGTTTCCGCAGGTCGGCGCGGCGCGCCTGACGCACCGTGGGCACCGTTCGGATGGCGACCCCGCTTGCGCGGGGCGGCGGCACGTGTCCCGCTGGTTCCGGCGGGCCGATCGGCGCCGCCGCTCATGACCTCGAATCCCACGGAGGAAACCACCATGCGTGCTCTCAAGCGTGTCCTGGCCGTCAGCGCCCTCACCGTCCCGCTCGTGATCGGCACCGCCAGCCTCGCCTCGGCCCAGGAGGGTCTGGACGCGTCCTGGGGCAAGGGCCAGTTCATCGCCAACGAGAACGGCGCCGGCATCGCGGCCGCCGAGTCCTCGGTCAGCCCCGAAGGCGTCTCGCACGCCGACTTCTGGGTCTGGGCCGACGACAGCGGCGTCTCCGGCTCGTTCACCGGCTCGGGCGCCACCTGGCAGCAGGGCTGACGATCCCCGCACCGCCGCCGGACGTACGGGGCCCCGGGACAGGGCCCCCGCCGAACCGGATCCCGGAATGAGGGAACGGCCGGTCGACCACGAAGGTCGACCGGCCGTTCCCATGGGCCTGCCCGGAGAGGAACCCCATGCCGCGGGCCCGCAGGGCTGCTCCGCCCGAACGACCTCGGCGGATGATCGCCCGATCGGCCATTTCCGCAGGTCGGCGCGGCGCGTCTGACGAACCGTTAGGCCTGTTCGGATGGCGGCCTCGCTTGCGGGGGCTGGCGGTGCGTGTCTGGCTGGTTCCGGCGGGCCGATCGGCGCCGCCGCTCATGACCTCGAATCCCACGGAGGAAACCACCATGCGTGCTCTCAAGCGTGTCCTGGCCGTCAGCGCCCTCACCGTCCCGCTCGTGATCGGCGCCGCCGGCATCGCCTCGGCCCATGGGGGCGTCAACGCGGCCTGGGGCCAGGGCTTCTTCACCGCCGGCCCGGACGGCGCCGGTGTCGCGGGCGCCGAGTCCTCGGTCAGCCCCGAGGGCGTCTCGCACGCCGACTTCGGGATCTGGTCCGACGACGAGGGCGTCACCGGTGGGTTCACCGGCTCGGGCGCCACCCTGGTGAACGGCTGACGGACCCCGCACCACCGGACGTACGGGGCCCCGGGACAGGGCCCCCGCTGAACCGGATCCCGGAATGACGAAACGGCCGGTCGACCACGAGGTCGACCGGCCGTTCCCGTGTCCCCACCCGGAGAGGAACCCCATGACCCGGGCCCCCAGGCCCTCGGAACTGGCGCGGCGGGCATGGGCGGCGAACCGGCCGCTGGCCGGCACGGCCGCCCTGATGACCCTGATGCTGGCCGTCGCCCTGGTCGGCCTGCTCGCCGATCCCCGGTCGATCACCGGGCAGCCCGCCTGGGCGAAACCGGCCCGCTTCGCGCTCTCGATCGGCCTCTACACCCTCACCCTGCTCTGGTTGCTCACCTTCGTCCGCGGCCACGACCGCCTCGTCCGGGTCGTCTCCCGGGTGACGGCCGTGTCGCTGGTCGTCGAGATGGCCCTGATCGCCGCCGCGGCGGCGGCCGGCACGACCAGCCACTTCAACTTCGCCACCCCGGCGGCGACGGCGGTGTGGATGACGATGGCCGCCTTCATCGTCGCCACCTGGGCGATGGCCCTGGTGGTCGTCGTGCTGCTGCTGCGTCAGCGGGTGCGGCCGCCGGTGTTCGCGTGGGGGCTGCGGCTGGGCATCGCCGTGAGCGCCCTCGGCATGGCCGTCGCGTTCCTGATGACGCTGCCGACCTCCCCGCAGCGCGCGGCCGCCAGGCGGGGCCACGGCCTGCCCGTCGTCGGCGCGCACACCGTCGGGCTCGCTGACGGCGGCCCGGGAATGCCCGTCACCGACTGGAGCACCCTCGGCGGCGACCTGCGGATCCCCCACTTCCTCGGCCTCCACGCGCTCCAGGTGCTGCCGCTGCTCGGCTTCCTCCTCGCCACCCGGCCGCGCGGGCTGTCCGAGCACCACCGGGTCGCGCTGATGGGGATCGCCGGGGCGGCCTACCTGGGCCTGGTGCTCGTCCTCCTCTGGCAGGCGCTGCGCGCCCAGCCGGTCACCGCTCCCGACGCGGCGACCGTGGCCGCGCTGCTGGCGCTCGGAGCCGTCGCGGGCGTGGCGGTCTTTGAGGTCCTCCGCCGCGCCCGCCGCGTGGAGGGCCGGTAGCCGGAACGGCCGGTACGGGACGGCCGCCATTCGAACCAAATCCCGGTCACACGGTCTGCCCCGGGGCCTCCGATTGGTACGCAGGCAGACCGGGATCGGTGGGCGGTCCCGCGAACAAGGGAGAAGCGAGGACATGAAGAACCTCCGGGTCGCAACAGCCGCCGTCTGCGCACTTGCGGGCGCTTTCGCGGGCACGGCGTCGGCAGCGGTCGCCCGGCCCGCGGACACCGGCCCGAGACCCGTCGCGACCCACGTCCCGCCCGCCCCCTCCGGCGGCCGGGGCGTCGTCCCCGGCGACCCCGAACTGCGCCCGCTGACCTGCGAGAACGGCCACATCTTCTACGGCTGGGACGGCACCCCCCGCACCTCGTCCGACTTCGTCGGCCTCTACACCACGAAGCCCGACCCGGCCGACACCAGCAGGAACCGCCTCGCCTACGCCTTCGTCTCCTCCGCCGGCGCCGTCCGGCACTCGTTCGACTCCGAGTACCAGAGCGGCACCGGCCTGTGGGCCGCGTACTGGACCCGCGACGCGGACTCGGAGACGTACGTGATCGTCAGCGAGGAAGGCCCGAGCAGCAAGTTCTGCAGCTGAGCCCTCTCGGCACCGGCCGGTCGACCGTCGGGTCGACCGGCCGTCACCCGTGGCGGGCCGGGAGGACCGGCCGTCACCCGTGGCGGGCCGGGAGGACCGGCCGGCCACGGCATTCGACCACCACAGGAAGGAAGGCGAGGCAATGAGGAACCCCTGGGTCGTGGCAGCCGCCGCGTGCGCGCTTGCGGGAACCTTCGCGAGCACCGCGTCGGCAGCCCCCTCGGACCGGACGGCCCATGTCCGCAGCGGCCCCGAGGTGCGCCCGCTGAGGTGCGAGAACGGCCGGATCCACTTCGGCTGGGACGGCGCCACCTACGACTGGACCGACTTCGTCACCCTCACCCGCGGCAGGCCCGACCCGGGCTCCACCGCGAACCGCGTCGCCTTCCGCTACGTCACCTCCGAGGACGGCACGGCCGTCCGGCACTCCTTCGACTCCGAGCTCCAGAGCGGCACCGGCCTGTGGACCGCGTACTGGACCTACGACGTGGACCTGAACAGGAACGTGATCGTCAGCGAGGCCGGCCCGGAGGACAAGCTCTGCACCTGACCCCACGGTGTCGGCATCAGTCGCTGGAGCCGTCCTCCCCCACCGGCCGCGCGGACTGCACCGGGTACGGGAAGCTGGCGGCCCCGCGGCCCGGTTCGAGGGTGACGGCGAGGCCGCCGTACGCGGGCGACTCGTAGAAGCACCAGGCGACGTGGCTGGTGTTGACCACGCTCTCGACGGGCGGCTCGATCAGCAGCCGCGGCTGCCGGATGTGCACCAGCAGGCCGTGGAAGTCGAGTTCGGTGAACGCGCACACCGTACGGCCCCGGGGCCGGGCGAGTTGCCGGGGCACGGACGGCGCGCCCGCCGCCGGGATCACGGCCGCGCTCGCGATGGCGGCGGCGGTCAGCGAGACGGCCGCCCGTCTCGGCACGGACCACTCCAACGCCAACTCCCTTCCGATGCACCGGTGATCGGCGGTATCGCCGTTCGGGAGGGGGATCCCACCCCGGAGGGGAGGGGTAAACGGCGCCGGGGAAAGTCGTAAGTACACACACCGGGCGGCGTGGTGGCGAATCCGTCATCCGACCATGGGGAAGGGCACGCGAAGGGGCTCGACGGCCAGGCCGCCGAGCCCCTCGTCAGTCACTCACCGGGCCGGGTGCACCCGGCCCGCCGCGGCCCGCGTCAGCCCGGGAGCTGGCCGCTGCAGTTGACCAGCCAGGCGCCGAGCTCCGGGGAGTGGTCGCCGCCGTGGTTCGAGGCGTTGTAGGCCCGGCTGACCGCGTTCTTGATGGAGCCGCCGGTGGCCGGGCCGACGACGCCGTCCGGGCTCAGGCTGTGGCCGCTCTGGTAGTGCACGACGGCGTTGTAGGTGAGGCCGCCGAAGTCGTTGTCGACCTGGAGACCGGCGCTGTCCACGTAGTTGAGGCCCTGCTGGAGGCAGCCGACGGCCGAGCCGGAGCTGCCCTTCGCGAGGGTGCTCGCGGCGCTGGCGGAACCGGCGGTCAGGGCGACGACGGCGGTCGCGCCCACGGCCAGGGCGGCGGCGCGGCGGGTCCAGGTGTTGATGCGCATGATCAGTGCCTCTCCTTGAGTTCCGGCTGGCGCCGGCCCCCCGCGGATCGTCGTCCGTCGCGGGGCCGGCGTGGCTTCGCTGGTGACGACGATGCTCCGATCGGCGCGCCGGAGCCAGGAATTCGCCCCTGGTCGAAACCCTTGCCCCCGGCCCGCCGGTCTGCCCTGCGGGGACGGTCTCTGCCCGTCTTCCCTCCGGAAAGGGCTGTTGGTGGGAACGTCACCGTTCGCCGCACGGGCGCGCTCACGGCCCGGGTACACAGTGCGCGAACCAAGCTGGTTCGCCTCCCAACCGAAATGGAGCCGCTCATGATGGCGCCGAGCGAGACCGACCGGCGGCTGCGCAGCCGCACAGCAGACCGGGTGGAGGTCACCCAAGTCCTCAGCCAGGACGTGGTCCTGGGCGGGCCGGTGATTGTGGACACCGCCCGCCGCAAGCCGGTCCTCGCGTTCCACAACCCCGGAGAGAAGGCGGGTTCGGACTCGGACGGGCACCAGGCCCTGGTGTTCTGTCCCCGGGAGGGCCGGGTGCCCGACATCCGGCACGTGGCCCGCGCCCTGGGCACCCCGACGGGCTGGCGCGTCACCAGCCCGTTCGAGAGCTGGCTCCAGGAACAGGCCAAACGGGCCGACTGGTCCTTCGTCGACCTCACGGTGTACCTGGAACCGGAGAACAGTTCCCACAAGGTGGTCACTCAGATCCGTGTCAGGTACGACTATGACGGGAAGGAGGCGCCCTCCAATCAGTGGTTCACCTCAGAACTCCTCCCGGACGGCACCTGGACCGCGCCCTCGTCCGTCACTGAACCGCAGATCCTGCTCTACGAGACCGTCAATGCGACGTACACGCCCCTGGGACATCCCGTGCCGTACGACGGTGGGGCATCGCGGGTCCGCGTCGACCTCCCCAGCAGGTGCGTCGAGATCTCCCTCGCGGACCAGCCGGTGAACGACGACACCGTGGTGATGCTCTCTGAGACGGACTTCGTGCTGCTGGGGATGCTGCAGCAGGGTGGATTGTTCGCCTCACGGGTCAAGGGCGATACGGATGCCCAGGAACACGTTGCCGTCGATCTGTCCGACATCCGGCCACAGCACGTGGTCGGTGGCTTCGCCAGCGCAGGCGGCGCGGTGTTCCTGGTGACCGACACGGCAGGCGCGCTGTGGACCATGCGCTACGACGACGCCGCCAGGGCCCTGACCGCCGGCGAGCGGCTCAACGCCGGGAACATCGTCCAAGCCGCCGTCCACCCCGCTGCCGGCGGCGGTCACACCGTCTACGCCGTCGACGCGCAGCACGTCTGCTGGATCCACCGCCTGCCCGCCCAGGGCGCGGCACTGCCGGGAATCCCGCTCCAGAAGGACGTGGTCGCCGTCGCCACGCCGCCCTCGCCGCTGGAGACCTCGACCGTCTTCCTGGTCGAGGCGGGCACCGAGCCCGGCGACGAGACGAGGAACGAGCTCCGGCTCGACGTCCAGGACAGCGCCACCGGCCTGTGGCGGCGGGTGCACGTCCACGACCCCGCGGCGGGCGTCAAGGAGGTCAAGCGCTACCGGCTGGAGGCCACCCTCCTCGACCAGTTCGGTGCGCCCATGCCGGGGCAGCATGTGACCCTCGCCCGCGCCCCCGGCAACACCTCGGGCGAGGTCGCCTTCGACGGCCAGGTCACCGATATCACCGACCAGCCGACCCCCCTGAAAACCGACCTGTTCGGCAGGATCACCCTGACCTTCACCCCGACCGGTTTGTCCGCTCCCGACCTCATCCTCAAGGTCCCGGGGATCGACGACGTCGCCCTGCGGCCCTCGCGGGACACCGAGGACTACCTGCGCGGCACCAAGAACAAGAAGCTCAACCTCACCAACCCCGCCGGCCCCCTGCCCGACTTCGGCAGCGGTGCCCTGGCCGGCGCGAAGGTGCCCGGCCAGGCCGGGCACCCGACCCACGACTCCCTGGCGCCCTGGGCTGCGAAGTCCAAACTGGTCGCCGTGCCGGCAGCCAAGGCGATCACGGCCATGGCCGGCTACAAGGCCAGTCCGATGTCGCAGGACGCGCCCAGCTTCCGGCTGTCGGTGCGGCAAGGCACCGGCGCCCCGGAGCTCGTGTACGAGGAGCTCAATGCGCCGGAGGCTCCCGACGACTCCTGGGAGGACTCCCCGATCGCCTTCGGGGACCTCCACGCGGGCCTGCACAGCGGGGTCGTCACACCCGTGAGCATCACCTTCGACACGAAGAACGGCATCCTCGCCGTGATCGCCCGGATCGGGACGGAGCTCAAGACGTTCTGGACCTCGGCGAAGAAGGCGATCGAGGCGGTCTGGGGCTTCATCGGCAGCGTCTTCAACGTGATCGGCTCGAAACTCCTCAATGTCGTCGACTGGTTGGCCGCGTGGTTCGACTTCCCCGCGATCTGGCGCACCAAGAAGGTCTTCGAGGGCTCCGTCCTCAGCATGCTCGACAAGGCCGAGGCCGCCGTGGCCGAGGTCGGCAAGCTCGCCGACGACTTCATCAAGAAAGAGAGGGACAGCGTCCAGAGGACCTTCGACGGCGCCCGCGCCAAGCTCGGGGACACGACGGTCGGCAGCTTCGACACCTGGTCCGGGAAGGGCAAGCAGGACGTGCCCGTCATCGGGGACGCGAAACTCGCCGACCTCGGCGGGGGCAACGCCCACCTCAACTGGTTCCAGGACAAGGCGGCCGGGATGTCGGTCGCGTCGCAGGCCGGCGACAAGGAGATCGTCGACGACGACGCCTGGAACGCCTGCGCCCCCACGTTGAAGCAGGCCGGCGGGGAGTTCGTCAACGGCGTAAGTGACCTACTGGAAGGCTTCACGAAACTCGCCGCCAACCCCCAGGACCTCAAGGCCTCCACCCTCGCCAAGCTCCTCGAATCGTTCGAGCAACTGGCCCTGGCGGCCCTCGACTTCGGGGACGTCCTGGTCCACGCGATGGTCGACCTGGTCTCCAAGGCCGTCGGCAAGCTGAAGACGGCGCTGACCGCCGAACGCGACGCCGGAATCCTCGGGAAGCTCTGGAAGTGGATCGCCAAGCAGGCCGGCGATCCGGACGCGCCACTGACCGTCAACGGCGCGGTCTGCCTCCTCGGCGCGCTCCCGGTGACACTGGTCTACCGGCTGATCAAGGGCAAGGGCGCCGAGCCCTTCCCCGAGAAGTCCACCCCGCTGGAGGCCCTGAGGCACGGGTCCGCCCCCAGGGACACGCTCACCCCCACGGACAAGACGTGGCTGCTGGTCGCGGCGATCCTGCAGACCATGCAGTTCGCCTTCTACGCGGCGGGCGACCTCCTCGCCTACGAGAGCGCGCAGGACCTTGACTGGCCCTACCTCGGCCCGCTCGTCCAGGTCGCCAACCTGCTGTTCACCCTCGTGGTCTTCGACATCGCGACCACCGTGCTGAAAACGACCACGACGCCGGGCTGGGCCATCGCCCTCGTCGCCACCCTGTTCGCCCTGGCGTTCGCGGTCCTGGCCGTGGTCTACCGGACCGCGTTCAAGGGGTGGCTCTCGAAACTGGCGGACGCCGGGGACCCGATCCCCGTCCTCCTGATGCTCAAGGGCTGCTTCTGGAACCTGCGCGGGGCCGTGGCCCGGATCGTCGACGGCACGACGGAGGACGCCGACGAGGGCGCGGCACAGGTCCTGCTCGCGATCTCCCCCGCGACGGCCCTGCTGAACAACCGGATCATGCTCAAGGAACCGGACTCCGGCTTCGTGATCGCGACGGTCAAGGCCGGCCTCGACACCTTCTTCACCGTCCTCGGCGGCGTCCTGCTCTGCCGCCATTACGACAAGCACTGAACCCCGCGCGTCCGGACAACAAAGAACGGCCGGTTGATCCGAAGATCAACCGGCCGTTCATCTGTGGCCGACCGACAGAATTCGCTGACCAGCGGCAATGAGAGGTCCGATGGACAACTCTCACGACCGTGCTCAGCGCGGGTGTCGCCGACGCCACCGGGCCTCCGGCGTCTATCTCCACACCTGCACGCCCACGAACGCCTACCAGATGACCTCGTTCGACGTCCGCCGACCAGCCGGCCGACGACACCCGAGAGCGTCGCGACGCTCTCCGCATTCCGCCGCCCCTCAGTCGGGGCGCCGCACCTCGTAGAGGAAGCAGGCCGCCTGCGCAGATGCGGAAGGGAAGGCCCCGTTCACGTGCGTACACCACCGCAGCCCCCACCTCCTGCGCGTCCGCCGGAAGGACGATCTCCTCGGGACGAGCCCGGTAGAGCGAGTTCCAGGCCTCCGGGCTCCCCCGCAGGAGGGGATCGAACGGGTGACGACCTTCCCGCAGGGCTGTTCGGGCGTCACTGAACTCCTCCCACACCCTGCCGACCTGGCGGGGTACGGCCTCGGCGGTCAGGCCCTCACCCCTTGCATGAAAGCTTGTCGAGAAGTTCAGCGTTGGGCCGGTATGCGTCCACCTCGGCCGAGTGTCCGTTCGCGAACTCCCGTAGTGCCGCCGCGAAGTCCATTGTCCATTGGCTGCTCTGCACGTATGCCTTGACGATCTTCTTCAGGTCCTCGCAGTCTCTCAGATGCCCCTTGGGCATGCCGATGCCGTAGAACTGCGGCTGCCCGGCCTTGCCTTTGAAGATATGTAGGCCCTTGTCTGGATTCGCCGCTTGGAATCCATAGAGAATCATCTCGTCCATGAAGAAGGCGTCCGTCTCTCCGTGGAGCAGCAGATCCACACATGTCGAGGCATTCGGCACCTGCTTGATTTTTTTCAAACCCTGGCGCTCCAGGTTTTCGGCGGCGGTCGTGCTCGTCATCGTGCAGATGTTCTTGTCCTTGAGGTCACTCTCCGACTTGATCGCCCCTGGCATGACCATGTAGCCCTGTTCCGTCACGGCGTACGGGCCGACGAAGGCGACCTTCTCCTCGCGCTCCGGAGTGATCGAGTAGGTGGCAATCACCAGGTCGGCCAATCTCTCGGTGATATCGGTCTCGCGCACGTCGGACGTGACCAGCTTGGGAGAGTGGGCGACCTTCAACTGCTGGGTGACATAGGCTCCCACATACCAGTCGAATCCGGAATGTTTCCCCTTGTCCCAGTAGGAGGTGCCTGGCTGGTCATGCTTGTACGCGACGTTGACACGCGTGAGGCCGAGGAACTTCTTGGGCTCTTCACCGCATGCCGTGGCCGTCGCGAGGAATGCCAGCGCCCCGAGTCCCGCCACCACCCGCCTGGCAGTTCGCCACGCGCTCATCCCATGACCCCTCACTCGTACAGATCACCCGTACAGAAGAACTTTGGTGACTCCGAGGTTCACCTGACATCCCTTTTGCGTGTGGACGATGAGGCGGACCCGGATCTCGCTTCCGCCGTCAAGCCGCAGGTCGGCGGTATCCCCGTCTTCGAGAGAGCGGTTGGCGCTCTGCACGTCTTTACCTTCGAGTGCCACGCCGAGCGTGGTCGCGGCCGCGCAGGATCCCCCGTTCCGCACGCGTTGCCCGATGGAGACCGTGACCTTCATGCCGTCGCGTTTCATCCCGTCGGCGTCGACCACCAGGGTCGCCCCTTCGCCGTCCCCCACTTCGGTGGCATTCTCGACCCGGAAGTGCCCACCGGCGACGTCCACTTCGCCGTGGTCCCGGAGATATCCCATCCACAGCAGTCCGGCCCCGGCGGCGACCAGGCACAACAAGAATGCGGCGGGCAGCCTGAGTCCGGACCGGAAGAAGTCGCCCCGGCCGGCTTGCTCTCCCGCGAGCATCGTCAGGAGTACGGATGCCAGCAGCGCGGCGCCCAGCAGCAAGTACACCGGCGTGAACTGCCCTATGCGGCCTTCTGGTTGGCGTACCAGCGTCACGACGGCGACTAGCCCGACGAGCACCGTCGGGAGGCTCCAGCTGGCGGCGCGACCCCAGAAGTACAGGGTGTAGATGCGGCTGTTGACGTTGCTGCCGACGACGGTCCCGCTGATGGCCGTACCGCCGTCGTTCGCCCGCGCGGCACCCGTATCGGACGCCGACGCCGTCGGTTCCTTGGGGTGGCCTTCGCCGTCGACCACCGGATCAGGCATCGGTGACTCCTGAGTTGGCGGTGCCGCCGCCCTCGGCGGTGGCGTCACCGGTCCGTTCGGCCCGCGCGGACGCGACGCCGCCCGCGTTCCCGCCCAGTCGTACGCCGCTGTTCGCGGAGCCGCCACCGTTCGCGACGGCCTTGCCCGTGTCGACGGCCTCAGCCCGCAGAGCGGGGCGGTCCTGCCGCCACAGCACGGGCAGGAGCAGCGCCGCGATTCCGGTCCCGGCCTGGACCGAGGCGCCGACCAACTGCCCGGTGTCCGGATCACCCAGGAGCCAGACCATCGGCGTCGAGACGGTGACCACCGACCCGGCTGTGACGAGCACAATTTTCTGCCAACGAGTCACGTCCTGCTCACACCCCCCCATGAAGGATGAATGACACGGCATCAGACACTAGCGCGCGGGAGCGGCCGGGGGCATGGCTTCAATCCGACTGGTTGACGCCCGGTGAGTTCATCGACACGATCCAGAGCCAGAACTTCGGCGAGGCCGGGAGCAATCTTCCGAGCCTCAAGGCGGCAACCGAAAGGGGCTGCCCTGCTCAGGCCGTTGCAGGCTGCGGGACGCTACCGACGGAGGTGGCTCCCCCCGACCTCGGCGGAATGGCGACTCCCGCTGACCTTGAAGAACTCACCGCCCTGCCCGAAACCTTCCACATCCCCCTGCTCGACCTCGGCTACCGGCCGATCTGGGACTACCGCCGCGACCAGCTCGGCATCCAGGGCAGCCACGCCGGCGCCCTGCTCGTCGACGGCACCTGGTACTGCCCCAACATCCCCGCCCCGCTGATCACCGCCACCGCCGACCTCCTCAACAAGAAGATCGACCACACCACCTGGCGCCACCGCGTGGACGCCCGCCCCACCAACCGCTACACCCCGAACAAGCCCGGCAACTGGACCCCCAGGCGACACAGCACCGAACCCTGACCCCACCCCACGCACCCACCTTGACCAGCACAAACGCCGAGGGCCCCTCACGAAACCGTGAGGGGCCCTCGGCGGCCACGACAAAACGGCCACAACAAAACAAAACGGCCGGTCGATCCGAAGATCAACCGGCCGTTCGCTGTGCGCGAGGGGGGAGTTGAACCCCCACGCCCTTTCGGGCACTGGAACCTGAATCCAGCGCGTCTGCCTATTCCGCCACCCGCGCATCTGGGTGATGAGGAAAACTATAGACCATCCGGAGGGGCACTTCCGACCACGTCCGGGCAGACGGCGGGAGACCGGGTCTACGCCGGGGGCCGGGGGTGCTGGGGCGCGGGGGTGCGGAAGTGGCGGGCGAGGTAGCCGAGCCAGGCCTGCTCGAAGCTCTCGGCGAGCTGTGACTCGGGGGCGAACAGGTCGAAGGCGTGGTACGCGCCGGGGTAGAGGTGGAGTTCGACGGGGACGCCGTGGGCGCGCAGGCGCATGGCGTAGTCGAGGTCCTCGTCGCGGAAGGAGTCGAGTTCGCCGACGGCGACGAAGGTGGGCGGCAGTCCGCCGAGGTCGGCCGCGCGGGCGGGGGCGGCGTACGGGCTGACCTGGTCGGTTCCGGCGCGGTCGCCCAGGATCGCCCGCCAGGCGAGGAGGTTGGTGGCGCGGTCCCAGATGCCGAGGTCGGTGATCTCGTGGCTGGACGCGGTCCGGTTCCGGTCGTCGAGCATGGGGTACATCAGCGCCTGGAACAGCGGCGTGGGGCCGCCGTGGTCGCGGACCAGCAGGGCGGTGGCCGCCGCGACTCCCCCGCCGCCGCTCTGGCCGCCGATGCCGATCCGGGTGGCGTCCAGGCCGAGCACCCCCGCCTCGTGGAGGAGCCACCGGTGGGCGGTGTGCCCGTCCTCGGCGGCGCCGGGGGCAGGGGTCTCCGGGGCGAGCCGGTAGTCGACGGCGGCGACGGCGCAGCCGAGCCGTGTGCTGAGCCGCTTGAGCCAGGGGTCGTCCTGAGCGGCAAAACCGAGCACCTGCCCGCCGCCGTGGAACCAGAGCAGGACCGGCAGCGGGCCGGGCCCGGCGGTGGTGGGCCGCAGCAGGCGGATCGGTACGTCCGGGCCGTCGGCCCGGGTCGCGCGGTGTTCGGTCACGGTGACCGACGGGTCGTCGGGGGTGGAGTCGGCGACGGCCGCGGCGAAGGCGCGGAGGGTCTCGCGGGTGGCGGGGATGTCGGTCAGGTCGAACACGCCGTTGGGGGTCATCGGGACGGCGTCGAGGGCCCGGCGCAGTTCCGGGTCGACCAGCAGGCGGGGAACGGGCATGGTCGTGCTTCCTTCCACCGGTGCTCAGGCCCGGAACTCGTCGATGACGACGACGCCGGTCGGCCCGTACGTCTCCAGGGACTCCAGCACGCCACTCGCCTCGTGGAGGCCGACGGTGCGGGTGACGATGCGGCCGGGGTTGAGGCGGCCGGCCTCGATCATGTTGAGCATGGTGCCGAAGCGCTGGCCCTGCATGCCGAAGGCGCCCAGGAACTCCAGTTCCTTGACCATCATCACGTCGATCGGTAGCCCGACGTCGCCCTTCTCCGCACCGGTGGTGTGGCCGAGTTGGAGGTGGCGGCCGCGCGTGCGCAGGGAGAGGACGGAGTTGCGGCAGGCCTCGGCGATGCCGACGGCGTCGACGGACACGTGGGCGCCGCCCCGGGTGAGGGTCCTGACCGCCTCGGCCGGGTCGTCGGTGGCGGCGTTGACGGTGTGGACGGCGCCCAGGGCGCGGGCGGCGTCCAGCTTCTCCTCGGAGATGTCGACGGCGATGACGTTGGCGCCGGTGGCGGCCGCGATCTCCACCGTGGACAGGCCCATGCCGCCGCCGGCCCCGTACACGGCGACCCACTCCCCGCCGCGTACGCGGGCCTGGTCGACGACGCCGTGGAAGGCGGTCATGTAGCGGCAGGCGAGGGCGGCGACATCGACGAAGCCGACGGTCTCCGGCACCCGGACGAGGTTGACGTCGGCGAAGCGGACCATGACGTACTCGGCGAAGGCGCCCCAGTAGGAGACGCCGGGGACGAGCGAGTCCACGTGCTCGCACACGTGCTGGTTGCCGCTGCGGCACATCTCGCAGGAGCCCTCGCCGGGGTTCATCGGGAAGATGACCCGGTCGCCGTCCCGCCAGTCCCGAACGTCCCGGCCGACCTCCACGACGGTGCCGGCGAACTCGTGGCCGAGGACGAACGGGGGCTTGACCTGCGGCCCTCCCGTCCAGAAGTCCCCGGCCCACAGGGCCCAGTCGGTGCGGCAGATCCCGTTGGCGCCGACGCGCACGATGGCGCCGTCGGGCGGGCAGACGGGGTCGGGCACGTCACGGATGACGAGGGGCTGGTGGAGTTCTTCGATGACTGCGGCGCGCATGGACGCGACCTCCTCGGGGAAAGTCCACTGGTTCAAGTGGTGGACCTTGAAGCTATGCGCCCGCTTCGATGCGTGTCAACCGCTTAGAGTGGTGGACATGAGTGACGAAGACGGCCGACGAGAAGGGCGCCAGCGCGCCAAGACCGACTTCCGGTTCGACGACGCACGGCTGTGCTTCGCCTTCGCCGGCACGCTCGCCGATCGCGGCAAGGACGTGCACGTCGAGCGGCTGGCACTGCCGGAGGACCTGAGCCGGTGGAGCGTGGAGAGCGGCTGCACGACGGTGGCGCCGAGGTGCGACGAGGCAGAGCTGGAGGGAGCGAGGCGGCTGCGCGAGGCGATCCAGCGGACGGGCGTCGCACTGGCGGAAGGGGTGCCACCCGCGCCCGAGGACGTCGCGGTGGTCAACGGTGCTGCGGCCGAGGCGACTTCGGTGCCCGTGCTCTCGGCGGACGCGGCGTCCGTGCGGTGGGACGGGGACGGGATCGCGGCCGTGCTGTCGATGGTCGCGCGGGACCTGATCGCGCTCTGCGCGTCCGACGAGCAGCGGACGCGCGTGCGCATCTGCGGAAACCCCGACTGCGGAACGCCGTTCGTGGACACATCGAGGGCGGGCGCGCGGCGCTGGTGCTCGATGAAGACCTGCGGCGCACTCGCGAAGAAGCGCGCCTACCGGGCGAAGGCGAAGTAGTCAGGGGCGGAGAACGCCTCGGGGCGGGGCGCCAGTTGGCGCCCCGCCCCGAGGGAGGGATGTGGAGGGGTGGCTCAGCCCTCGATCGGCAACTCGCCGGCCCGCACCGCCGCGACGAAGGCGTTCCAGGAGGAGTCGGGGAATAGGAGGGCCGGGCCGCCGGGGTCCTTGGAGTCACGCACCGGGACGGCGCCGGGGAGGAAGCCAAGGGCCACCTCGATGCACTCGCCCGCGTCGCCCGTGCTGTAGCTGCTCTTGCTCCAAGCAGCCTTTCTCAGATCGACGTTCTGCAAAACGGTACTCCTCCATCGCATCGGCGATCAGGGCCCTGGTTTCTCCAGGTGAGAGTACACCGCCGCGCATCATGTCGAAGTCCCGCCTGGACTGCTCGACAACCGACGGGGCGTCGCTGAAGTGCCCGCGATACAGGCTCTCCGAGTACACCCACTCCCTGCCGTCCGGCATCAGCATCAGCACCAGCGAGGCAGATGGCGCAACTGGCATCGCACTGCCGAACGGCATCACCTCGACCACGATGTTCGACTGCTCCGTCACCGCGAGAAGATGCTCCATCTGCCGCCTCATCACACCCGGCCCTCCGAAGACCGTACGAATGGCAGCCTCATCGAGCACCACCATGAGGGTCGGCCCATCAGCGACCAGGAAGCGGTGCTGCCGCATCAGCCGGGTCTCAATCCGCTCGGCTAGCAACTTCGGATTGTTGCGCGCGTTTCCAGTCGCGAACATCGCGCGGACGTACTCCTCGCACTGCAACAAGCCATTGATCCGAGAGTACTGAAGCACCCGAATCGCCAGCGCTTCGTCCTCCAGTTCCATGAACTTCTCGAACCAGTCCGCGCTTTCGATATCCGCCTGCCAGTCCACCCGCTCCCACAGCCGGACCAGCAAGCCCCCCATGGCCAGGATTTCGTCAGCCCTCTCGACGGTCTCCCGGTCCATCGACCTCCTCCCACCCTCGAACCGGGTGATCACCGTGCGGGAGAAGCTCAGGAGCTTCCCCAGCTGCTCCTGGGTGTAGCCGGCTCGCTCACGCGCGAAGCGGAGCGCTTCGCCGAACATCTCCGCCGGGTTCGCCGTCGGCTCGAGCCCAAGGCGCCGATGTGCCACGTGTTTCCCCCTTAGGTGCCACGGATCTCCGTACTCCGTTTTGGTCGCAACCGTAACTCCGACACCCTCATCATTGATGCCGGAATGCAATCTTTTGCATGCATAGCGTTACATCGCGCGCCCCCTTCACACCCCCTCCGCCCCCGTGAGGTGCTCCCCCATGCTCTCGCCCCGTCGGCCCCGCGCGTTCGTCGCGCACCTCGACTCCCGCGCCGAATCCGCGCCCTTGGCGCGCTACTTGCTCCGCGCGTACCTCTCCGGGCTGCCCTCCGGCGACCGCTACGCGGACACCGCCGAACTCCTCCTCGGCGAGCTGTTCGCCAACGCCGTCCAGCACTCCGACGCGCCGGACGACCGCCACATCGAGATCCGCATCGCCCTGATCAACTCCCGCCTGCGGCTGGAGGTCCACGACGCCGGCAGCGGCCTGCCGTCCCTCCACACCCCCACCGCCTGCGACGAGCACGGGCGCGGCCTGTTCCTCGTCAACAAGCTCGCCGAGCGCTGGGGCTGCACCTCCCGTCCCGACGGCATCGGCAAGTTCGTCTGGGTGCTCGTCGCCCCCGCGCCCGCCACCGCCCTCGCCTGAAAGCCCGAACCCCCATGCACCTCACGACCCTGGCCCGGCACGCCCTCTCCCGGGGTGCCACCCCGGCCGCGGCCTTCGCCCTGATCGCCCGCCTGGGCCACCCGTCCCTGCCCGTCGCGCGCGCCGTCTGCCTCGCCCTCGACGTCCCCCTCGCCGAGACCACCCGTCGCCTGGCCGAGTGCTACGACGCCCTGCTCTCGAACCCCCGCCCGGACTCCGAGAACGACACCGGTGAACTCCTCGAAGCCCTCGGCGTCTTCGACGTCCCCAAGTCGCTCACCGACACCGAACTCGCCGTCGTCGAACACTTCCTGGCCGCCATCGACGCCCACGGCAGCCTCCGCCCCGGCCACCGTCACGGCCTCCAGCGCTGGTTCACCACCGGCAACCTCACCACGGCCTACCTCTCCCTGGCCGCCGCCCATCCCATGCCCCGCACCGGCGACCCCGCCCTGTACTGGGCCACGCTCGTCACCGCCGGCGAACTCCTCACCGCCGCCCCCGGCCCCGACAGCCGCATCAAGTACGCCCTCTCCCACTGCCGCACCCAGGCCGCCCGCACCTGAACGCCCTGCGTGGGAAGTCGGCGGGGCCGACTTCCCACGAGCCGGTCACCGGCACACCGGCACACCGGCACACCGAATCGACGATCCGGTGATCAGGGCGAGGTGCCCGGACGCGGACGCCCGGACCGCACGATTACGGAATCGTCAGCACCTGACCGACGTTCACCAGGTCCGGGTCGTCGATGCCGTTGGCCTGCGCGATCTCCAGGTAGCGGCTGCCGTCACCGTAGAAGCGCTCGGCCACGGCCCACAGGGAGTCCCCGGGCTCGACGGTGTAGGTCTGCACCGCGACGGGCTCCGGGGTCGGGACCGGCTCCGGCTCCGCGACCGGAGCCGGGGCCGAGACCGGGGCCTCGGCGGCGAGGGGGAAATCGGTGTTGGTGTCCGTCGCCCACCGCGCCCCGCCGTCCCGGGCGTACAGCACCACGTTGCGGTCGGCCTGCACGACCAGGCGGTCGACGTCCTGGCCGTCGGTCCCGGTGGACCACGCCGCACCGTCGCCCTTGTAGAGCACGAAGTTGCCGTCCTCCTGGAGCACGGCCCGCTCGACGCCCTGGTTCTGGGTCTCGGTCGCCCACACGACGGCGCCCGGCTCGGAGAGCACCAGGTTCCCGTCCCCCTGAAGGGTCAGCGTGTAGGCACCGCCGGTCAGGGACTGGCCGAGACCGAGTTCATTGCCAGCGTACAGAGTGTCACTCATGGATATTCCTTTCGGATAAGGGACTTGGCGTCGTCGAGCCGGGCTAGCGGCACGTCAGAGACAGGCAGCCTCACCCGCCGCCGGCGCACGAACACCAGTCCTTGGACTCTAGGTGCCATCGGGGTTTGCACACAATTCACCGCATCGGGTGACATCCCCGGCACGGCGGCCGCGCCCCTGCGGCCGCCCGCGACTGCCCCCCGATCACCCCGCCCCGCACGAGAAGTCGGCCCCGCCGACTTCCTGTGCGGCACGGTCTCCCCCGGCCCGGCCGCCGGCGGTCCACCCCGTACGCGGCTGCCGGGCCTTCACTCGTGGTCGCGCAGGAAGGCCGGAATCCCCTCGCGGGTCGGGGAGTTCGGCAGGGGCGCCGGCTGGTCCTGGAGGAACGCGCCGATCACGGCCGCCGCCCGGTCGTTGTTGCCGTCGAGGCCGTTCCACATGTGGTGCCCGACCCCCGGCATGAACTGGGTGCGCTGGATCGCGGGGTCGGCGGCGAGGACGGCGGTCGCCCATTGACGGACCTGCGAGGAGCACTCGGCGATCATCAGCATCGCGGGGGTCCCGGACCGCCCCAACTGCGGTGCGATGGACGCCGAGTCCCTGACCGTCCGCTGGACGCGGAGGCTGGCGGCGGGGCTGAAGGAGAAGTTCCGCGCGCTGTCCTCGGCGGGGATGCGGTGCGCGTCGCGCGCGCAGTAGGCGGATGCGGTGTCACCGCCCAGGTCGGCGGCGGTGAAGGCGTTGTCGCCCTCGGCCTGTCCGATCAGCCCGGTGCCGGGGCTGAGGAGTCCGAGCCGCATGAGGCCGAACGCCACCGCGTAGCGGGGGACGTGCGTCGACCGCGGCCCGGTCGGGTCCAGGGCGAGGCCGCGCGCGGATTCGCGGCCCCGGTGCCCGGCGATCCGCGCGGTGGGGCCGTCCATCGGGCCGGGTTCGGCGATGACCGCCCGGTGCACGCGCGCGGCGGTTCCGGGGTCGGCCAGGGCCCGGGTGAGCACGACCGCGCCCGACGAGAACCCGAGGACGTCGACCGCGCCCGCGCCCAGGCGGTCGACGAAGGCGCCGAGGTCGCGGACCGACCGGTCGGCCGTGTACTGGTCCATGGGGAGCAGGCCGCTGCGTCCGCCGCCGGGCTGCTCGTAGGCGTAGACGTCGTAGCCCTGCCCCGCCAGGAGTTGCAGGAACCGGTGGTCGAGCAGCGAAATGCCGCGCACCGGACCGCCGTTGAGGTAAACGAGCGGGACGGGGTGCCGGGGGCCGGGCCCGGCAGGCGGGTAGTGGTACACCGCGACGCTGCTGCCGGTGTCCAGGCTCCAGCGCTCCGTGGCCACGAACGGCAGGTCCGGCGGGTACTGCCGGGCCGTGGGCACGGTCGGGACGCAGACCGGCGCCGTCAGCGCCGCCGCGACGACCACCGGCAGGAACGGCACGAGCCGGGCCGCCCGACCCCGGCTCCGGCTCCGGCTCCGGCTCCGCCACCGTGCGAGGGCGGTCCCGGCCGCGAGGACCGGCAGCCAGGCGGCGAGCCCCGAGCCCGCCCCGTCCGTGAGGACGACCAGGGCGAGGAAGGCGAGGACCGACGCCACGACGGCGGCCAGGGCCGACAGCGAGCGGGCGGCGCGGCGTAAGAGGGTCGCGGGCAGGGCGAACGTGGACAAGGTGGAGCCCTCCTTGTTTCGTAACGCTGTTTCAAAACGACGTTATCAAAGGCGGTAGGCTCCCCGTCATGGGAAGGCCGAAGACGAACGACGAGACCGTCGGAGAGCGCCTCGTGGCGTGCGCGACCGAATGGCTCGCCACCCGCCCGCAGGAGACCGTCACCGTCCGGGCCGTCGCCGCGGCCGCCGGGACCTCGACGACGGCGGTGTACTCCCTCTTCGGCGGCAAGGACGGCCTGATCGCGGCCGTCCGCGACCAGGCCGTCGCCGGCCTGTTCCGCGCCGTCGCGGACGTACCCACCTCCGCGGACCCCCTCGCCGACATCTACGCCCTCGCCACGGCCTACCGGCACTGGGGGCTCGAACACCGCCACCTGTACACGGTGCTGTTCGGCGGGGTGCAGTCCTTCGAACCGTCGGACACCGTCGGCACCAGCGACCCCGTCCGACCGCTCACCGCCGCGATCGACCGGGCCGTCGCGGAGTCCGTCCTCGACGGCCCGGCACCCTCGATCGCCCTCTCGCTCTGGGTGACCCTGCACGGGCTTGTCACCCTCGAACTCGCCGGAGCCCTCGACGCCCCCACCGCGCGGGCCGCGTTCAAGTCGACGATCCACGCCGCACTGCGCGGCTGGACGACCCCCGCGGTGTTCCGCGGACTCCGCGAAGCCGAACCCACCCCCTGACGGGTCCGCCCCACCCGCGCGAGAAGTCGGCCGGTCCGACTTCTCGTGCACGCGGGCGGTGGACGCCGAGGGCTTCCCCGTACGGTCCGGCCCCGGTCCACCCCTGGACGGGGCGAGCCCGGGGCCGCTGTCAGTGGCGGTTCGTACGCTCCCCGCGTGAACATCGACGACCTCTCCTGGCAAGCGCACAACCTCGGCGGCGTCTACCCGCGCATGGCGCAGACCCTCCTCGACCTGGGCCAGGTGGAGCTGCTCGCCCGGGCGGCGCAGGAGCGCGGGGACTGGAACTGCGCGAAGGCGGCGGCACTGGAGCTGGGCGCGGCCGGGGAGTTCGAGCGGGCGCTGGCACTCCTGGACCCGTTCACGGACATCGGCTGGCGGGCCGCCGAGTGGGTCACCGCCGAGATCATGATCCGGCAGGGCGAGGCCGACGAGGCCCTCGCGATGGTGCGCCCGGACGCGGCCGAACTGGACGACGCCCACGTGTGCGTGCGCTACGCCGAACTGTCTGCGCAGGCCGGACGGATCGACGAGGCCATCGAGGTGCTCACGCCCCACCTCGGGGCGTCCTGGCCGCTGTCGTGCCTGGTCGAGGCGACCGGGGGCCAGGGAGCGGACGACCAGGTCCTCGACGTCCTCGCCCAGGCCGCGGAGCGCGCGGGGACCGAGCCCGCGGGCTCGCTGGAGCGGTGGCAGGTGCTGCTCCTGACCGCCCGGGTCCTGGAACGCGCCGGGCGTACCGACGAGGCCGTCGAGACCCTGCGCACCGAAGCGGCCGCCGGCCGGCACCACCCCGTCAACTTCCCCGAGTACCACGCGGAACTCCTCGCCCGGCAGGGCCTGATCGAGGAGCTGGCATCCCTCGCCGCCGACCAGCCCTACGCCGCCTTCGACGCGTACGCGAAGGCACTGGAGGACGCGGGGCGCGCACCCGAGGCCGAGACCCTGCTGCGCGAACGCATCGAGGCCCACGACCTCTCGAACGACCGCGCGGCGCTGATGGACCTCCTCGTCCGCCAGGGCAGGATCGACGAAGCCGTCGAGACCGGCCGGCCCACCTTCGACTACTACGACTGCGGGAACCTCCTCCACCGGACACTGGACCTGCTCGTCGACGACGGCCGCCCCGACCGCGCGCTCGAACTCGTGGAAGGGCTCACCGGCCCGTACGCCGAAGGGCACCCGGACGACGTCCTCCAGCTGCGGCTCCGGCTGCTCGGCGAGGCCGGCCGCTGCCCGCAGGGCATCGCGGAGGCCACCGCCCTCAACGAACGGCAGCCCGGCGCGTGGGACACCTCGCTGGCACGGCTGCTGGAACTGGACGGCCGACTGGAGGAGGCCGTCGCACTCCTCCGCGCGTCCACCCACTACCGGGCCACCCTCGACCTGGCCGACATGCTGCTCCGGAACGGCCGCCCCGCCGAGGCCCTCGCCGCCATCCCCACCATCGCCGAGGAACGCGCGGCCGCCGAACGCCGGGGGTGGTGACAGAACCCTTCCGGCGAAAGTCGGGTGACCCCGCCGACGGCGGCGGCGACACTGGCGCCATGACTGGTTCCGCACCGCCTCGACTGCTTCGACCACGTGCCCTGGCGCCCGGAGACCTCGTCGTCATCGCCGCGCTGTCCGGTCCGCTGCCGCCCGCGTACGAGCCCAACGTCGAGCGGACGGTGGCCGTGCTGGAGCGGATGGGATTCCGGGTGCGCCGGGCTCCGCTCCTCGAAGCGGGCCGCCGCCACTGGTGGAGCGCGGCCACCCCGGCGGAGATCGCCGGGGAGCTCAACGCCCTCCTGTGCGATCCCGAGGTGCGCGCGATCGTCGCCAGTGACGGCGGCCAGACGGCGCTCGGCTACCTCGACCTGATCGACGTCGAGGCGATCAGGGCCGACCCCAAGCCGATCCTCGGCTACAGCGACATCTCGCTGCTGCACCTGGTGCTCCACGCGCGCACGGGCCTGGTCGGGTTCCACGCCGACATGGCCGTCCCCGGCTTCGGCGGGCACTGGCGGTCCGCGCCCGCGGCGCGCCAGGCTGAACTCGAGGCGCTCTACGCCAGGTTGCTGACCGGCACCGAGGCGATCGGCGCACTGCCCGCGAGCCCGTCATGGGAGTGCTGGCGTCCCGGCCGTGTCGAAGGGCCGCTGATCGGCGGGTTGATCAACCGGATCGTGCTGGCGCAGGCGACGCCCTTCGCGCTGCCGCTCGAACGGTTCGACGGCGCGGTGCTGTTCTGGGAGGAGATGGGCGGCCTGGCCTCGTACGTGTGGAGCTACCTGCACGTGATGCGGCACAGCGGCATCCTCGACCGGATCGCCGGCATGGTCGTGGGCGTTCCGCGCGAGATCGGCGGCCTCGAACCCGGCGCGTCCCCGACCCTGCGCGAGATCGTCCTCGACGTCCTCGGGGACCGTGACATCCCGGTCCTGGGCAACGTCGACTTCGGGCACGCCGGCCCGAACCTGCCGATGCCGGTCGGCGTCCGCGTCGGCCTCGACGCGCGGCAGCGGACGCTCGCCCTGCTCGAACCGGCGGTGGGGCCCCACGAGCCGACCAAGGGAGCCCCGCGCCGCACGACGTAGCCCCGGCGTATGACCCGGTACCCCGTGGGGGCTACGAACGACAACAGGACGGTTACCTCAACGGGTTGATCCGACACGGAGCCTCGGGACCCTAGCGTCTGTCCCATGAGACGCAATCGCCGTATCAGCGCAGTCGCGGTGCTGACGCTCGCCGCCCTCGCCACCGGAACCGGCGCCGGGTTCGCCGCCACGGCCGGACCGTCGGCCGCACCGGCGGCCGCACCGGTGGCCACGCACGCGTTCGACACCGCACCGGCCGCGGCCGCCGCACCCGCGCGGACCTTCCAGGGCGCGCTCCCCGCGCCGACCGGCCCCTACGCCGCCGGCGAGGACGTCATCCACCTCACCGACACGAGCCGCCTCGACCCGTGGGTGCCGTCATCCGGCCCCCGCCAACTGGCCGTCACCATGGTCTACCCGGCCGTCCCCGGGACGGGGACCCCGGCCCCCTACATGTCCCTCGGCGAGGCAACCGGAATCGTCCAGCGGCAGAACCTGCCGGCGAGCTCCGGCATCACCCCACAGACCATCGCCGGAGTCACCACGCACGCCTTCGACGGCGCGCGGCCGCAGCCCGGCAAGTACCCGCTGGTGGTCCTCTCACCCGCGTACGAGGACCCACGCGTCACGCTCACCGCGCTCGCGACCGACCTGGCCAGTCACGGCTACGTCGTCGCGCTCGTCGGCGACACCTACGAGGACAGCGGCGAGACGCTGGCGAACGGCCAGACGACGCCGTGCGCGATCTGCGGCGACCCGTCGCGGATCGACTCCATCCCCACCAACCGCGCGCGGGACGTGTCCTTCCTGATCGACCAGTTGACGCACGGCAACACCGCGTGGCGCCTGGCACACCTCATCGACAAGCACGAGATCGGCATGGCCGGACACTCCATCGGCGGAGCGGCGGCCTCCGCCGCGATGGTCGCCGACCCGCGCGTACGGGCCGGCGTGAACATGGACGGCGCCTTCAAGCCGGTCCCGACGCCCGGCCAGATCAACCGGCCGTTCCTCATGCTGGGTTCGCCCGACAACCACCCGGCCGGTGGCGGCGACACCACCTGGGGGCAGGCCTGGGACGCCCTCGGCGGCTACAAGAAGTGGCTGACGGTCGCCGGCGCCGACCACTTCAGCTTCAGCGACCTGGACCTGCTGCACGAGCAGGCCGGGTTCCCGGCGCCGCCCCTCTCCCCGGCACGCGGGGTGGAGATCACCCGCGAGTACGTGACGGCGTTCTTCGACCGGACGCTGAAGGGGATCGACGGCCCGCTGCTGGACGGCCCCTCGCCGGACAATCCGGAAGTGGTCTTCCAGCGCTAGTGCGGCGCCGCGGCAGGGCCTGTCTCCTAGCCCCGCTGGGCGACCAGCCAGGCGAGCAGGCCGGTCACGGTGGCACCGCCCGCCGCCGTGGCCATGCCCCGGACGAAGTACAGGGCGACGGTGCGCCGGACGACCCGCCACCGACGGCGCCGTCCGGCCACCTCGCCACTCCGTCCCGCCCCACCGGGCCGACCGTGCTCGAACATCGCGCTCCTCCTCATCCCTCGGGACGGCCGCCTCTCACGGCCTGGATCAACCCTGGCGGCGGACGGAGGCAGCACCGCGCCCGGTCGATGAGACCGGATGAAACCGGAGGCCTGCCGCCAGGAACCCGCGTTCAACTGACAGAACCGCCCCGCCACTTCATGATGGACCGACAGTTACGGACGAAATCTGACAGTCCATCGAGGGGTAGCGCAGCCTTGGCGGGAATCGTCGTTCCGACCAGTGAGAAACTCCCGCCCGGGCCACGCAGGGACCTGGTCGAAGCCCTGCACGGGCTGTACCGGGGCGCGGGCAAACCCAGCCTCCGCGAGATCTCCCTCGGCATCAAGCAGCGCGACGAACTGCCGACGACAGTGAGCCACGACACCGCGAGCCAACTGCTGCACGGCGTGGCCGTACCCGCCTGGGCGCGGGTGGAGTCCATGGTCCGGTACCTGGCCGGCACCGCCGTCGGGCGGCAGAAGCCGGACCCGGAGGACGAGGTCGAACGCTTCCACCGGCTCTGGCTGGCCGCCGACGACGCGGACCCGGCCACACCGGCACGGCCGCCTGCGGTGGACAAGGACCTGTGGGCGGAGCTCCGGTCCACCGATCCGGAGCGCCGCATCGCCGCCCTCCACCGCCTGGAACGCCTGGCCTGGCGCAACCCGCCGCGGGAACAGGAGGACCCCGCCCGGCCGTGGCTGTCGATGCTGGCCGACTTCCTCCGGGAAGCCCGCCCGCTCGGGGAGTCCTCCGGTCCGGAGTCGGCTCGGTTCGAAGACCTCCAGGTTGCGGTACTGATCCTGGGCCGTCTTCCCGAGCAGTATTTCGGCGACCCTTTCGACCTCACGCGGCTCGATCTCCGGAACCTGGTCTGGGACGGCGCCCGGCTCTGGAACGCCGACCTGAGCGGGAGCCTGCTGTCGGGCAGTTCCCTGCAGTACGCACAGCTTGCAGAGGCCCAGCTCGTGGAAGCGACGCTCACCGACGTCGATCTGGAACACGCCGACCTCGCCCTGGCCGACCTCATCCGGTGTGACCTGTCCGGCGCGACCATGCGGGGCGTCAGAATCACGAACGCGGATCTGTCTTACGCCATCCTCTCGGGGACGAACCTGGCGAGCGCTTCGGCTCACCAAGCCGTACTGTCGGGCTGCAAGGCCGAGTACGCCGACTTCCGCTACGCGGACCTGCACAAGGCCAGTTTCAGACGGGCCGTCCTGACGGGCTGCGTGTTCGAGCACGCCAAGCTCGCGGGAGCAGACTTCACCGGCGCGGAACTGAGCAGCAGTCCCTTCTTCGGGGCAGACCTTTCCGGAGCGCTCTTCACCGTGCGCGGTTTGGCGCAGGTTGTATTGACGCCCGACCAGCTGAAGTCCGTCAAGGTCGTGCCCGATCCCGACTGAAAGACCTCCGGCTCAAGCAGCTCACGCGCGGGAGATCGGCCCCGCCGACTTCCCGCGCACCCCAGGTCAACTCCTGGTGAATCCCCGCAGAGCCCTTCCCCTCGCCCACGCGGCCGCCCGTCAACAGCACAACCGTCCGGGATTCCCGATTCGCCACCGGTGGTAGGCACTTCCTCGGTCATTCCGATCGGAACGGGGGTCGTGCCGTGCTGTGGTTCGAGTCGGCGGTGTTCGCGCTCTTCCCGCCCTTCGTGGCGGGGGTGCTCTACCCGATCGCCATGGGGGTGCTCGACTTCGCCGACACCTGGAAGGGGTGGTGGATCCCGCCATGGGTCGCCGGACGGGTCTCGCGCGCCGTCCTCCCCGGTGCGGCCGAGCTCGGCCGCTTCGGCGACAGCCTGCACGCGCCGGTGTCCTCCTCCCCGGCAACGCTGCGGGAGCACTGGCGGCGAGGAGTCCGGAGGTCCGGCGGCATCGACACCTGGCTCCTGGTCTTCGCCCTCATCCCCTCGGCCGTGTTCGGATCGCTCGCCGCGGCCGGACTCGACCTCACCGTCCGCCCGAGCGCTGCGGACGATCCGGCCTTCGTCCGGAACAACACGCTGCCGTTCTTCTCGCTCTCCGCGGGCCTGGGCAGCGCGGCCTTCCTCTGGCTCCACCGGTCCGGTCAGCTCTACCGGAGGCGGATCGGCGAGAGCCTCCCGCTCACCTCGGCGGTCGAACTGGCCAAGCTCCTCCGCCGGTGCCAGCAGGCGGCCGACGGCACCCTCCCGCTGCTGGAGCTGGACCGGCACGTCACCCGCTACACCAACCGGCTCGGGTGGTTCGCCGCGTACGGGGTCGATCGCGAACGGCGCCGCGACACGCTCCGCCCGCACATCGCCAAGGTGCAGCAGGCGCTGGAGCGGGAGGCGTCGAACGTCCTGCGGGACGGCCCCGCTGCCGTCCCCGGCCTCGCTCGGCTGGTCGCCACCCTGCTCGACCGGTCGGTGCAGGGCCGGTGGATGGGCCTGCTGGACGAGGCGGACCTTCCGCCAGAGCCGGTCGACCTGGTCGCCGGCCGCGAGGACAGGCACGATCGGCTGGTCGTCCTGGTCGGCAGCATTGCGGCGGCGGGCATCGTGGGCGCCGCGGCCTTCGCCGACCTCCCCGCATCGGTGGTCGCTCCCGCCGCACTGACCGCCCTCATCGGCCCGGCGGTGATGTGGGGCAGCGAGAAACTCAGCGGCACACGCCGGTTGTTCGACGCCCAGACGGCCGGCCTCAGCAGCGCCGCCGCCCCCACTCCCGCCCCCGCAGAGCCGGGCCCGCCCATCCCCGAGCAGCCCGCACCCGCACCGGCCCCCTAACGGGTTCGCCCGGTCGCGCGGGACGTCGGCCCCGCCGACTTCCTGCGCGGTGCGGGCCGGCTACAGCGCCGCCAGGTAGGCCTCCAGGCGCTCGGCCAGCTCTTCCGGGTGGCCGAGCATCGGGAGGTGGTCGCCCGGCATTTCGTCCGGCCGGAGGCCGAGCCGCGCCTGGACGAGCCGGCGCAGGAAGGCGGGCGGGAAGAAGCGGTCGCCGGTGGCCAGCAGGAACCTGGTCGGCACCTGCGGCCAGGCCTCCAGGGGCCACGGTGTCCCGAACGGCGTGGCCGACTGGCGTCGCCCGTGCTCGGTGAGGAGTTCCTCGGCCAGGGCGGGCGGGGTGTCGTGCAGGAAGAGGGCGCGCTCGTCCTCCTCCGCGCCCTCCGCCACGCCCCTGTCTCGGTCGGACTCGCGGCGGGCCTCCGGGTAGCCGGTGTTCTCCCACCACGCGCCCGGCGTCTCCCCCGGCGCCGGCACCTGGGCCTGGAGCATGACCAGCAGGTCCACCGGCAGCCGCGCGCACACCAGCGGGCCGGTGAAGCCGCCGAAGGAGTGCGCGACGACCACGAGCGGGCCCGTCCGGTCGCCGGCCGGCCGTTCAGAAGCCGCCGCCGACGCATCCGACGACGACACCGCAGCCACCACCGCGTCCGCGTACTCGGCCAGCCCGGCCGTGTCGTCCTCGCACGGCAGGTCCGGCGCGACCACCTCGTGGCCCCGCCCCCGCAGCTCGGCCGCCAGCGGCTCCCAGCACCAGGAATCGGCAGCCGCGCCGTGGATCAGCACGAACGTCGCCATGGAACAGTCCCCCTCGCACGCCGGTCAACTCCGGTATCCCGGAACTCCCTTGCCGCGCGCGAGTGTACGACCCGCCTCCGACAGTCACCGGTGCACCCGCCCGCCTCCGCCCGGCCGCGCGCGGGAAGTCGGACCCGCCGACTTCCCGCGCACAACAGCTCCGGCTCACAGGGTGCGGAACGCGCCCTCCACGGCCTCGCAGGTCTCGTCCAGGTCGTCCTCCGTCACGGCGGCCGAGACGAACCAGCAGGCCATCCCGTACGCGTTGACGTGGATCCCCCGGCGGAGCAGCTCGTGGCGGAACGCGTGGTGGCGGGCCTGGTCGCTGCGGAGCAGGTCCCGGTAGTGCCGGGTCGGCTCGCCGTCGGCGGTGAACACCACCTGGAACATCGCCCCCACTCCCTGGACCGCGCAGGGGACGCCCCGGTCCCGGGCGGCCCGCCGGACGGCCTCCATGATCCGTCGGCCGCTCTCCTCGATGTGCTTCACGGTCTCCGGCCGGTTCAGCCTGCGCAGCGTCACCAGCGAGGCCGTCGCGGACAGCGGCGAGGCGTTGTACGTGCCGCCGTGCTTCACCCGTCCCTCGGCCACCGGCTCCATCACTTCGCGCCGCCCCGCGAAGGCCGCGATCGGCAGGCCCCCGCCGAGCGCCTTGGCGTAGACGGCGAGGTCCGGCACGACCCCGAACAGCGCCTGGGCGCCGCCGGGGCCGGTGCGGAAGCCGGTGCAGACCTCGTCGAAGACCAGCACGATGCCGCGCGCCGTGCACTCCTCCCGCAGCAGCGCCAGGTATCCCGGCGCGGGCATGGTGCAGGCGTTGTTGGCGACGATCGGTTCGCAGACGACGGCGGCGAGTTCGCCCCGGTGGGCGTCCAGGACCGCGCGCAGCGCCCCCGGGTCGTTCCACGGGCAGACCACGACGTCGCCGACGACACCGGCCGGGATGCCGGCCGAGTGGGGCACGGAGCGCGGCGCGCCGTACGGCCCGGCCTCGACGGGGTCTGGCCGGTTGGAGACGGCCAGGGTGTCCGACCAACCGTGGTAGTGGCCCTCGAACTTGAGCACCTTGGACCGCCCGGTGTACCCGCGGGCGGCCCGCACCGCCCCCTGCACCGCCTCGCTGCCCGAGTTGGCGAACCGGACCAGCTCCGCGCAGGGCACCATCTCCCTGATCAGCTCGGCGAGTTCGACCTCCACCGTGTTGCAGGTGCCGAACATCGTGCCGGCGCCCAGGACGGCGCCGAGCGCCTCGGCGAGCTGCCGGTCGGCGTGGCCCAGCACCGCGCTCCCGTAGCCGGCGAGGTAGTCCACGTACGTGTTGCCGTCGACGTCCCGGACCCGCGCGCCCGAACCGCCCACCAGGTAGAGCGGGTAGGGGTCCGGGCCGGTCGAGGTCAGCCGGGCGGAGGAGCTGACGCCGCCCGCCAGTGACTCCTTGGCCCGCTCGAACCACTGCCGGCTGCCGTCGGTCCGGCCCGGTACCGGGTCGGGGACATCCACGTGCGCCGGGCTGCGGCCGTTCGACTGCGCCGCCGGGTTACGGCCATTCATGTGCGACTCCTGTTTGGTCGAGGGTTGTCCGGGCACGCTCGGGGTGCCCTTCGTCGGGACGGGTTCCTGCCGGACGGCATCGCGAGCAGAGCAGGGCAGAGCAGAGGGGACGTGGGGTATGGCGGAGCGGACGGCGGTCGTCACCGGGGCGGGGCGCGGCATCGGGCGGGCGAGCGCGCTGGGCCTGCTGGCGGACGGCTGGACGGTGGTCCTGGTCGGCCGCCGCAAGGAGCCGCTCGCGGAGACGGCCGGGCTCGCCGCCCCCGCCGACCGGGACCGCGCCGTCCCCTTCACCGCCGACATCACCGACCCGGTGGCCGTGGACGGTCTGTTCGAGTTCGTCGAGGAACGGTTCGGACGGCTGGACCTCCTGTTCAACAACGCCGCCGACGTCATGCCGTACACCCCGACCGAGGACGTGGCCGTCGAGGACTGGCACCGCGTGATGGACTCCATCGCCACCGGCACCTTCCTCTGCTCGCGCGCGGCCTTCCGGATCATGAAGCGTCAGACCCCGCGCGGCGGACGGATCATCAACAACGGCGCGCCTTCCGCACAGACGCCCCGCCCGGACTCCGCCGCCTTCACCGCCGCCAAGCACGCGGTGGCCGGGCTGACCCGCTCGCTGTCCCTGGACGGCCGCCGCCACGACATCTCCTGCGGCCAGATCGACATCGGGAACGTGACCCCGCCCGACCACCCCCAGCCGGCCGTCCTCCAGGCCGACGGCTCACGGCGGGTCGAACCGACCATGGACGTGCGGCACGTGGTCGACATGGTGCGGACCATGGCCGGGCTGCCGCTCGGGGTGAACATCCAGTCCGTCCTGGTCATGCCCAGCGCCATGCCGTACGTGGGCCGCGGCTAGCGCCCGTCTTCCTGGGCCGACCGGGCGCCGCGCCGCCCCCGCACGGAACGTCGCGGCACCGCCCTGACCCATGTCCCGTCCCCCGTCCGGTTGCCACTGCCGTTCGACCGGCGTCGACCGCGGTTCACCGGGTTGTTGCCCGGATGTCCCCACGACGCCGCCGAAGCCGACGCCCCGAAGCTTCTGTCCCACCCCGGCCCGAAGCAATCCGCCGACGCGGCGAACGGCCGAAAAGTCGTCTCCCCCTCCCGCGGTGCCCCTCGCGGCGCGATCATCGTGCCGACGCCCGGTCACCACCAGCCCGTTGGGGGAGCCCTTGTTCCGCGACACCCGCCCGCACGGCATCCGCATACCGACCCACCGCGAGACCGCCGAGGAGTGGGGCGAGCAGATCGCCGTACTCCGCGACGCCCCGCGCGGGTGGCGCTTCCTGCTGGGGCGACTGTCCTCCGACGGCTACCTCTGCCACCTCGACCTCAACTACCACCTGGACGGCGAACTCGTCGCCGTCGTCCAGACCTCGCGCCCCGTCCCGTCCGGCCACCGGGTGGGCTCCCTCACCACCCCGCAGTCCCAACTCTCCACCTTCCTGGCGAATTCGGACCGCCTCGACCCCCGCATCCACCTCGCCCCACCGGACGGCCCGCCCACCCCCGGCGAGGTCCGGCTCCACGGCGTCCCCGTCCCCGTCGAGGTCCACCGCAGCCACGGCTGCCGCAGCGCCCTGATCTCCCGGCTCCCCTCCCAGCCCGGCTACGCGATCGTCACCGCCGCGACCGAGCACTGGGCCGCCGCCACCGACCTCGCCCTCCGGCCCCCGGCGGCGTTCTGACCGCGCGGGCCCCGCAACGGGCGTGCGCCGAAACGGGTGTGCGCCACGAAACAGGCGCGCGCCCACGATCATTCCCCTGTCCGGGTGACGGACGATCACATTCGGCCCTCCTCGGCAGTTCCCGGACCAGGGGCGGAGGTTGGGGTTAGCCTGTGGACATGGTTGCAAACTACAAGGAAGAAGTAGCCATGCCCGACGCGGAGTTCGTCAGCGGTCCCGCTCTGATCCTCCAGTCCCTCGCCTCCGATCCCGACCGGCAGGCCGTCGTCACCGCCGACGGCGCCGAGATCACCGCCGGCGACTTCGCCGCCGCCACCTACCGCCTCGCCCACGAGCTGATCGCCCGGGGCGCCGCCCTCGGCACCACCGTGACCCTGCTGACCGGCAACACCCCCGAGGCCCTGAGCGCCCGGTACGCGGCGGGCCTCGCCGGCGCCCGGGTGGTGAACCTGTACGACGGCATGAGCACCCCGGTCCTGGCCGAGATCACGGCGAGCGTCGACACCACCGTGCTGCTCGTGGACGCCGAACGGTACGCCGAGGCAGCCGAGTTGCTCCCGCTGATCGACGTGCCGACCGTCCTCACCCTCGGCCCCGGGCCCGGCGGCGACCCCGCCGCCCTCGGCGAGGACGTCATCGCCGCCTCCGCCCACCGCCCCGCCGAACCCCCGGACGTCCGGGTCGGGCCGGAGGACGACCTCAGCATCCGCCACACCGGCGGCACCACCGGCATCCCCAAGGGCATCCTCAGCCTGCACGGACCGTACCGCCGCATCTTCGACGCCCCGATCGGCAGCGACCCCGCCGCCGGCGCGCCCCGCCTCCTCGCCGCCACCCCGCTCGCCCACCTGGCCGGCATCTTCGCCGACCTGACCCTCCAGCACGGCGGCACGGTGGTCCTCCAGCGCTCCTTCGAGCCCGGCGCGGTCCTGGCCGCCATCGAGCGCGAGCACATCACCGACCTCTGGGTGCTGCCGCCGCTGCTCCACCAGCTGCTCGACCACCCGGCGATCGGCCGCACCGACCTGTCCAGCCTGCGGTACCTCTCCTACGGGGGCAGCGCCGCCTCGCCGACCCGGATCCGCGAGGCGCTCAAGGTCTTCGGGCCGGTCCTGGTCGGCCTCTACGGGATGTCGGAGGCCCAGCTGATCTCCTTCCTCACCCCGCAGGAGCACGACCGGATCGGCCCCGGCGGCCAGGTGCCGGTCGGCCGGCCCGTCCCGGGCGTCGAGGTGGCGATCCGCTCCGACGACGGCACCGACCTGCCGACCGGCGAGCAGGGCGGGATCCACCTGCGCTCCGACGCCGTCATGGCCGGGTACTGGAAGCGGCCCGACCTCACCGCCGCGGTGCTCCGGGACGGCTGGCTGAACACCGGGGACGTCGGCTACTTCGACGAGGACGGCTACCTCTACCTCTCCGACCGGGTCAAGGACCTGATCATCGTGGTCGGCGGCCACGTCTACCCCTCCGAGGTGGAGGACCTCCTGCTCACCCACCCGGCGGTCGCCCGCTGCGCCGTCTTCGGCGTCCGCGACGACCAGGAGGCGGAGCACGTCCACGTCGCCGTCGTCCCCGCCCCGGGGCAGCGGCCCGACCTGGACACCCTCCGCGCGTTCGTCACCGAGCGCAAGGGGCGGATCTTCGCCCCCGAGGTGCTGCACCTCGTGGACGAGATCCCGCTGACGCCCGTCGGCAAGCCGGACAAGAAGCGGCTGCGCGCGGCCGCCACGGCCTGAAGGCCCGCACCCGCCGGACCGCGCCGTGCGCGGCCGCCGGGTGGCGGCCGTGGCGGCGGCCGCACACCGAACCGGCACCGGTCCCCACGGGAATCCCCACCCGGCTTCACCCCAAGGTGGGGTTTGGCTCAACACGCCACGGGCCCCGTGCCGAGAAGCCAACGGGGTGGCGGCGCTGAGGGCCGCCACCCCGTCGGCTCCTCCCCCCGCTCCCCCGCTACGGCTGCCGCGACCGCGCCAGCGCGTCGAGCGCCGCCGCGGCGGCCGGGTCCGGGCCGGGGGTGTAGACCTCCAACCGGTGGTCCGGCCGGTCGGGTTGGAGCCACACCTGGTACGTCACCTCCAGCGGCCCGACCGCCGGATGGTCCAGCGTCCTGCTGCCGAAGGTGCACTCCCGCACGTTCCCGCCCGCCCACCAGGCGGCGAACTCCGGGCTCTTCATGCTGAGTTCGCCGATCAGCCGGGCCAGCTCGCGGTCCTCCCCGTACCGCCCGGCGACCAGCCGCAGGTAGCCGACGTGGGTGCGGGCGTAGTGCTCCCAGTCCCGTTCGAGCGCGCGGGTGCGCGGGTCCAGGAACAGCAGCCGGCTCATCGACGGCCGGGTGGCCGGATCGTCCGGCGCCCCGTACGGGAGGTGTCCGGCGAGCAGCGCGTGGCCGAGGCGGTTCCAGGCGAGCACGTCGTTGCGGCGGCCGAGCAGCAGGGCGGGCACGTGGTCCAGCGAGGCGAGGAGGTGCACCGAGCGCGGGTCCGGCTGCTCGACCGGAGGGCGGCTCCGTACGGCCCGGGGCGGGCGGCGGGCGAGGTCGCCCAGGTGGGTGCGCTGGGTGGCGTCCAGGCGCAGGACGCGGGCGATCGCGTCGAGCACCTGGTCCGAGGCGTTGGTGCTGCGCCCCTGCTCCAGCCGGGTGTAGTAGGCGACGCTGATGCCCGCCAGCCCGGCCAGCTCCTCCCGGCGCAGCCCGGCCACCCGCCGGTGCTCGGCCGGCACGCGCAGGTCCAGTTCGGCCGGGGTGACGGCGGCGCGGCACAGGCGCAGGAACTCGCCCAGCTCGCTGTTGGCTCCCATGCCCACCGAGGCTACGGCGGAAGGTTTCCGCAGGCCAGCGCCGTGGGTGACCCTCCGAGGGGTAGGAACGACAGGTGGCTGGCCGGGGGCGCGCGGGGCGCCGGAGCATGGCCCCGTCCGGCCGCACCCCGGCCCCGCCCCAGCCAAGGACCCTCCACCGCCATGCCCCCCGCCCTGCTCGCGCTCGCCCTCAGCGCCTTCGCCGTCGGCACCACCGAGTTCGTCACGAACGGCCTGCTGACCGCCCTCGCCACCGACTTCGACGTCACCGTCGCCCGTGCCGGGCTGGTCACCACCGCCTACGCCGTCGGCCAGGCCTGCGGTCCGGCGCTCGCGCTGCTCACCCTGCGGATGCCCCGCCGGCGCCTGCTCGTCCTGCTGATGCTGCTGTTCACGGCGGGCAACCTCGCCTCGGCCCTCGCGCCGACCTTCGGCCTGCTCCTGGCCACCCGCTTCCTCACCGGGTGCACCCACACCGCCTTCTTCGGCGTCGCCTCCGTCGTGGCCTCCGGGCTCGTCCCGACGGCCCGGCGGGGAGCCGCGATCGCCCTGGTGTTCACCGGGCTGAGCCTGGCCAACGTGCTCGGCCTGCCGATCGGCACCCTGGCCGGGCAGGCCTGGGGCTGGCGCGGGGCGTTCGCGCTGGTCGCCGTGTTCGGCGCGGCGGGACTGCTCGGCCTGCTGCGGCTCCTCCCCCGTACGGACACCGCCCCCACCGACGCCCCCGCCTCCGCCGCGTCCTCGCTCCGCGCCGAACTGGCCGTCTTCGCAGGCCTCCGCCTCTGGCTGGCCCTCGCCGCGACGGCCGTCGGCTTCGGCGGGCTGTTCGCCTCCTTCACCTTCGTCCAGCCGATGCTGACCGCGGTCACCGGCTTCGGAACGGGCGACGTGGTCTGGCTGCTGGCCGTCTACGGCGCCGGGCTGGTCGCGGGCAACTGGCTGGCCGGCCGGGCCGCCGACCGCGCCCTCGTCCCGACGACGGCGGCCCTGTTCGCGGCCCTCGCCCTCACCCTCGCCCTCTTCACCGCCACCGTCCACCACAAGGGCGCGGCCGTGGCCACCCTCTTCCTGCTCGGCTTCTGCGGCTTCGGCCTGCTCACCCCGACCCAGGCCTACGTCCTGCGGGTCGCGGGCCGCGACTCCGCCCTGGTCGGCACCGCCAACACCGCCGCCTTCGGCGTGGGCATCACCCTCGGCTCCCTGCTCGGCGCCGCCGTCATCGAGCACGGCGGCCCCCACCCCGGCACCGCCCTCCCCCTCACCAACCTCGCCGGCGCCGCCATGACGGCCCTCGGCCTGCTGGTCTTCGCCCTCTCCGCCGCAACGGGCCCCCGCCGCCCCGCCACCGCTCCATCAACTCCCGGATGACGTCACCCGGTTCAGCCGGTCCGAACCGCTCAGCCCTCCTCGCGGCCGCGAAAGGCCCGGCGGTACTCGCGGGGGGCGACGCCGACCCGGTCCACGAAGACCGGCCGCAGGGAGACCGCGGAGGCGAAGCCGCAGTGGGTGGCGACGGTGTCGACGGGCAGGTCGGTCTCCTCCAGGAGGCGCTGGGCGGTGAGGACGCGCTGGTCGAGGAGCCAGCGCATCGGGGTGGTGCCGGTGGTGGCGGTGAAGCGGCGGGCGAAGGTGCGTTCGGACATCAGGGCGGCGGCGGCCATCCGGCGCACCGTCCAGGGGGTGTCGAGGGAGGCCAGGACCTCGGCGCGGAGGCGGGCCAGCGGGTCGTCGCCGACGGCCGCGTCCGGGACCGGGGAGGGCAGGAACTGGTTCTGGCCGCCCGCCCGGAAGGGCGCGGTGACCATGGCGCGGGCGATGGTGGCGGCGGCCCGCTGGCCGTGGGCGGTGCGGACGAGGTGCAGGCAGAGGTCGATGCCCGCCGCGACGCCGGCCGAGGTCCACAGGCCGTCGCCGCCGGTGAAGAGAACCTCGGGCCGGACCGTCACCGCCGGGAAGCGGCGGGCGAGTTCGGGGGCGAGCGCCCAGTGGGTGGTGGCCTCGCGGCCGTCCAGCAGGCCGGCCTCGGCGAGGACGAAGGCGCCCGCGCAGAGCGAGGCGATCGGGACGCCCGCCGCGGCGACGGCCCGCAGGGCGCCCAGGACCTCCGGGGCGTGCCGGGCCCCCGGGTCCTCGACGCCCGGCACCACCACCAGGTCGCAGTCGGTGAGCGCGCCCAGGGCGTGGTCGGGGAGCCGCTCCAGCCCGCCGCCCAGCCGCACCCGGGCGCCCTCCGGCCCGCAGACCCGCAGGTCGAAGAGGGGCTGGCCGGGCCGGATGGCCCGGTTCGCCCACACCTCGCCGATCACGGCGTAGTCGAAGGCCCGGACACCGTCGAAGATCAGGCAACCCACCGTACGCATGGCAGGAATCTATCGATGGTCGGCATCTCCGCCCATCACGCCTCCCCGGTACCGCCGACCACCATGGACGGCATGACGAACCTCGACGCCTTCGACGCCCCCCTCGCCCTCGACCCCGACGCCGTCCTGCTGCTCATCGACGTCCAGAAGGGCTTCGAGGCCCCCGCCTTCGGCCCCCGCGACAACCCGCAGGCCGAGCAGCGGATGGCCGAGCTGATCACCGCCTGGCAGGACACCGACCGCCCGATCGTCACCGTGCAGCACGACGGCCCGGGCACGCCGCTGGCCGGGGGCACCCCGGGGCACGACCTGAAGGACTTCGTCGCCGGGCTCACCCCGGCGCTGCACGTCACCAAGACCGTCAACAGCGCCTTCTACGGCACCCCCGACCTGCACGCCTGGCTGCAGGAGCGCGGCGCCCGGCAGGTGGTGGTCACCGGGATCATCACCAACGTGTGCTGCGAGACCACCGCCCGGATGGCCGGCAACCTCGGCTACGACGCGATCTTCCCCACCGACGCCATGCACTCCTTCGACATGGCCGGCCCGGACGGCACCACCATCCCGGCCGCCGACCTCGCCCGCGCCACGGCCGCCACCCTGCATGCGATGCGCTTCGCCAAGGTGGTGACCACCGAGGACGTCACCGGAGCCGCCCGGGCCTGAACAGCGGCTCGTAGGCGTCGCCCTCCTCGGCGTTGAGCAGCACGTACGACGCCCCGGGGCCCAGCGCGAGCTCCCGCAGCCGCGCCAGGGCCCCGAAGGCCGGGGGACGTCGGGCCCGAGCGCGGCGGCCGGGGGGCCGCTGAGCCCGAGCGCGGCGGCGGAGTCGGCGCGGACGGCGTCGAGGAGCGGCACGGCGGCCACCCCCGGACCACGACGGGGCAGCCGTCAGGCCGCCAGCCGCTCCGCCAGGTACTCCTCCCAGGTCCGCCGCCCGTGGTCGGCGCCCGCCGGGGCCAGGTTCTCCCCCGCCCGGTACGCGCGCCCGACCTTGCCCGGCACCCGGAGCGGCAGCCGCCGGCGGCTGCGGCCGCGCGCCGCGAGGTAGCCGCGGGTCAGCTCCTCCATCGCGTACACCGTCGGACCGGCCAGGTCGGGCACCGCCCCGGCCGGCTCGCCCAGCGCCAACTCCACCAGCCGGGCGGCGACTTCCCGCACGTCCACGGGCTGCCAGCGGACCCCGCCGGGGGCCGGGACGAGCGGCAGCCGGGCCGTCTTCTCCGCCACCGTGAACGCCAGGTCGTGGAACTGCGCGGCCCGCAGGACCGTGTACGGCAGGCCCGATTCGGCCACCGCCCGCTCGGCGGCGTGCTTGGCCCGGAAGTAGCCGAGCGGCAGCCGGTCCGCGCCGATCACCGAGATGTACACCAGGTGCCGCACCCCGGCCCGCCGGGCGGCGGCGACCAGCAGCCGGGTGGCGACGTCGTCGCCCTTGGGGCCGCCCGCCAGGTGCAGCACCGTGTCCACGCCCGCCAGCGCCCCGTCCAGCCGGGCGGCCGCCGTCGCCGGGTCGCCGAGCAGGTCGCCGCGCACGTACGCGACGCCGTCGGCGTCCGGGCGCTCCCGCCGGCTGAGCACCCGCACCGGCAGCCCGGCCGCGCGCAGCAGCGGGACCACCTGCCGGCCCAGGGTCCCGGTACCTCCGGTGACCAGCACCGTGTTCTTCGTCATGACCGTCTCCGATTCGTCCCGGGAGGGGAGTTGATCTCCCCGCCGCGGCCGTTGTTGGGTGACTCCTGCTGCCCTGACCCCCGGCGACGAAGGAATGTGACACGTGGACGAGAAGGTGGACGGGGAATCCGCCCGGACCGCGCTCTTCGAGGAGCACCGCCCGCACCTGCGCGCGGTCGCGTACCGGATGCTCGGCTCGATCAGCGAGGCCGAGGACGCCCTCCAGGAGGCCTGGCTCCGCTACGACCGCACCGACACCGCCGGGGTGGACAACCTCGGCGGCTGGCTGACCACGGTGGTCTCCCGGGTCTGCCTGAACCTGCTGCGCACCCGCGCCCAGCGCCGCGAGGAGCCGCTGGAGCCCGCCGGGCCGGGCGGCGAGCCGGGCCCGCCGCGCATCCCGGACCCGCTGCTGCGGCGCGAGGGCGTGGTGGACCCGGAGCAGGAGGTGATGCTCGCGGACTCGGTCGGGCTGGCGCTGATGGTGGTGATGGAGTCGCTGTCACCGGCCGAGCGGGTCGCCTTCGTGCTGCACGACCTGTTCGCGGTGCCGTTCGAGGAGATCGCCCCGCTGATCGAGAAGACCGCCGCCGCCACCCGCCAGCTGGCCAGCCGGGCCCGCCGCAAGGTGCAGGGGCAGGCGCCCGCGCCCGACCCGGACCTCGGCCGGCAGCGGGCGGCCGTGGACGCGTTCTTCGCCGCCGCCCGCAACGGCGACCTGGACGCGCTGCTCGCCGTGCTCGACCCGGACGTGGTGCTGCGCTCGGACGGCGGCGCGCTGCTGGCCCGGCACACCGTGGTGCTCTCGGGCGCCGGCACGGTGGCCGGCCAGGCCGTCCTGTGGGGCACGCTGTCCCCGTTCGCCCGCCCGGCGCTGGTCAACGGCACCGCGGGCGCGGTGGTCATCGGCGACAACGGCCGGCCGCTGTCGGTCATGGCGTTCACCGTGGTGGACGGCGCGATCGTCGCGATCGACGTGCTCACCGACCCGCAGCGGCTGGCGGGCCTGGACCTCACCGACTTCCGGAACGGCTGACCCGGGAGGCGGGGCGGGGAGGGCGGCCGCGCCCTCCCCGGTCAAGCCCGGTCGGCCCTGCGTTCCCCCCGGTCACCGCGCCACCCTGACCAGCCCCTGAGGCGACGTCACCAGCCCTGCGCGACCACCCAGTCGGCCAGCTTCCGGGCGCAGTCGTCCACCGCCTCCTTCCAGCTGTGCTCCGCACCGTCCCCGGCCTGGTCGCTGACGTGCTTGACCAGCCGCACCGGCAGCCCGGCGCGGTGGGCGACGGTGGCGACGGCGTAGCCCTCCATGTCCACCAGGTCGGCGTGCTCGGCGAGCCGGTCGCGGGCGTCCGTGTCGGAGACGAAGAGGTCGCCGGTGGCCAGCACCGGGCCGTCGCCCTTGCCGATCACCAGCGGGGCCCCGTACTCACGCCCGGTGAGCGCGTGCAGGGCGGCGGTGTCGAGGTCGTGCTGGATCACCTGGACCACGTGGTGGGTGCCCTCCCAGCCGGGGCGCAGCGCGCCGGCCGTACCGAGGTTGATCACCTCGGACGGCTTCTCGCCCTGCGCGAGGACGGTGGCCAGCGCGACGGCGGCGTTGACCTTCCCTATCCCGGTGAGCAGCACGGGCAGGCGGTCGTCCAGGTGGGCGGCCTCCTCGCGCACGGCGACGACGAGCAGCGGACGGTCGGGCGAGATCGTTCCAAGCAGGCGCATACCTCCATCGTACGGAGCGAGGGGTCGCCGCACCCGGGAAAGCCCGCCCGCAACCGGACCCCCGCGCTCCGCCCGGCCGGGGGAACCGCGTAGGGTGCGGCCCGCGTCGGACGGTTCGCCACCTCTCGGGACGACCGGCAGGAGACGACCGGCGGGAGCGGCACGAACCGTACGGACCGTACGGACCGTACGGGCCGCGCCGACGGCACCGGCCGCGCCGGTGCCACGGGCCGTCCGGGGGACGTGCACGACATGCTCAAGATCGGCGCAAGTCAGGTGTGGTCGGGGGGAGTCACGGCCATACTGCTGCCATCGGTCGGGCCCCGGGGACGGGCCCGGCCCCAGGGGAGGATGAGGCGGGTGGCAACACCAGTAGGCAACGGCGCGTCCGGCGCCGCGTTCCCGGCACGGCCGAACCAGCTGCCGGGGGCGCCGGGCGCCGCGGTGGCGACGGCCGTGCCGGTGGCGGCGGCCGCACCGGGGGCACCGGCCGTCCCCGGATCAGCACCGCTCGCGAAGTCCGGCGGGGCGCCCCCAGCGGCCAGACCCGGTGGGGCGCCCGAGAAGCGCCCTCCGGCGGCCGTCGCCACCGGCGTGCGCGCCCGGCTCGCACAGGCCACCCGCACGCCCCCAGGGCGGCTGCGACTGGCCGGCGTGGTGCTCGCGGTGCTCACCGTCGCCTTCGGCGGGCTCACCGCCTGGCAGCTGGAGACCAGGGCGCAGGCCGCCGACCGGGTGGTCTCGTACAGCCAGCCGCTCAGCCGGGACGCCGCCGAGATCCACCGCAGCCTGGCCGACGCCGCCACCACCGCGGCGAGCGGCTTCCTGCTGGCCGGCGCCGAGCCCGACGCCGTCCGCACCCGCTACGAGCAGGACATCGCCACCGCCGCCAAGCTGATCGCCCAGGCCGCCGCCCGGACCACCGCGACCTCGCCCGCCCAGGGCTCGCTCTCCCGGCTGAACCAGCAACTCCCCGCCTACGCCGGCCTGGTGGAGACCGCGCGGGCCGACAACCGGCAGGGCATCCCGCTCGGCGGCGCCTACCTGCGGTACGCCTCCGAGCAGATGCAGACCGTGCTGCTGCCGGCCGCCGCCGAACTGGCCGCGGCCGAGAACCAGGAGCTGGCCGACGACTACGCCGAGGCCAAGGCGGTGCCGTGGGGGGCGTACGGCCTGGCGCTGGTCACCCTGGCCGCACTGGCCTGGGTGCAGCTCACGCTGTTCCGCCGCACCAACCGGGTGTTCAACATCGGGCTGCTGGGCGCCACCGCCGCCGTCCTGGCCGGCGGGCTGTGGCTGGCCGTCACCGGTCTGACCACCAGCGCGGCGCTCAAGCGGAGCGTCCACGAGGGCGCGGCCCCGCTGAAGGCGCTCAACACCGCCCGGGCGGACGTGCTGACCGCCCGGCTGGCGGAGAACCTCCACTTCGTCGCCCGCGGCTCGACCACCAAGTACGCCGACCAGTGGACGAAGGCCGTCGGAGACCTCGCCGGAACCACCGACGTCCCGGCGGACCGGTCCGCCGGCTCGCTGCCGGAGGCCCTCCGCCTGGCCCCCTCGGCCGCCCAGCCGGGCGTCCGGGAGGCCGCCAAGCAGTTCGACGAGTGGCGCAAACGGCACGACGAGGCCCGGAAGCGGGAGGTGTTCGAGGCCGACTACCAGGGCGCACTGGAGGCCACCGTGACGGCCAAGGGCGACGCGGCCACCGCCGACGCCTCCTTCAACGCCACCGACAAGGCGCTCGCCCAGGCCGCCGACATCGAGCAGGACCGCTTCAAGCAGGCCGCCGAGGGCACCGGCGGGGACCTGCGCACCGCCGCCGTCGCCGCCGCGCTGCTCGGTCTGGTGGCCGCGGCCGCCGCGCTGCGCGGCCTGGGCCGGCGACTGGCCGAGTACCGGTAACGGGCAAGGGGGAGAGCGACCGATGCGCACCAGGGGTTTCAGGAGCTTCAGCGGTTCCAGCGGTTCCGGCGGTTCCGGCGGTTCCGGGAGGAGGACCAGGCCCGCCGTCGCGGTGGCCCTGCTGGCGGCCGGCGCGGCCGTGCTCGCCGGGGGCGGCCCGGTCGGCGCCGCGCCGGCGGCCGTGCACCGGACGAAGCAGGACCAGCAGGAGCAGGCCGACGGCTGCGACGTCACGAAGAGCGTGCCGCCGAGCACCGACGACGGCCCGGCCGTGAAGGCCATCAAGGCCAGGCGCAGCCTGGTGATCGGCGTGGACCAGAACAGCTACCGCTGGGGCGCCCGCAACCCGAACACCGGCCAGATCGAGGGCTTCGACATCGACCTCGCCCGGGCGATCGGCGCGGCCGTCATGGGCGACCCGGAGAAGGTGGTGCTCAAGCCGGTGGCCACGGCCGACCGGATCGACGCCATCAAGAAGGGCCGGGTCGACCTGATCGTCCGCACCATGACGATCAACTGCAAGCGGATGGAGGACGTCGCCTTCTCCAAGCCGTACTTCAACATCACCCAGCGCGTCCTGGTGCCGACGGCCTCGCCGGCGAAGAACATCGACGACGCCGTCAAGGACCAGCGGGTCTGCGCCGCCGCCGGCTCCACCGCGCTGACCGTGGTCACGGAGAAGAAGACCGCCCGGCAGGTCGTCACGGTGGAGAACCAGCTGGACTGCCTGGTCCTGATGCAGCTCGGCAAGGTCGACGCGACCATGACCGACAACGGCCTGGCGGCCGGTCAGGCCGCGCAGGACCAGACCGTGCGGATCGTGGACGGCGAGGCCCAGCCGGAGGTGGTCGGCGTCGCCATGCTGAAGGACAGCACCGACCTGACCGCCCGCGTCAACCAGGTCCTGGCCGACTACTACGCGCGCGGCGACTGGGCCCGTTCGTACGAGCACTGGCTCAAGCCGTACATGCTCAACGAGGCCGACCGCTACTGGCCGGGCACCCGCTGAGCCGGCGTCGGGGCCGCCCCGGGGTCCACCCCGGGCCGGTCCGGGGGCGACGCGGGGGACGGCGCGGGGGAGGTAGCGCGCGGGCCGTCAGCGGGGCGTTGACGGTGCCTTGACGCCCCGCGCCCGCTCCGCCCGAACGGCCACCGGCTAGGGTTCGGGACGATCACCACGGGGAGACCGGTGGTGGACACGGGGGTTGTCGTGGGACCGCACGTCCGGTACGTCCAGCACGTCAGGTACGTCAGGAACGTCAGGCACGTCGGGATCGCACGCGAGGAAGGAAGGACACCGCGGTGGCGGCATCGGCTGGCCCGGTACTGAACCGGGAGGAGGTCGACCGCGCGCTCGCCCGCCTCGGCGCGGAGCGGGACGCGGTCGAGTCGGCGCTGCTCGCCCTCCAGGACCACTCGGGCCTGCGGCTGCTGGACGGCGCCGAGCTGTCCGGACGCACCCTGGAGCGCTGGTCCGTCGCCGGCAAGGGCCTGCCCCTGCTCTGGGCGCTGTTCGACCGCTACTCCGAGGCGCTGGCCTCGGCGCGCGCCGTCCGGGCCCGCAAGGCCAAGCCCGGCGCGCCCGAACTGGCCGAACTGAGCGAACTGCTGACCGGCGACGCGGTGACCGTCCCCGGCGGGGTGGTGCCGGACGGCCCGCAGGTGCTCGGCGCGCCGGCCAGGCTGGTCGAGCGGATCAGCCTGGACGCGCTGATGGTCCGGATGAACTCCTGGTACGCCACCGTGCTGGAGGTGGTCAGCGCCGCCGACGCGGTCTGGTCGGCGCTGCCCGCCCGGATCGACCTGCTGCTGGCCGAGCTCCAGCGGGTGCGCACCCTCGCCGCCTCGCTCGGCGTGCGCACCGGGAGCCACCCGCTGGGCGACGACCTGGCCGGGATCGAGCAGGACCTCACCGGGCTGCGCGCCGAGGTCCACGGGGACCCGCTGGCGCTGTGGCGCCCGGCCCGGGTGCCCGCCCAGCGCGGCACCGTCCCGGAGGGCTCGGCCTTCGCCGGCCCCGCCGGGGTGGTCGACACCGAGCGGTTCGACCGGGCCGGGCGGGCGCTGGACGGCGTCCGGCTGGAGCTGGAGGACCTGCTGCGGCTGCGTGACGAGGCCGAGGAGCGCCTCCAGGGCGTCGGCGACCTCCTCCAGCGGGCCGACGCCACCCTGGCCGAGGCCCGCCGGGCGCGCGGCGAGGTGCTGGCGAAGATAGCGTCCAGCGACGTCCCGGCGGTGCCCGGACCGGCCTCGGCGCTGCGCGAACGGATCGTCGCGGCCCTGGACCTGCGCCAGGCCGGGCAGTGGGGCCGGCTGGCGCCGCTGCTGGACACGCTGGAGGACGCCGCCGCCAAGGAGCTGGGCCGGGCCCGGCAGTCGCTCACCGAGGTGACCCAGCCGCTGGCCGTCCGGGCCGAGCTGCGCGGCCGGCTGGACGCCTACAAGGCGATGGCGGCCCGGCTGCGGGTCTCCGAGGACCCGGAAGTGATCGAACGGTACGAGAAGGCGCGCTGGCTGCTGTGGAGCGCGCCCTGCGACCTGCGGGCGGCGGCCGCCGCGGTGGCCCGGTTCCAGCAGTCGCTGCGCCCGGCCCAGACCGAGGCCGGGCAGGCACAGGAGGCGGCCGGCCAGGAGCCGGCCGACGGACAGGTCCAGGGGGGCTGAGGGTGATGGGCGGGACGTGCGAACGGCCGGAGTGCTCCGGCAGCGGCAGGATCGACGCCGACGGCTACTGCGACGAGTGCGGGCTCGCCCCGGCGGGCGGGACCACCGCGACGACCGGAGCGGCGGCGGAGGCACCGGGCGCGGGGGCGACGGGGACAGCGGGGGCACCGGCGGCGGGGGCACCGACGGCCGCCGGCCCCGGCGCGCCCTGCCCGCGCGACTGCTCCGGCACCATCGACCCGGACGGCTACTGCGACGAGTGCGGCCTGACCCCGCCCGGCGGCGACACCGGCGTCACCCAGCCCCACGTCCCCTCCGCCCGGGTCTCCCCCGGCCCCGGCCGGAACGGCTCCGGCCGCGGCTCCGGCCACGACGGCTCGGCCCGCTCGCTGTCGGTCCGCACCGGCTCGGCCCGCTCGATGTCCGGCCGCTCCCGCTCGCACCGCTCGACCCGCACCGGCAGCAGCCGCTCCCTCTCGGTCCGCTCCACCCGGGGCGGCTCCACCGCCGGCACCCGCAACCGGCTGGGCGCCGGCCTGGTCACCGTGCCGACCGTCGAGGCGGCCGACCCGTCCCAGGCGGTGCTGGCCGACCCCGAGGTGCCCGAGCGCAAGCGGTTCTGCTCCAAGTGCGAGACCCCGGTCGGCCGGGAGAAGAACGGCCGCCCCGGCCGCCCGGACGGCTTCTGCACCAAGTGCGGCACGCCGTACTCGTTCACGCCCAAGCTGCGCCGCGGCGACCTGGTCGGCGGGCAGTACGAGGTGGTGGGCTGCCTGGCGCACGGCGGGCTCGGCTGGATCTACCTGGCGGTGGACCGACGGGTCCACGACAAGTGGGTGGTGCTCAAGGGCCTGCTGGACACCGGGGACGAGGACGCGCTCGCGGCGGCCGTCGCCGAGCGGCGCTTCCTGGCCGAGGTGGACCACCCGAACATCGTCCGGATCATCAACTTCGCCGAGCACCCGGACCTGCGCACCGGCTCCACCGACGGCTACATCGTGATGGAGTACGTCGGCGGGAAGTCGCTCAAGGACATCGCCAACGAGCGCCGCACCGCGGACGGCCGGCGCGAACCGCTGCCCGTCGAGCAGGGGATCGCGTACGCGCTGGAGGCGCTGCCGGCCCTGGGCTACCTGCACGGCCGGGGCCTGGTGTACTGCGACTTCAAGATCGACAACGTGATCCAGAGCGGCGACACGCTCAAGGTCATAGACATGGGCGCGGTCCGCCGCTTCGACGACGACGGCCCGATCTACGGCACCATCGGCTACCAGGCCCCGGAGATCGCCACCGACGGCCCCTCCGTCGCCTCCGACCTGTACACCGTGGCCCGCACCCTCGCGGTGCTCACCTTCGACTTCCAGGGCTACAGCGGCACCTACCGCGACTCGCTGCCCGGCCCGGAACAGGTCGAGGTCTTCGCCAGGTACGAGTCGTACTACCGCTTCCTGGTCCGCGCCACCGACCCGGACCCGGCCCGCCGCTTCGCCTCCGCCGAGGAGATGGCCGACCAGCTCACCGGCGTGCTGCGGGAGGTCCTGGCCCTCCAGGACGACCGGCCCCGGCCCGCGCCCTCCACCCTGTTCGGCCCCGAACTGCGCGTCGTGGACACCGAGTTGGTCCTGCCCACCGAACAGGCCGGGCAGCTCCGGGTGGCCCCCCTGGACCCGGCCGCCGCCGCCCTCGCGCTGCCCGTCCCCCGGGTCGACCCCGGCGACCCGAACGCGGGCTTCCTCGCCGTCCTGGTCACCCCCGACCCCGAGGAGACGCTCGCCGCACTGGCCGCCGCGCCCGCCGTCTCGGTCGAGAGCCGGCTGCGCGAACTGCGCGCCCTGCTCGAACTCGGCCGCCACGACGACGCCGTGAACCGCCTCACCGAGCTGGAACGGGACCAGCCGGACGACTGGCGGGTGGTCTGGTACCGCGGGCTGACCGCCCTCGTCGACGGCTCCTCCACCGCCCTCCGGGCCGCCGCGGAGGCCTTCGACGCCGTCTACGACGCCTTCCCCGGCGAGGCCGCCCCCAAGCTGGCCCTCGCCATCTGCGCCGAGCTGCTCGGCGACGGCGGCGACGCGGCCGAGTTCTACCGGCTGGTGTGGGCCACCGACCACGCCTACCTGAGCGCCGCCTTCGGGCTGGCCCGGGTCCGGCTGGCCGAGGAGGACCGGACCGCCGCGGTCCGCGTCCTGGAGACCGTCCCGGCCACCTCCAGCCACTACACCGCCGCCCGGATCGCCGCCGTCCGGGCCCGGCTGCGCGAGCGCCGGACCACCGACGACCTGGCCGCCGACCTCGGCGCGAGCTCCGCCCAGCTGACCGCGCTGCGGCTGGACGCCCGCCGCCGCGAGGAGCTCGCCGTCGAGGTGCTCGACACGGCCCTCGGCTGGGTCGGCGCCGAGGAGGCGGCCGGCCGGCGCACCACCGACCTGGTGGTACTGGGACGTCCCGCACAGGAGCGGGAACTGCGCTTCGCCCTGGAACAGTCCTACCGGGTACTCGCCCGGTTGGCCGACCGGGCGGAGACCAGGATCGAGATGGTGGAACGGGCCAACCGTGCCCGTCCCAGGACGTGGGTGTAGCAGATGCCGCAGCAGACCGAGTGCCCGAGCTGTTCGGAGCCGATGGACCAGGAGGACGCCTACTGCGGCTCCTGCGGGACCGGCCGGGACGGCCGGGCGGCCCCCGGCTCGATGCCCACGAGCTGGGCCGCCGCCCGCGGCGAGGCCGTACCGTCGCCGCGCGGGCAGGTCTGCGTGCACTGCGGGCAGCCGCAGGTCGCCCCGGACGGCTACTGCGAGGGCTGCGGCAGCGCCCAGCCGCGCCCGCGCGACCACATGGAGAAGGCGCTCGGGGGCGTCGCCGGGGTCAGCGACCGCGGCGTGCGCCACCACCGCAACGAGGACTCCTTCACCGTCGCCGCGACCTCGCTGCCCGGCGGCGAGCCGGTCGTGGTCGCCGTGGTGTGCGACGGCGTCTCCTCCTCCGACCGCCCGGACGAGGCCTCGGAGACCGCCGTGGACGCCGCCTCCGAGTCGCTGCTGACCGCCCTGGAGGCCGGCCGGGACCCGAACTCGGCGATGCGCCAGGCCGTCGCCGACGCCGCCGACGCGGTCGCCGGCCTCGCCACCGACGGCGCCGGCCCCACCCGGCCCGACCTCAACGCGCCCGCCTGCACCTTCGTCAGCGCGATAGCCGCGGGCGGCCGGGTCACCATCGGGTGGGTCGGCGACACCCGGGCGTACTGGATCCCGGACGACCGCGCCGCCGCCGAGCCGTTCCGGCTCACCCAGGACGACTCCTGGGCGGCCCGGATGGTCGAGGCCGGGCTGATGAGCGAGGCCGAGGCCTACGCCGACCCCCGCGCGCACGCGATCACCGGCTGGCTCGGCGCCGACGCCGAGGAGGTCGTGCCGCACACCCTCGACTTCACCCCGCACGTCCCCGGGGTGGTGCTGATCTGCACCGACGGGCTGTGGAACTACGCCGAGGCGGCCACCGACCTGGCGTACTACGTGCGCCCGGACGCCCGCACCGAACCGCTCGCCACGGCGCAGACCCTGGTGAAGTTCGCGGTCGCGGCCGGCGGCCACGACAACATCACCGTCGCCGTGCTGCCGATCGACCCGCCGGCCGCCGCCCTCGAGGCGGCCGAGGAGACCCCCACCGCGTTCGACCTGCCGGTGATCGCTCCGCGTGCGGCCGCCCGGCCGGCCCCGGAGGAGGACGAGGACTACGAGCCGACCCTGCCGGACCTCCCGGTGATCGGCTCCGCCGCCGCCCCGCTGCCCCCGGCCCCGCCCGTACCCCCGGTCCCCCCGGCGCCGTCCGTCCCGCCGACCGCGCCCGCCGTTCCGCCCGTCCCGCCGCAGCCGCCGCACCCGCCGACGGCCTGACCCGACCACCCGCCGGACGCTCCGGCGGCACGGCCCGCCGGCCCCGCCCGGCGGGCCGCCCCACCGTCCTGAGCACGTCCACCCCTCACCCGACGGGAGCCGACCGCCCCATGGCAACACTGGCGAAGCCGAACCTGCCCAGGTTCAACGTGGAGATCTTCCAGAACGAGTACCTGGCCGACGGCGCCCGCGAGGTCAACGCCATCGTCACCGTCACGGCGACCGGCGGCGGCACCTCGGGCGGCCGGCCCCTCGGCTTCGCCGACGCCACCGCGGCGGGCGCCGGCACCGCGGCGGCCGTGGTCGTCCTGGTGGACTGCTCGGGCTCGATGGACTACCCCAAGACCAAGATCAACGGCGCCCGCGAGGCCACCGCCGCCGCCATCGACGCGCTGCGCGACGGCACCGCCTTCGCCGTCGTCGCCGGCACCCACGAGGCCCGCGACATCTACCCCGGCGACGGCACCCTCGCCACCGCCTCCGCCACCACCCGCGCGCAGGCCAAGGAGTCGCTGCGCCGGCTCACCGCGGCCGGCGGCACCGCGATGGGCACCTGGCTGGCCAAGGCCGACCAGCTCTTCCTCACCCGCCGCGACATCGCCATCCGGCACGCCGTCCTGCTCACCGACGGCAACAACGAGCACGAGTCGGCCGAGGACCTGGCCCGCACCGTCGAACGGGTGACCGGCCACTTCACCGCCGACTGCCGCGGCGTGGGCACCGACTGGCGGATCGACGAGCTGCGCCGCATCTCCTCGGCGCTGCTCGGCACCACCGACATCGTCGCCGAGCCCTCCGGCCTGGCCGAGGACTTCCGCTCGATGATGGCCGGCGCGATGGGCAAGCAGGTCGCCGACGTCGCGCTGCGGATCTGGACCCCGGCCAACGCCAGGGTCCGGTTCGTCAAGCAGGTCGCCCCCGCGGTCGAGGACCTGAGCTCCCGCCGCACCGAGGCCGGCCCCCGGGCCGGCGACTACCCCACCGGCTCCTGGGGCGACGAGAGCCGCGACTACCACGTCTGCGTCGAGGTGCCGGCCGCCTCGGTCGGCAACGAGATGCTGGCCGCCCGGATCAGCCTGGTGCTGCCCGAGCAGGTCGCCGGCGGCACCCCCGAGGTGCTCACCCAGGGCCTGGTCAAGGCGGTCTGGACCGACGACCTGGCCTCCTCCACCCGGATCAGCCCGCAGGTCGCCCACTACACCGGGCAGGCCGAGCTCGCCTCCTCCATCCAGGAGGGCCTGGAGGCCCACCGGGCCGGGGACGTCGACCGGGCGACCGCCAAGCTGGGCGCCGCCGTCCGGATCGCCCACGCGACCGGGAACGAGGGCACCTACAAGCTGCTCCAGAAGGTGGTGGACGTGGTGGACCCGAAGGAGGGTACGGTTCGGTTCCGTAAGAACGTGAGCGAGGCCGACTCGATGACCCTTGAGACCCGGTCGACCAAGACGGTACGTGTGAAGAAGTGACCGCTGAAGACGTGACCGGGCCGGCACCCCGGCGCGACGCCGCACGGAGCCGGCCCGAAACGAGGGGGACCTGATGCCGATCTGCCCGAGGGGCCACGAGTCGCAGGCCGAGGACTGGTGCGACTTCTGCGGCTTCCCGATGACTCCGCCGGCCCCTGCGCCGGGGGCGCACGGAGGCTACCCGGGGGCGCACGGGGGCGAGCCCGCGCCCGGTGCGCACTCCGGACACCCGGGGTACGGCGGCGCCTCCTTCGGCGCGCCGCCGCCTCCGCCGCCGATGCCGCCGGGGGCCGTCCCGCCGCACGGGGCACCCCTGCCGCCGCCCGGCCTGGTGCCCCCGGGCCGGCACGGGGCCGTACCCCCGCACGGGGCCGTCCCGCCGCAGGCCGGACCGCAGGGCCTCACCGCGGGCCTGGCCGTCTGCCCGATCTGCCGCAGCCCGCAGACCGGACGGTTCTGCGAGGAGTGCGGCTACGACTACGAGCTCTCCACGCCCTCGCGCCGCCAGGTGCCCGGCGCGGCACAGCAACAGCAGCAACAGCCGCAGCAGCAGCCGCCGCTGAACATCCCGGCCTCCTACGGCGGCCCCCCGCCGCAGCAGGCCCAGCACGGCCACGCCCAGGCCGGTCAGCCGCCGCACGGCCACGCCCCGGCGGGACAACCCCCGCACGGCCAACCGCCGTTCGGCCAGCAGCCGCTCGGGCAGTCCCCGCTCGGCCAGCCACCGGCGGCCCAGCAGGCCGTCGCCCCGCCCGTCCCTCAGCAGCCCCAGGCCCCGGCGCACCAGCACACCTACGGCTACCCGCCGCCCGAGGGCGCGTTCCCCGACACCTCGGTGCGCGAGGACTCCGGCCCGGTGTACGCCCAGCCGACCGGCCCCGGCCCGAACAACCGCGGCGGCGACTTCGGCACCTCGTTCAACCTGGCCCCGCCCGTCCCCCAGCAGCCCCAGGAGACCGCCCCGGCCGAGCCGGTGCGGACCAACTGGATCGCCGTGGTCTCGGCCGACCGGGACTACTTCACCGACATGATGGCCCGCAGCGGCCCCGAGGCGGCCGGCCTGTTCTTCCCGCCGTACTGCCCCGAGCGCCGGATCCCGCTGACCGGCCGCGGCCAGCTGCGGATCGGGCGGCGCAGCCAGCACCGCGGCACGGTGCCGGAGATCGACCTGTCCGTCCCGCCGGAGGACCCGGGCGCCTCGCACCAGCACGCGCTGCTCGCCGAACAGGCGGACGGCAGCTGGGTCCTGGTGGACCAGGACTCGACCAACGGCACCACCATGAACGGCGGCGCGGAGCCCGTCCCGCCGCACACCGCGGTACCGCTGAACGACGGCGACCGGATCCACATCGGCGCCTGGACCACCATCACCGTGCACCGCGGCTGACCGGCCGTCGGTCGGAGGGGATTCTCCGACTGAAAACCCGTCAAATCGTTACCTGACCACACGTCGGTGACAACTCCGGCCGGGCCGGGCGGAATTCGACATCCGCCCGGCCCGGATTTGTTTGGACCATCCTCAAAATATCCGCAAATTCGCTGCCGCAGGCGTGCGCCGGAGCCTTCCCTGCCCCTAGGCTCAGGCCACATGACTGCTGCTATATCCGCTGACGGCATCCGCCAGCGGTACGGGGATGTGCAGGCCGTCGACGGGGTGTCGTTCACCGTCGAGGCCGGCGAGTTCTACGGGATCCTGGGCCCGAACGGCGCCGGGAAGACCACCACGATGGAGATCCTGGAGGGCGTCCGGAAACCGGACGAGGGCCGGGTCGAGCTGCTGGGCATGGCGCCCTGGCCGCGAAATCCGAAACTGCTGCCGCGAATCGGCGTGCAGTTCCAGGCCTCCGCTTTCTTCCGGAAACTGACGGCCCGGGAGACCATCCGCACCTTCGCGTCGTTCTACGGGGTCGGCCCCAAGCGGGCCGACGCGATGCTGGAGCGGGTCGGCCTCTCGGACAAGGCCGAGACCCTGACCGACCAGATGTCCGGCGGCCAGGCCCAGCGCCTGTCGATCGCCTGCGCGCTGGCCCACGACCCGGAGCTCGTCTTCCTGGACGAGCCCACCACCGGGCTGGACCCGCAGGCCCGGCGCAACCTCTGGGACCTCCTGCGGGACATCAACGCCGAGGGCCGAACGGTCGTGCTGACCACGCACTACCTGGACGAGGCCGAGGTGCTCTGCGACCGGGTCTCGATCATGGACCACGGCAAGATCCTGCACACCGGCGCCCCGGCGGCGCTGATCCGCGAGATCGACGACACCGTCCGGATCAGCGTGGCCTCCGGCCAGCTCCCGCTCGAGCGCGCCCGGGAGCTGCTGACCGCGGCCGGCGCGGAGATCGCCACCCTGGAGGACGACAGCGTCTCGCTCTCCGTCTCCACCCGCCTCCCGGCTCCGGTGCTCAGCGTCCTCGCCGAGCAGAACGCGCTGCGCGGCCTGGAAGTGCGCGGCGCCACCCTGGAGGACGTCTTCCTCCAGCTGACCGGACGGGAGTTCCGCGCATGACCGCCACCACCCCCACCGAGCCGCAGGCCCCCGCCCGGCGCGGCGGCCCGGCCGCCGGCGAGCGGGAGCGGGTCAGCGCGTTCTGGAGCCTGTCCCGCGCCATGCTGCTCGGGATGAAGCGCGACCGCACCGCGGCCTTCTTCATCCTGCTGTTCCCGCTGGTGTTCCTGGTCTTCTTCGGCTCCGTGACCAAGGGCTCCGGCAGCCCGCACGCCAAGGTGGCGCAGGTCGGCGCGGTGAAGCTGTTCGACTCGATCCAGGGCGAGGACCGGGCCGGGCTGGACAAGGTCCTCACCATCACGAAGACCGACGACGAGGCCGGCACGCTGGAGAAGGTCCGCAAGGGCGACTACGACGCGCTGATCAAGCAGGGCCCGAACGGCACGGTCGAGCTGCGCTACACCGCCGCCGACCAGGTCCGGGCCGGCGCGCTCCAGGGCATCCTCAACTCGGTGGTCCAGAGCGCCAACCAGGCCGCCACCGGGCAGAAGCCGGCCTTCGTGCTGGACTCCCAGCAGGTCGAGGACAAGTCGCTCAAGCCGATCCAGTTCCTCACCCCCGGACTGCTCGGCTGGGCCGTCGCCACCGGCGCGGTGTTCGGTGCCGCGCTGACCCTGGTCAACTGGCGCAAGACCAAGGTGCTGCGCCGGCTGCGGCTGGCCCCGCTCAGCGCCGGAACCGTGATCAGCTCCCGGATCCTGGTCTCGCTGCTGACCGCGTTCCTGCAGACCGCCGTCTTCCTGGTGGTCGCGACCGGCTTCTTCGGGCTGAAACTCACCGGCAACTGGTGGCTGGTCATCCCGCTGGTGGCCTGCGCGACGCTCGCCTTCATGTCGATCGGCCTGCTGGCCGGCTCGGTCGCCAAGACCGAGGAGGCGGCCAACGGCATCTCGCAGATCATCGTGCTGCCGATGTCCTTCCTGTCCGGCTCGTTCTTCCCGCTGGACGGCGCCCCGGAGTGGCTGAAGGCCGTCTCCAAGGTCATGCCGCTGCACTACCTGGTCGAATCCGCCCAGTCGGTGCTCACCCGCGGCGGCGGCGTCATGGACGCCGTGCCGACCATGGGCGGCCTGCTGCTCTTCGCGGCCGTGCTGACCGGCATCTCCTGGAAGCTGTTCCGCTGGGAGGACTGACCGTCCGGCGCTGATCTGCTACGCCGACGTCCGCGCCGACGTCCGCCGGTCCCCTCCCGACGGGGTCGTACGCCTTTGGTCCCGGTGTACGACCCCGTCGGCGTCTGCGACCATGGTCGGGTGAGAGAGATCCGGCGAGGCACGTTGAGCGAGGAGACCTTCTACGACCAGGTCGGCGGTGAGCCGACCTTCCGGCGGCTGGCCCACCGGTTCTACGAAGGCATCGCCGAGGACGAGTTGCTGCGGCCGATGTACCCCGAGGAGGACCTCGGGCCCGCCGAGGAGCGGATGGCCCTCTTCCTGATGCAGTACTGGGGCGGCCCGCGCACCTACAGCGAGCGGCGCGGCCACCCGCGGCTGCGGATGCGGCACGCGCCGTTCAAGGTCGACAAAGCCGCGCACGACGCCTGGCTCACCCACATGCGGGCGGCCGTCGCGGACCTGGAGCTGCCGGCCGAGCACGAGCAGCAGCTGCTCGAGTACCTGGTCTACGCCGCCGCCTCGATGATCAACACCCCGGGCTGAGCCCGGAGCGCTCCTCGGCGGGGCGGGACTGGCCCGGACCGCTGTTACCGGAGCGGGCTGAGGCCCAGCCCCGCGCCCGGCGCGGCCGCGGTCCGCACCACCACCGAGCCCACCGGGGAGCTCAACCGCAGCCAGCCGCCCGCCCGGTGCACCGAGAGCGGCGCCTCGGGGCTCAGGAAGCCGATCCGGTACGAGGCGTGCACGGCGCGCAGCGGCAGCTCCGGCAGCACCGAGACCGGACGGGACCACACCTCGTCCGCCAGCCGGTCCAGCACCGCGCGGGTGCGGTGGTGCTCCGGGACGGCCTCGCTGCGCTCGCGGAACTCCCCGACCGCCGCCATCAGTTCGCGGCACACCTCGGCCGCCGGCGGGGTGCCGACCGGGCGCCAGCCGGTGCGCGGCGGCAGCAGCCCGGCCCAGGCCGGACCGGTCACCGGCGCGGGCAGCGCGACGGCGCCCGAAGCTGCGTCCACGCCGTCCAGTAGCTGGCCCGCGGAGACGGTCAGGTCCACCGGCTCGTCCAGACCGTCCAGCCGGGCCGTGCGGATCGCCAGCACGCCCGAGTCGCCCAGCGGCAGCCGTCCGAAGACCGCCAGCACGCCGTCCCCCTCGCCCGGGCCCACCGCCTGGATCCGGACGGCCGCCGCCCGGTCGAAGCGCAGCAGGCGCAGCAGGAAGGCGGAGAGGTCGGCGGCCTCCCCGGTGTCGGTCAGGGCGAGACGGGCGGTGATGGTCACAGTGGTTCAGCTCGAATCGTCGGGTGCGGTCAGACGGCGGCGACTACCGGCTCTTCGTCCATGAAGCGGCCGAGGAACTCCCGCTCCACCGGCGAGATCCGGCGCGGCCGGCCCTCGGCCAGGTCGTAGGGGACGACCACGGTGGACGCCCGGACGTACACGATGTCGCCGCCGTCCTCGGCGACGTCCTTGATCTCGTACGAGACGGTCAGCGAGGCGCCGCCGATCTTCGTCACCCAGGTCTCGATGGTGACCGGCTCGGGCCGGTGCACCAGCGGACGCTTGTAGTCGATCTCGTGGCGGGCCACCACCGAGCCGCCCGCGAACTCCCCGGCACCGGCCGCGGCGGCCTGGGTGAACATGAAGTCGATCCGGGCCTCCTCCAGGTAGCGCAGGAAGACCACGTTGTTGACGTGCCCGAAGGCGTCCATGTCGGACCAGCGCAGCGGGCAGGCGTAGATGTGGCGAGCCACGGGAGTTCTCCTCGGTGTCCGGTCGCCCGCCGCCGTCCACCGCCGGGGCGGCGGGCGGTCGGCGACGGGCCGCGGCCCGGCAGGCCGCCCCGGAGGGCAGTCTGCCGGGCCGTTGTGACGGCTGGGTGTCAGCCTCGGGTCAGCTTCTTGTACGTGGCCCGGTGCGGACGGGCGGCGTCGGCGCCGAGCCGCTCGATCTTGTTCTTCTCGTACGACTCGAAGTTGCCCTCGAACCAGAACCACTTGCTCTCGCCCTCGTAGGCGAGGATGTGGGTGGCCACCCGGTCCAGGAACCAGCGGTCGTGGGAGATGACCACGGCGCAGCCGGGGAACTCCAGCAGGGCGTTCTCCAGCGAGGAGAGCGTCTCGACGTCGAGGTCGTTGGTGGGCTCGTCGAGGAGCAGCAGGTTGCCGCCCTGCTTGAGGGTCAGCGCCAGGTTCAGGCGGTTGCGCTCACCACCGGAGAGCACGCCGGCCGGCTTCTGCTGGTCCGGGCCCTTGAAGCCGAAGGCCGACACGTAGGCGCGGGACGGCATCTCGACCTGGCCGACGTTGATCCAGTCCAGACCGTCGGAGACGACCTCCCAGAGGGTCTTCTTCGGGTCGATGTTGGCGCGGGTCTGGTCGACGTAGCTGATCTTGACCGTCTCGCCGACCTTGACCGTGCCGCTGTCCGGGGTCTCCAGGTCCTGGAGCATCTTGAACAGGGTGGTCTTGCCGGCGCCGTTCGGGCCGATGATGCCGACGATGCCGTTGCGCGGCAGGGTGAAGCTCAGGTCGTCGATCAGGACCTTCTCACCGAAGGCCTTGTTGAGGTTCTCGACCTCGATGACGATGCTGCCCAGGCGCGGGCCCGGCGGGATCTGGATCTCCTCGAAGTCCAGCTTCCGCATCTTGTCCGCCTCGGCCGCCATCTCCTCGTAGCGGGCCAGACGGGCCTTGGACTTCGCCTGGCGGCCCTTGGCGTTGGAGCGGACCCACTCCAGCTCCTCCTTGAGGCGCTTGGCGCGCTTGGCGTCCTTCTGCCCCTCGACCTTCAGGCGGGACTGCTTGGACTCCAGGTAGGTGGAGTAGTTGCCCTCGTAGCCGATCGCGCGGCCGCGGTCGAGCTCCAGGATCCAGCCGGCCACGTTGTCCAGGAAGTACCGGTCGTGGGTGACGGCGACGACGGTGCCGGGGTACTTGGCCAGGTGCTGCTCCAGCCAGTTCACCGACTCGGCGTCCAGGTGGTTGGTGGGCTCGTCGAGCAGCAGCAGGTCGGGGGACTCCAGCAGCAGCTTGCAGAGCGCCACGCGGCGCTTCTCGCCACCGGAGAGCTTGGTGACCGGCCAGTCGCCGGGCGGGCAGCCCAGGGCGTCCATGGCCTGCTCCAGCTGGGCCTCCAGGTCCCACGCGTTGGCGTGGTCCAGCTCCTCCTGGAGCTTGCCCATCTCGTCCAGCAGGGCGTCCGAGTAGTCGGTCGCCATCAGCTCGGCGATCTCGTTGAAGCGGTCGAGCTTCCCCTTGATCTCCTTGACGCCGTCCTCGACGTTCTCCAGGACGGTCTTGGTCTCGTCCAGCGGCGGCTCCTGGAGCAGCATGCCGACGGTGAAACCGGGCGAGAGGAAGGCGTCGCCGTTGGAGGGGTGCTCCAGGCCGGCCATCATCTTCAGCACGGTGGACTTACCGGCGCCGTTGGGGCCCACGACGCCGATCTTCGCTCCGGGGAGGAAGCTGAGCGTCACGTCGTCAAGGATGACCTTGTCTCCGTGAGCCTTGCGCACCTTGCGCATCGTGTAGATGTATTCCGCCACGTGAGATCGCTCCGGCGTCGTCGGGAGTATTCGGCTTGCAGCCTTCCATTGTGCCGCACCCGGCCCTGAGGCCCGAATCGCCTGGATGACCCCACCGGGGTATCCGGAAGCGCTCCCGCCCGCCCCGGCCCCGCCGCCCGGACCGCGGCCGCCCGGCGCCCCCGCTCCCGCCCTCCCGGCCGTCTCTCCCCGGCCGGCACCCCGCCCACCCCGGGCCCCGCCGCCCCGTGGCCGACGCCCCCGGGGGCCCGCCCGGGAAACGCGACGGCCCGGCTCCCCGCAGCGGGTGCGGGGAGCCGGGCCGGTACCGCTCTCAGGGCCTCGGGAGGTCGGTGACCCCCGGCCCGCTCGGGCGGTTCCGTCGCTTCGGGCGCTTCGGGCGCCTCAGGCGGTTCAGGCGGTTCAGGCGGTTCAGGCGGTGGTGCGACCGTGGCGGCCGCGGCGGCGCAGGACGAAGACGGCGGCGCCACCGGCCACGACCAGGCCACCGGCGACGGCGGCGAGGATCGGGGTGGAGTCATTGGCACCGGTCTGGGCCAGGCCACCGGTGCCCGGGGCGGCGCTGGTGGTCGCCGGGGTCGGCTGGCCGGCGCCGGTGCTCGGGGTGCCCGACGGGGCCGCGCTCGGGGTGCCGGACGGCGTGCCGGTCGCGGCGGGGGTGGTCGGGGCCGGGGTCGGCGTCACGCCGACCTTGCAGTCCAGGACGCCGGTGAACTGCTTGGTGTAGCCGTTCGGGCCGGTCACGGTGAAGTCGTAGTGCGCCTTCTCCTCGACCTTGACGAGCACGCTCTCGGTCTTGCCCGGCTGGACGGCGACCTGCTGCTTGCCGACCGTGACGGTGGCGGCCTCGTCACCGCTGTTGGTGACGGACACCCGCACGCCGCCGGTGGCGCACTCCTCCTTGGCGGTGCTGTCGATCAGCGCGCCCTTGCCCTGCTTCCAGGTGGCCTTGGCGCCGCCGGCGACGTTCACCTTGGTGGAGCCGGCCAGGATCATGGTCTGGCTGTGGCGGCCGCGGGAGTCCACGCCGCTCATGAAGACCCGGCCGCTGAGCACGGTGGCCTCGGCGGTGGCGTTGATGGCGGCCTTGCCGTCCGGGGTGCCGGCCGGCACGTCCAGGAACAGCGGGGTGTCCTTGCCGATCGGACCGGCCAGGCTGCCGTTGACCGGCTTGCTGTCCTTGTCCAGCAGCTTGATCTTGTCCGCGGCGTCGCCGGTGACGGTCAGCTTGACCTCGTTCGCGCTGGAGTTCAGCAGGAACGGGCCGAGCTTGCCGCCCGACTTCCCGGAGACCGAGTCCGGGGAGAGGGTCAGCGAGGGCTTCGGCTCGGCCGCGACGCCCTTGTTGGCGTCGCCGACGAGGTAGTCGCGCAGCTTCTTGGCCTTGTCGTTGCGCGGGACGGCGTTCTTGTTGTCCGAGAACTTCCAGATCGCGGCCTGGGTGCCGGCGGCGGCGTCCGCGTCGGTCAGGCTGTCGACGCCGGCGGCCGTCGCGAGGGACGTCAGGCTGGCCTGCGGGTACGAGTTGTCCAGGATCCAGCGGATCTTGGGGGCGTTCGCGTTGCTGTTGAGCGAGCTCGACGCCCAGTCCGCCTCGTGGTACTTGGCGCCGCTGTCCAGGTAGACCGGGTTGTCGAAGTCGATGCAGTACGTCCGGAGCTTCTCCCCGGCAGCCGTCTTGAGGGTGAACAGACCGCCGTCGACGGTGCCCTTGCCCTCGACGTCGATCTTCTCGCCGAGCATCTCGTTCTGGACTTCCGCCGTCACGCCCGAGGTCGGGGCGCCGGCCGCGACCGCCGCACCGGCCGCGAACAGGCCTCCGCCAAGCGCCAAGCTGGTCGTGAGCATGACAGTGGTTATCCGGGACAGACTCCGCCCCTGCCTCTGGAACATCTGGGATCCCTCCGGGCCGGGCCGCACCGAGTGGGCGGCCCGCCGACTTGCCGTTCCGCGCGTGCCCCCTGTGGCACTGCTACGGGTATGAACCAGACGAATCCTATTGAGCCCCAGAGGCCCGGAAACCCCCATGCGAAATCAGGACGATTCCGTATCTGGATCGTTATCAATCCCCTCAAGTCCCACACAAGCTGACGGTCGACCAGAAAGTCCCGGGGCGCTTTCTGTTATCCGGTCGGATTGCGCGTGCGGGCACAACGACGTTCTCGATCAACATATTTGTCGACAGGGAAGGTCACCGACCGATCAGGTCAGGGCATCCTCGGCGCCACCTCCCCGCTCCGCCCCGGACACCTCGCCCGACTCCCCCGCGGCCGGCCGCCCGCCCGGCGGCAGCGCCCGGACGACGGGCGCCGCGACCGCCGCCGGGGCCGGCGCCGGGGGCGCCCCGGAGCCCCTGCGCGCCTCCACCGCGCTGACGATCCACCCCGGCACAGCCTCGCCCCCGCCCTCCGCCCCGGCCGGACCGGCGCCGCCCGGCGGCTGCCCGCGCACCCCCGCCGCCCACCGGAACGCCGTGGTACCACGGGTGAGGTCGTGTCCGACCGATCGGGCGTCGATCTCGGCCCGGCTCCGCTTCACCTCCCCCTCCGTCCACTCGCGCACCCGCAGCCGGCCGCTCACCAGCACCGGATCGCCCTTGGACAGCGAGCCGATCAGATTGACCGCCAGCGCCCGCCAGGCCGTCACCGCCACCCACTGCGTCTCGCCGTCCACCCAGCACTCGCGCTGCCGGTCGTACCGCCGCTCGGTGCAGCCGAGCCGGAAGTTCGCCATCGGCACCCCGCCGCTGGTTTCGCCGTAGCTCACCTCCGTCGCGACATTGCCGATCACCGTCACATGCGTCTCGCTCACGGCACACCCTCCGTTCTCGCCGATGCACCGTACGGAATCGACCGGTGCGCCTTGAGCGTGCACTTCAGGGGAAATCCGGGCCACCGACTTCCGAAATCCTGTGGATAACTCGGGCCTGTGGAACTGTTGTCACCCGCAGGGGTGAATTTCAGCCTTCCGCCGCCGCTTCGACCCCACTTCTTCGCGGCCATGACAACAAACTCGCTGCTCGCCGCCCGGCCGGCGCACCCCGGAACCCGCCCGGGAACGCGCCCCGGAAGGCGCCCCGATGGCCGTCCGCGCACGTCATACGACCGGCGCAACCGCGATTAAGGCCCCCACCCGCACCGTCGGCGCCGCATTCTCCGTGCCGAATCCATAACGGGTGAGGAGGCAGCCCCGTAACGACTGCACAACGTCCGGCGCGGAACACTCCCAGACCGCTGCACTCACGGCCTTCACCTGCGATTATCGGACCGCTCCACCGAACCGACACACCAACGGCGGTGTCGTCACACCCGGCCTGGGAACCGGTCACCCTTATCCTGTCCCCGACAGGGCGAGGGCCCACCACCCCCACCCCCACCCTCAGGTACGGGGCCGGACAGCGCGCGCCCCGGCGCTCGCCAGCCCGATCCCGGCCACGGTCGCGCCCGCCAGGGCACCGCCCGTCCCGCCCCCATAGCTCAGCGGATAGAGCACCCGCCTTCTAAGCGGTAGGTCGCAGGTTCGAATCCTGCTGGGGGCACCACCCCGCAATTCCGCAGGCCACCACTCCGGCGGACACTTTCCGTGTCCGCTCCGGACCAGTCGGTAATCCCGTACACCAACCGTTCCGCGCACTCATCGCACAGAACTCGTGACCATGCGTGTCGGGCCGTCGGGAAAACGGGGCGAAAAACGGGTCCAACCGGAACAACCGGAATTCCCGGTGAATCCCCCACCCCGAACACGCCGGAGCCCGCCCCGGGCCGGGCCGGCGCGCTCGGAAGCGCCCCGGCCTACCCCGCCAGCCCGGCCAGCCCGGCCAGGTAGGCGTCCAGCAGCTCCGTCTGCCGCTCCGCCGGGAACTCCTCCGGGGCGAACAGCGCCTGGACCACCAGGCCCAGCACGAAGGCCTGCGCCCCCGCCGCGAGCGCGGCCGGGTCGGCCCGCGCCGGGAGCTCCCCCAGCCGCTGGGCGTCCGCGACGTGCGCCGTGAGCGCGGTGCGCGAGCGCGCGTAGCGGCCCGCGTGGGCGGCCGCCAGCTCCGGGTCGGCCAGGGCGTGGTCCCAGGATCCGACCCAGATCCGGTTGTCGGCGGCGGCCTCGCCGTCCAGCGGCAGCACGTCCAGCAGCGACGCCCGCACCCGGGCCAGACCGGCCGGCGGCGCGCTGCCGTCGGCGGGGGCGGTGCGCCGGGGCCGGGCCAGCGAGCGCCGGTCCAGCTCCTCCAGCGCGTGGCTCAGCAGCGCCCGCTTGTTCGGGAAGTAGTGCGTCAACAGCCCGGTGGAGGCACCCAGTTCGGCGGCCACCGCGCGCAGGGTCAGCCCCTCGAAGCCCCGGGTGGAGAGCACCCGCCACACCCCCTCGGAGACTTCCGAGCGTCGGGCGTCATGGTCTCCACGGGCCGGTGTCATGGGGGCTATCTTACGTACCAAACGTTTGTTATGAATAGTCCAGCCAACCTCAGCACCACCCGTGAAAGGCCGCCCGTGTTTGCCGTACCGCTCACCGAGAACGCCGAACTGCGCCCGCTGGAGCCCTGGCAGGCGCCCGAGTTCCTGACCCACCTCGACCGCGCCCGCGCCCACACCGACCCGTGGATCCCCTGGGCCACCTTCTCCGTCGACCTGGACTCCGCCCGCGCCACCCTCCAGCGCTACGCCGACGGCCTGGCCGCCGACCAGAAGCGGATCTACGGGATCTGGCTGGACGGCACCCTGGTCGGCGGCGTGATGTTCGTGAGCTTCGACGCCCGGTCCGGCGTCTGCGAGATCGGCGCCTGGACGGAGCCGGCCGGCGAGGGCCACGGGCTGATCACCGCCGCCGTCAAGCAGCTGCTCGACTACGCCTTCACCACCCGCGGCATGCACCGCGCCGAGTGGTGGTGCTCCTCCGTCAACGCCCGCAGCCGGGCGGTCGCCGAGCGGGTCGGCATGACCCGCGACGGCGTGCTGCGCGAGTGGTACCCGTACAACGGGGTCCGCTACGACAAGGAGATCTGGGCCGTGCTGGCCGACGAGTGGACCAGCCGGGCCTGAACCGGGAACGGCGCCGGGCCCGGTGGACTCCCCCGCTCACCGGGCCCCGCACCGAACCGAACCGCACCACACCGTCCCGGCGGCCCACCAGCCCGCCGGCCGTCGACCCGTCAGGCGGCCGGCGCCACCCCCGCCGACCCGGCCGGCCCCGCCAGCTCGGCCGGCCGCAGCCGCAGCACGCACACCAGTGCCAGCGCCAGCACCCCGCCCGCCGACAGGAAGACCACGTCCACCGCGTCCGTGAAGCTGCGCACCGCGTGCTCGTGCGCCGCCCCGGTCAGCGCCCGGACCGCGCCGAGCGGCCGCCCCGGCTCGCCCGCCTCGAAGACCCGGGTCAGCACGGTGCCGAAGAGCGCCGCGCCGAGCGCGCTGCCGAGGCTCTGGAAGAACTGGATCCCCGTGGTCGCCACCCCCAGCTGGTGCCGGGGCGCGGTCTCCTGCACCACCGTGACCAGCTGGCCGATCAGCTGCCCCAGCCCGCAGCCCAGCAGGGCGAGTTCGGCCAGCACCGCCCACAGCGCGGTGTCCGGCCCGCTGAGGCCGAGCAGGGCGAGGGCGAGCGTGGCGCAGGCCGCGCCGGCCGCCAGGAAGGTCCGGGGCGGGTGGCCGCGCCCGGTCAGCCGCCCGACCAGCAGGCCGGCCGCCGTCATCCCGGCCGCCATCGGGACCAGGTAGAGGCTGGCCGAGGTCGGAGCGACGCCCCGGGCGATCTGCAGGTAGAGCATCACGTACATGATCGAGCCGACCATGCCCATCCCGACCAGCCCCTGGATCGCGAAGCCCAGCCGCACCGCGCGGATCCGGAACAGCGACAGCGGCAGCACCGGCTCGGCGGCGGTGGCCTGACGCCACAGGAAGAGGCCGAGCGCGGCCAGGGTCGCGGCGGCGAGCCCGAGGATCACCGGGGAGGTCCAGGCGTGGTCCTTGCCGCCCCACTCGGTGACGAGCAGCAGCCCGGTCGCGAAGGCCGCCGCGAGGGCCGCGCCGACGAAGTCCAGGCTCCGGCGGCCGGCCGTTCGGGGCAGCCTGACCACCAGGGCGACGCCGACCAGCACCAGCAGGCCGAGCGGCAGGTTGACGTAGAAGACCCAGCGCCAGCCGAGGTGGTCGGTGAGCAGCGCGCCGACCAGCGGGCCGACCGCCATGCCGAGGCCCGCGACGATCCCGCCCACGGCCCCGCCCTTGGCGCCGCCGCGCTCCTCCGGGTCCTTGAACTGGGCGATGACCACCATGGTGACGCTCATCAGCCCGCCGCCGCCGACGCCCTGCACCGCCCGGAAGGCGATCAGCTGGTCCATCGACTGCGCCGCCCCGCAGAGCGCCGAGCCGAGCAGGAAGGTGCCGACGGCCCCGAGCAGCACGCGCTTGGCGCCGTACACGTCGCAGAGCCTGCCGTACAGCGGCAGCAGCGCGGTGGCGGCCAGGGCGAACGCGCTGACCAGCCAGGGCAGCCGGTCCACGCCGTGGACGGGATCGAGGTCACGGACGATCGGCACGGTGGCGGCCGACACGATGTTCATGTCGAGCACCGCCAGCACGATCGTGACCAGGCAGAGCAGCATGCCCAGCTTGCGCTGGGCCGGGGTCATCAGCGCGGTGTCCGGCGGCGCGGGTACGGCAGCGGGTACGGCGGCGGCGGTGGTGGCCATGGTCGGGTCCCCCCAGGGTCCGTCGGGTTCGCGCCGGGGCCGGGGCGGCCGGCGGCACGCCCTCACCATCGCAGCGTTTTTGGACTCGGTCAATTCTTCATCCCGACCAATCTTTCTGCCGGGTCAACATTTGATCCTGGTACAGTCCCCCCATGGCGATGCGACCCGCACAGGACTTCGGCCCCGACGTCGACCTCGACGCCCTCCCGCTGCGCGAGCGCAAGAAGTTCCAGACCGGCATGCGGATCTTCCGCACGGCCGTCGCGCTGTTCACCGAGCGCGGCTTCGACCAGGTCTCGGTCGCGGAGATCGCCGCCGCCGCCGAGGTGTCCAAGATGACCGTCTTCAACTACTTCCCCACCAAGGAAGACCTGGTCATGGGCCCGATGGAGCAGCACCTCGACGAGCCGGCCCAGGCGGTGCGCGACCGCGCCCTGGGCACCTCGGCGGTGACGGCACTGCGCGAGCAGTTCCTCGCCGCACTGGAGCGCTTCGACCCGGCCGCCGGGCTGAACGACGACCGGATCGTGCTCGACGTGGTCCGGCTGATCCACCGCACCCCCGCGCTGACCGCCCGCGCCACCCACGGCTTCGACCGGCTGGCGCACGCCGCGCTCGCCGCCGAACTGCTCGCCCAGGACCCGGCCCACGACGAACTGACCGCCCGGGTCGCCACCGCCCAGCTGCTCGCCGTCCGGGTCGCGCTGATCGCCGCCAACCACCGGCGGATGCTGGCCGGCGAGCGCGCCGCCGACGCCCTGCCCGCCGTCCTGGAGGAGGCCCGCCGCGCCTTCGCCCTGCTCGAGCACGGCCTCGGCGACTACTGCGCCCGCGCCGCCTGAGAGAGTTGGCGCACCACGACCGACCGGAGGTGCGCATGGACCAGCCGCTGCTCACGCGGGACCGCTCCGCCCTGCCCGCGCAGGCCGAGGGCCTCAACGCGTACGTCGGCGAGGACGGCGTCGCCGTCCTGGAGTTCGCCCGCCCGCACCGCCGCAACGCGGTGACCCTGGCGGTCTGGCAGGCGCTGCCCAAGGTGCTGGAGCAGCTGGCCGGCCACCCGGGCGTGCGCGTCCTGCTGCTCACCGGCGCCGGCAACACCTTCAGCGCGGGCGCGGACATCGCCGAACTCTCCGAGGTGTACGGCGATCCGGACCGCGCGGAGGCCTACCACGCGACCAATGTCGCCGCCGAGGAGGCGCTGGCGGCCTTCCCGCACCCGACCGTCGCCGTGGTGCACGGCGCCTGCGTCGGCGGCGGCTGCCAGCTGGCCGTCGCCTGCGACCTGCGGTTCGTCGCCGAGGACGCCCGGCTCGGGATCACCCCGGCCAAGCTCGGCGTGGTCTACCCGGCGGTGCCGACCGTACGGCTGGCCCGGCTGATCGGCCCGGCCCGGGCCAAGTACCTGCTGTTCTCCGGCGAGTTGGTGGCCGGCCGGGACGCGCTGCCGCTCGGCCTGGCCGAACGCGTCCTGCCAGACGCCGAACTGGACGCCGCCGCCCTGGACTTCGCCCGGCTGCTGACCCGTCGCTCCGCCCAGACCGTCGGCGCGGCCAAGGCCGTCCTGGACGCCCCGCCCGAGCGGGCCGACGAGGTCCTGGCCCCCTGGCTGCTCCGCGCCCGGGAGGGCTCGGACGTCCGCGAGGGCCTGGCCGCCTTCCTGGAGGGCCGGCCCGCCCGGTTCTGAACGGGAACGGGTCCAGGCGGGAACGCTTCCGCGCGGGAACGGTGCGGGCCCGGCGGAAGGGGGCGCAGCAGCACCCGTACGATCATCCGGCCGGAACCCGTCCACCCCTTCCCGCCCCCGGAGCACCCACCCCGATGACGACCGAGGCCCAGGCCGTGCCCGCCCCGCCCGCCCCCACCCGCCGGACGGCCCTGGCCCGCCGGATCACCGACGGCCTGGAGCCGAAGAACGTGATCCTCGTGCTGCTCCCGCTGCTGGGCGGCCTCCGCTACGGCTGGTCGGGCATCGGCTGGGCGCTGTTCGCCGCCCTGTTCGCCGCCGTCGTCCCGACCCTGATCATCGGCCACGGCATGCGCAAGGGCACCGTGGCGGACCGTCACGTCGGCCGACGGCAGCGCCGGCTGACCCTCTTCCCGCTCATCATGGGCTCGGTGCTGCTCAGCTTCGCGGTGATGATCGGACTGGACGCCCCGGCCGACCTGACCGCGCTGGTGCTGGCGATGTTCGCCTCGCTGGTCCCGATCCTGGTGATCACCGTCTGGTGGAAGGTCTCCGTGCACACCGCCGTGGCCACCGGCGCGGTGGTCTGCCTCGCCATCGCGCTCGGCCCGCTCTGGCTGCTGCTCGGCGCGCTGGTCCCGCTGATCGGGTGGTCCCGGGTGGTGCTGCGGGACCACACCGCCGCGCAGACGGCCGTCGGCGCGGTGGTGGGCGCGCTCGCCGCCGGCCTCACCTTCTGGGCCGCCCGCTGACGGACGGCCCACCGGCCCGGGCGACCAGGGCGACCAGGGCAACCGGTCAGCGGATCGGCACCCCCGAGATCGCCCGGGCGATCACCAGCCGCTGGATCTCGCTGGTCCCCTCGAAGATCGAGTAGATCGCGCTGTCCCGGTGCATCCGCTCCACCGGGTACTCCCGGGTGAAGCCGTTGCCGCCGAGGATCTGCATCGCCTGCGCGGTCACGTACTTGGCGGTCTCGCCCGCGTACAGCTTGGACATCGAGCCCTCGGCCGCCGTGAACGGCTGGTTGTTGACCGCCATCCAGGAGGCCCGCCACACCAGCAGCCGGGCCGCGTCGATCCGGGTCCTCATGTCGGCGAGCTGGAAGGCCACGCCCTGGTTGTCGATGATCGGCCGGCCGAACTGCTCCCGGGTCCTCGCGTAGTCCAGCGCCACCTCGTACGCGGCCCGGGCGATGCCGATCGCCTGCGCGCCGACGGCCGGACGGGAGGCCTCGAAGGTGGCCATCGCCGCGTTGCCCCTGCCGCCGGGGCGCTTGACGCCCTCGCGGGCCCGGGCGAGGCGCTCGTCCAGCTTCTCCTTGCCGCCGAGCAGGCAGCTGCCGGGCACCCGGACGCCGTCCAGCACCACCTCGGCGGTGTGCGAGGCGCGGATGCCGTGCTTCTTGAACTTCTGGCCCTGGCTCAGCCCCGGGGTGCCCGGCGGGACGACGAAGGAGGCCTGGCCCTTGGCGCCGAGCTCCGGGTCGACGGTGGCGACCACCACGTGGACGGCGGCGATCCCGCCGTTGGTGGCCCAGGTCTTGGTGCCGGTGAGCACCCACTCGTCCTTGGCCTCGTCGTACACCGCCCGGGTGCGCAGCGCCGAGACGTCGGAGCCGGCGTCCGGCTCGGAGGAGCAGAAGGCGGCCACCTTGACGTCCTCCGGGGTGCCGAACATCTGCGGGGTCCAGGTGCCGATCTGCTCGTCGGTGCCGTTGGCCAGCACCGCGACGGCGGCCAGGGTGGTGCCGACGATGGACAGCCCGATGCCCGCGTCGCCCCAGAACAGCTCCTCCATGGCGATCGGGATGCCGACGCCGGAGGGGTCGAAGTACTGCTGGGCGTAGAAGTCCAGCGAGTAGATGCCGAGTTTGGCGGCCTCCTGGATGACCGGCCAGGGGGTCTCCTCGCGCTCGTCCCACTCGGCCGCGGCGGGGCGCATCACGTCGGCGGCGAAGCCGTGCAGCCAGTCGCGTACGGCGAGCTGGTCCGCGCCCGGGTCCAGCGAGAACGTGCTGCTCATGGTGCGTGCCTCCGAAGACGTGTGCGGCCGACCGGGGTGTTACCTCGGGTAACATCGTCGGAGTCTGCTACTGATTGGTAACCGGTGTCAACGCCCAGACGGACCCCAACTCCGAGGAGCAGCGCATGTCCCGAGAGCCCCGCCGCGAGCAGCTGCTCAACGCCGCCGACCGGGTCGTCCAGCGCGAGGGGCCGGGCGCCAGCATGAACGCCATCGCCGCCGAGGCCGGCATCACCAAGCCGATCCTCTACCGCCACTTCGGCGACCGGAACGGCCTGATCAGAGCCCTGACCGAGCGCCACACCGGCGGACTGCTGGCCGCCGTCCGGGCCGCCCTCGCCGAGCCGCTGGAGCGCCGCGACCGGGTCGAGCACGTCCTGGACACCTACCTCGCCGGCATCGAGGCCCGCCCCCAGGTCTACCGGCTGCTCACCCACCCCGAGCCCGGCGACCCGAGCGGCGCCGGCAACGCCCTCGCCCCCGCGCTCCGGCAGATCGCCGAGGAGATCACCCGGGCCGTACAGAGCCAGGTCGACCTCGGCGCCGACCGCGACCTGCTCGCCGAGGCCTGGGGCCGGGGCATCACCGGGATGGTGCTGGCCGCCGGGGACTGGTGGCTGGAGACCAGACCCTGCTCGCGCGCCCGGATGGTGCAGGCGCTGGCCGACCTGCTCTGGGGCCGGCTGGCCGCCGCCGCGGACCGGCCGACCGCCGTCCTGCCGACCGCGCCCGAACCGGCCGCGGACTGAGTCCTCCGTAGACCGAACTCTTGTGCGGCGCACGGAAGTCCGGGCATCATCGGGCCCCACCCCCACCCCCCGCCGTGCGAGGTCCCCGATGCGCCTGCGCCGCACCGCCGTCGCCCTGCTGCTCGCCGCCACCGCCGTCCTCACCGCCGTCCCGGCCTCGGCCCACGACGGGCCCCCGGACCGCTTCCCCACCGGTACGGTCACCGCCGCCGACGGCCGTACCGCCCTCACCGACGCCCAGGGCCGCCGGCTCCTCCTGCGCGGCTTCAACCTCGACAAGTACGCCGAGGCCACCCCGGCCGACCTCGACTCCGTCGCCGCCCAGGGCTTCACCCTGGTCCGGCTGCCGGTCTCCTGGACCAGGCTGGAACCCCGGCGCGGCCGCCTCGACCCCACCGAACTGCACCGCGTCCAGCGGCTCCTCGACCGGGCCGACCGGCTGGGCCTGCTGGTCCTGGTCGACCTCCACCAGGACGTCTACGGGCCCGCGTTCGGCGGCGGCACCAACGGCGTCCCCGTCTGGGCCACCCGGGACGACGGCCTGCCGTTCACCCCGGACCCGGACGACTGGTTCGCCGGCTACTTCCAGCCCGCCGTCCAGGCCGCCTTCCGCCACCTCTACGACGACCCCGACCTGCGCGCCTGGCAGGCCGACTTCTACACCCGGCTCGCCCGCGAACTGCGCGGCCACCGCTCGCTGCTGGGCTACGACCTGTTCAACGAGCCGTTCGGCCCGGTGGACGGCGACCCGAGCGACCCGGCCGTGCTGGCCGCCGCCGCCTCCGCCCTGGAGCAGGGCCGGCTCGCCGACATGTACCGCCGCCTGATCGCCGCCGTGCGCCGGGCCGACTCCCGCGCCTGGCTGTTCGTCGAGCCGACCGTGCTGGTCGGCCAGGGCGTGCCCACCAGCCTGCCCGGCTTCGCCGACCCCCGCCCCGGCGCGGCCCGGCTCGGCTACGCGCCGCACTTCTACGACACCGCGGTCGAGGGCGGCGCCGACTGGAACCCCGCCGACGGCTTCGTGGAGCGGTACACCGCCGCGATCACCGGCTACCCGGCCGCCCACCGCCTGCCCGTCCTGGTCGGCGAGTGGGGCCCGCCGGACTCCCGCACCCCGGGCAACACCGAGCTGGTCCGCCGTCAGACCGCCGCGATGGACGGCTTCGCCGAGGGCTGGACGATGTGGTACTGGTGCCGGGGCAACGGCGGCTACTGCGCGCTCGACCCGGCCGGGCGCCCCGCCCCCGGCGACGAACCCGCCTTCGGCCCGTACCCGGTGGCCGTCGCGGGCACGGACGTCCGCACCGACGCCCGCGCCGACGGCGCCACCGTCCGCTGGCGCGCCGACGGCACCGGGCGCGGCAGCGAACTCCTGCTCCCCCCGGCCGCGTTCCCGCACGGGGCCCGGGTCGCCGTCTCCCCCGCCGGCGCCCGGGTCGAGGTCGACCAGCCGACCGGCGGGCGCGCGGGAACCGTCCGCGTCCGGCTCCCGCACACCCGCCGGGGCACAACCGTGACGGTCACGCTCACCGCGGCCTGACCGTGACGGTGACGGTCAGACCAGCCCCCGGCGGGCCAGCAGCGGCCCGGTCTCCGGAGCCCGGCCGACCACCGCGCGGAAGGACTCCAGCGGGTCCCGGCTGAACCCGCGCGCCAGCAGCTCGCGCCGGAACAGCTCACCGCTCTCCCGCACCGCGCGCCCGTTGGTCTCGAACCACTGCACGGTGTCGGCGTCCAGCACCTCCGACCAGATGTACGCGTAGTACGCGGCGCTGTAGCCGCTGGAGAAGATGTGCTGGAAGTACGTCGTCCGGTAGCGCGGCGGGACCGCGTCCACCGCGATCCCGGCCGCGGCGAGCGCCCGCGCCTCGAACTCCTCGGCGTCCGCGACCTCCTCGCCGCGCGGCACGGTGTGCCACGCCCAGTCCAGCAGCGTGGCCGCCAGGTACTCCACCGTCCGGAAGCCCTGCCCGAAGCCCTCGGCCGCCGTCATCCGCTCGACCAGCTCGGCCGGCAGCGGCTCCCCGGTCGCGTGGTGGCGGGCGTAGTTGGCCAGCACCTCCGGCCGGACCATCCACATCTCGTTGACCTGCGAGGGGAACTCGACGAAGTCCCGGGGCACCGAGGTGCCGGAGAACAGCGGGTAGCGCACGTCCGAGAACAGCCCGTGCAGCGCGTGCCCGAACTCGTGGAACAGCGTGCGCACCTCGTCCCAGTCCATCAGCACCGGCTCGCCGGGCGCCGGGCGCGGGATGTTGAGGTTGTTCAGCACCACCGGGCGCTGCCCGGTCAGCCCGGACTGGGCCACCATCGCGTCCATCCAGGCGCCGCCGCGCTTGGACGCCCGGGCGTGGAAGTCGCCGATGAACAGGCCCAGCGGGGTGCCGTCCTCCTCGAACACCTCGAAGACCCGGGCGTCCCGGTGGTGGGCCGTCAGCTCCGGCCGCTCGGTGAAGGTCACCCCGTACGCCAGGTTCGCGGCGAAGAACACGCCGTCCCGCAGCACTCGCTCCAGCTCGAAGTACGGGCGCAGCACGGCCGCGTCCACCTGGTAGGAGCTCTGCCGGACCTTCTCCGAGTAGTACGCCCAGTCGTGCGCGGCGATCTCCGTGATGCCGTCCGCGGCGGCCGCCCGGGCCAGCTCGGCGGCCTCCCGGCGGGCGTTGGCCACCGCCGGCTCCACCAGCCGGGCCAGCAGCGAGGAGACCGCCTCGACGGTGCCGGCCGTCTCGTCCGCCACCACGTACGCGGCGTGGCTCGGGTACCCGAGCAGCGCCGCCCGCTCGGCGCGCAGCCCGGCCATCCGGATCGCCAGCGGGCCGTTGGCCTCGACGCCCCGGCCGAGCGAGGCGGCCAGCAGCCGCTCGCGCACCGCGCGGTCGGTGAGCTGGGCCAGCTCGGGCTGGCCGGAGGTGTTCTTCAGGCTCAGCACGTACCGGCCGTCGTGGCCCAGCACCCGGGCGTTCTCGGCGGCCCCGGCGATCGCGCCCCCGGACAGCCCGGCGAGCTCCTCGGCGGAGTCCAGGACCAGCGCGGCGGCCCGGGTGGCGGCGTTCACGTTCTGCTGGAACGTGGTGCCGAGCGCGGCGAGTTCGGCGTTCAGCTCGCGCAGCCGGGCCTGCTCGGCCGCGCCCAGCCGGGCGCCGGAGCGCACGAAGGCGGTGTACCGGCGCTCCAGCAGGCGCAGCGACTCCGGGTCCAGGCCGAGCCCGGCGCGGTCCTCGTACAGCGCCTCGATCCGGGCGAACAGCGCGAGGTCCAGGTGGATCGCGTCGTGGTGGGCGGCGAGCAGCGGGCTCACCTTCGCCTCCACCTCGTCCAGCACGTCGGTGGTGTCCGAGGAGGACTGGTTGCGGAACACCGCGTCGACCCGGCGCAGCAGCTCCCCGGAGCGCTCCAGGGCCACCAGGGTGTTCTCGAAGGTCGGCAGGCTCCGGTCCGCGGTGATCACCGCGATCTCGGCCAGCTGCTCGGCCATCCCCCGCTCGTACGCGGGCAGGTAGTGCTCCTCGCGGATCTCGGCGAACGGCGGGAGCTCGTAGACCAGCGGGCTGGCCTGGAAGAACGGGTTCACGGTCATTTCGCGAACCCTACGCCGTGTCCCCGGCCCTGCCCACGTGCTTTTGCCGCCCCTCGCGGGGCCCGCGTGCCGCCCGTTGTCGTACCCACCCGTTAACGTCGACGCGCGGGCCCGTCGGTCGCGGGCCGCGGCGTGCCCGTCCGCGGGCCCGCGTCCCCGTACCCGTCCCCGCACGCCCGACCGCGCGCCGGAGAGGAGCAGCCCCCGTGGCACCAAGGACCGCCATCGCGCCCGATCCGCACGGCCCCGGCGGCCGGCTCCAGCCGCTGGACGACACGGGCCGGCCGCTCGGCCCGCCGGAGGCCGTCCGCGACCTCGCCACCGCCGTCGCCGCCCGGGAGGCCGCCGACCACCCGCGCTGGGTCTGGGCCGCCGCCGACTCCGGGTACGCCCCGCTGCTGCCGCGCCTGCCCGACCGGCTCGCCCGCTGCCACGACCTGCGGCTGGTCGAGGCGCTGCTGCTGGCGCACGAGGGCCGGTTCGGGGCGCCGCGCTCGCTCGGCGCCGCCTGGGCCCGGCTGCGGAACCTGCCCGTCCCGGCGGACCTGCCCGAGCCCGGCCTGGCCGACGCCGACGACGGCCAGGACACCCTGTTCGCCCCCGACCGGCTGCAACTGCCGCCCGGCGCCGACCCGTTGGAGGCCGTGGTCGCCGTCCACGCCGAACAGCAGCGCCGGATCGCCGCCATCGCCGACCCGGCCGCCCGGCAGCGCTTCCGGCTGCTGGTCGCCGCCGAGTCGGCCGGCGCCCTGGTGGCCGCCGAGACGGCCCACGACGGGCTGCCCTGGCGGGCCGACGTCCACGACCGGCTGCTGACCGAACTGCTCGGCCCCCGGCCGACCGTCCCCGGCACCCAGCCCAGGGTCCTCGCCGAGCTCGCCGTCGACCTCCAGCAGGCCCTCGGCGCCAAGCCGTTCAACCCCGACTCGCACACCCAGGTGCTGCGCGCCTTCGCCGAGGCGGGCATCCAGCTCGGCTCCACCCGCTCCTGGGAGCTCAAGGGCGTCGACCACCCGGCCGCGCAGCTGCTGGTCCGCTACAAGGAGCTGTCCCGGATCCACGTCGCGCACGGCTGGGCCTGGCAGGACGCCTGGGCCCGCGGCGGCCGGTTCCGGCCCGAGTACGTGGTCGGCGGCGTGGTCTCCGGCCGCTGGGCCAGCCGCGGCGGCGGCGCCCTACAGATCCCGCGCATCCTGCGCCGCGCCGTGGTCGCCGACCCGGGCTGGCTGCTGGTCGTCGCCGACGCCGCCCAGCTGGAGCCCCGGGTGCTCGCCGCGCTCTCCCAGGACGCCGGGCTGGCCCGCACCGCCGCCGGCGGCGACCTGTACGAGGCGCTCGCCGCCCAGGCCTTCCAGGGCGACCGGGACAAGGCCAAGCTCGGCCTGCTCGGCGCCATGTACGGGCAGACCAGCGGCGACATCGGCCCGCTGCTGAACACCCTGCACCGCCGCTACCCGGCCGCGATGGGCTACGTCGAGGCCGCCGCCCGCACCGGCGAGGACGGCGGCGTGGTCGCCTCCCGGCTCGGCCGGGTCTGCCCGCCGGCCTCCGCCGACTTCCTCGACCTCACCGAGGGCGAGGGCGCGGGCGAGGCCGGCGGCCGCACCGCCCGCGCCCGCGGCCGCTTCACCCGCAACTTCGTCATCCAGGCCAGCGCCGCCGACTGGGCGCTGGCCCTGCTCGCGGCCCTGCGCCGCCGGCTGAACGAACTGCCCGCCGCGGGCCCGGAGGACCGCCCGCACCTGGTGTTCTTCCAGCACGACGAGGTGATCGTGCACACCCCGGCCAACCTCGCCGACGAGGTGGCCGCCGCCGTCGCCGAGGCCGCCGACGAGGCCCGCCGGCTGGTGTTCGGCGACACCCCGGTGCGCTTCCCGCTCAGCACGGCGGTGGTGGACTGCTACGCGGACGCCAAGTGAGCCGCGGGCACTGGACGACGCCCGGACACCGGTCCGTCAGAGCTTCCGGAACCCGCGCGCGTCCTCGGCCGCCGCGACCACCTCGGCCAGCCCCGCCCCGGTCGAGGCGGTGACGGCGGCGGCCACCGCGCCCTCCACGAACGGCGCGTCCACCAGCTGCACGCCCGGGCGCGGCTCGTCCTCCAGCACCGTGACGGCGGTGAGCACCGAGCTGCCGAGGTCCGGCAGCACGACCACGCCCGCCCCGGCGTCGGCCCGCGCGATCGCCCCGGCGATCAGGTCGTAGCTGGTGCCGAGCCCGCCGTCCTCGGTGCCGCCCGCGACGACCACCCGCACGCCGTCCGAGGCGAGTTCGCCGAGCAGCTCGCGCAGCCCCTCCGCGAGCCGGGCGCTGTGCGAGACCAGAACAATGCCCACGTTCTCACTCATGCGGCCGACCCTACGGCCGGAACCAGGTACTCCGGGAGAGTGATCGGAATCCCGCGTGTCGCACCCCGTGCCCACCACCCCCGTCTGGCGTAGCGTCGGGGCTACGGCGTCGCCGGCCGTGGCGTCCTCACCCAGGTCACCCAGGTCACCAAGGGAGCGAAGAGCGTTGAAGAAGCTGATCAACACCCCGGAGAGCGTCCTGGAGGACGCGCTGGCCGGGATCGCCGCCGCCCATCCGGAGCTGACGGTGGACGTCCCCAACCGGGTGATCACCCGGGCCGCCCGGTCGGCCGGCCCGAAGGTCGCGCTGATCTCCGGCGGCGGCTCCGGCCACGAACCGCTGCACGGCGGCTTCGTCGGCCCCGGCATGCTCGACGCCGCCTGCCCGGGCGAGGTCTTCACCTCGCCCGTCCCGGACCAGATGCTGGCCGCCGCCAAGGCCGTGGAGACCGGCGCCGGCGTGGTCTTCGTCGTGAAGAACTACACCGGCGACGTGATGAACTTCGAGCTCGCCGCCGAACTCGCCGCCGAGGAGGGCCTGGAGGTCCGCACCGTCCTGGTCAACGACGACGTCGCGGTCGAGGACTCCACCTGGACGGCCGGCCGCCGGGGCACCGGCGCGACCGTCCTGGTCGAGAAGACCGCCGGCGCGCTGGCCGAGCGCGGCGCCCCGCTGGACGAGGTGGCCGCCCTGGGCGAGCGGGTCAACGCCGCCTCCCGCTCCTTCGCCGTCGCGCTCACCGCGGCCACCGTCCCGGCCGCCGGCAAGCCCGGCTTCGACCTGCCCGAGGACGAGATCGAGGTCGGCGTCGGCATCCACGGCGAGCCCGGCCGCCGGCGCGAGAAGCTCCGCCCGGCCCGCGAGCTGGCCGCCGAGGTGGTCGACACCATCCTGACCGACCACCACCTGACCCCGGGCGACGAGGTGATCGCCCTGCTCAACGGCCTCGGCGCGACCCCGCTGCTGGAGCTGTACGTGGTCTACGGCGAGGTCGCCGCCCGGCTCGCCGAGCGCGGCATCACGGTGGCCCGCAGCCTGGTCGGCAACTACGTCACCAGCCTGGACATGGCGGGCTTCTCGCTCACCCTCACCAAGGCCGACGCCGAGCTGCTGGAACTCTGGGACGCCCCGGTCGACACCCCCGCCCTCAAGCGGGCCTGAGGAGGACGCACGATGGACTTCGACACCCCGCTGGCCGAGGCCTGGGTCCGCGCGATCGCCGCGGCCGTCGAGAAGGAGCGGGCCCGGCTCACCGACCTGGACTCCGCGATCGGCGACGGCGACCACGGCAGCAACCTCCAACGCGGCTTCGCCGCCGCCCTGACCGCCCTGGACGGCTTCCAGCCCGCCGGCCCCGGCGCCGTCCTCACCAAGACCGGCACCACCCTCATCTCCAAGGTCGGCGGCGCCTCCGGCCCGCTCTACGGCAAGGCCTTCCGCGCCATCGGCGCCGCCCTGCCCGACCCGGCCGGCCCGGCCGCCGTCGCCGAGGCCCTGTCCGCCGGCCTGGACGCCATCCGCCTCCTCGGCAAAGCCGCCCCCGGCGACAAGACCATCGTGGACGCCTGGACCCCGGCCGTCGCCGCCTTCCGCGCCACAGCCGCCACCGGCGCCGACCTCCCCACAGCGGCCGCAGCGGCCGCCGAAGCCGCCGAACAGGGCGCCCGCGACACCATCCCCCTCCAGGCCCGCAAGGGCCGCGCCTCCTACCTCGGCGAACGCAGCATCGGCCACCAGGACCCGGGCGCCACCTCCACCGCCCTCGTCTTCCGCACCCTCGCCGACATCACCACCACCTGACCCCCACCCACCACCCCTCACACCCACCCCACCCCACCCCACACCCACCCCACCCGCCTCACCCCCCACCTCCCGCACCAGGGCCCCCTCCCCCACCCCCACCCACCCGCCCCTCCCCTCTAGCGAGAGGGACGCGCTGCGGGAGGGGGTGGCGCAGGGGGTGGCCGCGGAGAGGGGCGTGACGGGTGATTTTCAGACTGCCAACGGT